>DASVSA010000337.1:0-5769 GCA_036388335.1 Longimicrobium sp. | reverse complement strand
AACAACCGCTCCACGCCCGTCAAGCTGGTGGGCCCGGACTCCGCCTCGTTCTCCATGTGGTTCGCGGGCGACGCCGAGCACGAGGCGCAGACCTGGTTCGACACGGGCGCGGACTACGACCGCTACCCGGGGATGAAGGTGGAGGTGCTGAAGGCCAACCACCACGGCTCGTGCAACGGCGTGTCGAGCCGCTTCCTGGACCTGGTGAACCCCGCCTGGGTCACCTTCAGCGTCAGCGCCACCAACACCTACGGCCACGTGCACACCCAGACGCGCGACCTCTTCGCCCGCTACGGCAAGCCCTGGTACCGCACGGACCAGAACGGCACCGTCACCTTTCGCACCCCCGGCACCGCCGGTGGCGGCTACAGCGTGTCCGTGGAGCGCGGCGGCGCCAGCGAGACCGGCTCGCCGGACCGTGCGTCGAGCCAGGGGCCTGCCAGACACTCTAGGCTTACACAGAGACACGGAGGCACAGAGATGAAGTCATCTCTGTGCCTCCGTGTCTCTGTGTGAGCTCAGCCGAACGCCGCCACCAGCATCGCGCCGCCGCACACCAGCACGGCGCCCGTCACGCGCGAGCGCACCGCCGCGCGCTCGCGCAGGAGCACGATCCCCACGGCGGTGGAGATGAGGATGCCGGTGGTGCTGACGGCCATGACGTAGCCGGCCTGTGTCATCCCGAAGGCCTGCTGGATGCCCACCTGCTGCACCGCGAAGGTGAGGCCGGCCACCGACACGGCCAGGCCCCAGGGGACGCGACGCACCGGGATCCCCACCCGCCCGGGCCCCGACCACGCCACCAGGGGCAGCACCGCGGCCAGCGCCAGGGCGGTACCGAGCGCCAGCGTCACGGCCCAGGGGAAGGGCCCCACGGCGGCGATCCCGCGCTTGTGCACCAGCGTGGCCGCGCTCCACGAGCACGCGGAGGCGACCGCGAACCAGCTCGCCCGCTCCCGCGCGAGGGCCCGCAGCGGCTCCAGGGCGGACGCGCCGGGCGCCAGCCCCACGCAGTACACGCCCACCGTCACGAGGGCGGCCCCCACCCCGGCCTCCCAGGTGGGCACCTCCCCCAGCACCAGGAAGCCCCCCATCATCACCAGCGGCGGCAGGAGGCCCAGAAGCGGCTGAACCAGCGACAGGTCGCCGGCGCGGAGGGCGAGCGTGAGGAAGAGCGTCCCCAGCACCTCGGGCACCAGCACGAGCCCCACGGCGCTCCAGTAGTCGGCGGAGGGCTGGGGCCACCCGCCCAGCGCCAGCACCAGCGCGCCCAGCAGCACCGCCGCCACCAGCCGCGCGGCGATGGTGGAGACGATGGCGCCGCCGTGCACGACGGCGCGCTTCAGCGAGAGGCTGGTGCCCGCGGAGGCGAACGCCCCCAGCAGGGCGAGGAAGACCCACATGGCGCCGCGGTCAGCCCGCGGTGGGGTCCGACTGGCGCCTCAGGTGCCCGTCCAGGATGAACGGCCCGAAGGGGACGACCGCCGCCAGCAGGGCGACCGCCACCCGCGCCAGCGGCCAGCGGAGCTGCACGGCCACGTGGAGCACGGCCATCACGAAGAGCACGAAGAGCAGCCCGTGCGCCGATCCCACCACGCGCACCGCCTGGGGGAGCCCCGCCAGGTACTTCAGCGGCATGGCGACGCCCAGGAGAAGGAGGAACGACACGCCCTCGAGGATGCCGAGGACGCGGAGCAGGGCGAGCGGAGACTTGAACAAGGCGGTGGTTCCTGACGGGTGGAGAGTTGCCGGCCGCGAGCGGACCCCTCTACCCCGCGGACGCCTCCGCGTGCCCCGGCGGGTTGCGGGAGCACCTCCGGGGGCGGACATTGGGGCGGTCCACCTCGACCCCCGAATGAGCCCCCATGCGCAAGACCCTGAAGGAAGTGCTGGCCGAGTACGGCCGCGTGGCGCTCGTGGTGTACCTGGTGATCTTTGCCGTCGTGCTCCTCGGGAGCTGGGCGGCCATCCGCCTGGGCTGGAGCCCCGAGGGCGCGGCCGGCGGCGCGGGCACCTTCGCGGCGGCCTACCTCTTCACCAAGCTCACCCAGCCGCTCCGCATCGCGGCCACCCTGGCGCTCACCCCCATCGTGGCGCGGGTGCACGCCCGCTTCGCGCGCCGCGCCGTGTAGGCGGCACCGCTGTCACGCGGCGGGTGCCGCGCGGGTACGGATCTGGCTTTCGCGCTGCGCCATGAGATTACCGAACCCATCTTCCGATCGGCGCCGCGCGCTGGCGCTGGCCGCCGTCTCCGTGGCGGCGGTGGCCGTCTTCGGCCGGCTGGCCGCGGCCGTGGCGCGCCGCGAGACCGCCGGTGCGGACGAGGCGGTGCACGAAGCCACCGCCCTCCCCGACGAGCACCCGGTGCGCGAAGCCGCCGCGGCCATCGCCCCCGCCGGCAAGAAGAAGACGTACGTGCCCGCGGCCCTCTGCCTCTCCGCGTGCATCCTCGCCGCGCCGGGCGGGCGCGAGCCGGGTGCGCTGCGCTCCCGCGCGGTTGGAGCGGCGGCCATGGTGGCTGCCGCGGCGGCGGCGCGCGGCCTCAACCCGGCTTTCGACCGCTGGCTCCCGCAGCCTCCGCCTCCGCCCGGCCATCCGCCCGACCGGCCGGTCTTCCCCAGCGGACACGCGTTCGGGCCGGGGGCGCTCTCGCTCTCCACCGCCTACGTGCTGGCCCGCGAGGGGCTCGCGCGGCCCGCCGTCATCTTTCCCCTGGCCATGACGGTGCCGCTGCTGATGTCCGGCGCCCGCGTGCTGGAGGAGAAGCACTGGGCCTCCGACGTGGTCGGCGGCTACCTGGGTGGCATCGCGCTGGCGGCCGGGTGCCTGGCCGGCTACGAAGCCATCCGCGCCGCGTAGGCCCTCGGATGCGCCGCTGGGTCGTGCCGTGCGCGGCGGTCCTGCTCCTCGCCTCGGGCTGGCTCGTGCCGCGCTGGACCCTCTCCGACGGCGTGGACCGGTATTCCGATCCGGTGGCGCGCGGGGCCGCGATCGATGCGCTGGACCTGGCGTCCACCACCTGCCTCGCCACTCCGGGCTCGGGTCTCATCGCCACCGCCGTCCGGGTCTCCGAGGTCCGCTCGGTCCCCGGAAGCTGCACCATCGGCCCGGATCCCGGCGGCGCCGCGGGCGACTACGTGGTGAAGATCCGCGTGCACGGCCCCTTCGCCGTGCCGGTGCGCACCTTCACCGCCACCTGCGGCGGCGCGCACCTGACCTGCTAGTCAGATTGCGCGCAGCTGCGTCTGGCGCACGCGGCGCCAATCGGCCAGGCCCGGAACGAACCCACGGGGAGCGACGAAGTAGCTGAAGAGTGCGTTGATCATGGTAGCCTCGCTTGTGTTAGGAGTAGTTCGGTTCAGCGGCCTCCTATAAGGCGAGGATCGGACCCGGATGTGCCGGCATCACAACTCGTTTCCCCACAACGTCTTGCGCGGATTCCCCAGCAACTCCGCCCGTCGCTCCCCGCCCGCCCATGAGAAACACCCGTCCCAAATGCGGACACGGAGGCACCGGGATGAAGTCATCTCTGTGCCTCCGTGTCTCTTTGTGAGATCGCCGTTCTACTCTTCCCGCAGCGCCGCCACCGGGTCCAGCCGCGCTGCGCGCCAGGCGGGCGCCGCCCCCGCCACCAGCGCCCCACACCCCAGCACCAGCGCGGAAGCCACGAGGGTCAGCGGGTCCGACGGGGCGAGCTCGTACAGGAAGGAGGACACGAGCCGCCCCGCCACGAGCGCGGCCACGGCTCCGATCGCGATCCCTACGCCCACCATCCGTCCCACCTCGCCCAGCACCATCCCCACCACCCGGCCGCGCGCCGCGCCCAGCGCCATGCGGATACCCAGCTCGCTCCGGCGCCGCGCGACGGAGTACGACACGGTGCCGTAGAGCCCGATGCCGGCCAGGAGGAGAGCCAGAGCGCCCAGGAAGCCGGAGAGCGTCGCCAGCAGCCGCTCGCGCCCCAGCGAGGCGCCCACCTGGTCCGCGAGCGTCGTGAACTCCACGGTGATCCCGGGGTGCACGCGGGCGATCTCCCGCGCGACCAGCGGGGCGAGGGCGAGCGCGTCGGCGGCGGCGCGGATCTCGAAATCGGCGGAGTGCCCGGGAGCGTCTTCCTGCGCCAGCGACAGGTATACGGTGGGCGGCGCGTCTTCCCGCATGGAGCCGTAGCGGGCGTCGCGCACCACGCCCACCACCTGGATGGGCGCGCCACGGGGCGACGGCTCCACGCGGATCTCCTGGCCCAGCGGGCTGCGGCTGCCGCAGTGCCTGCGGGCCATCGCCTCGTTCACCACCGCCACGGGCGGCGCGCCCCGCCGGTCGCCCGGCAGCAGCTCGCGCCCCGCCACCAGCGGCGTGCCCAGCGTGCGGAAGTAGCCGTCGGTGACCGCGTTCATCATCACCATCTCCCCCTCCGCCGCGCCGCCCGCCCGCGCGATCCCGTTCCATCCCGCGCCGCTGATGGGGGTGAGCATCGACGCGCTGGCCGAGACCACGCCGCGGAGGGTGCGCAGCCGGTCCAGCAGCTCGCGCCGCACCACCTCCGCCTGCTCGCCGGAATACCCGGCGTTGCGCAGGTCCACCTCCGCCAGCAGCACGCCCTCGCGGCGGAAGCCGGGGTCCAGCGTGGTGAGCGCGTGGAAGGTGCCCAGGAAGAGCCCCGCCGTCACCACCAGCACCATCGAGAGCGCCACCTGGCCCGTGACGAGCGCGCGGGCGGCGAAGCGGCGCTCGCGGGAGCGGCCGTCCCTGGCCTTCATCGCCCCCTGCAGGTCCACGCGCAGGGCGTGGCGGGCCGGCGCCACGCCGAAGAGGAGCCCCGTCGCCACGGCCACCGCCAGCGCGAACCCCAGCACCCGCGCATCCGCCTCCAGCGGCAGCCACACGGCGCGGCCGCGCGTGGAGAGGAAGCCGACGAGCGCGTGGCTCGCCCACCGCGAGAAGACGACTCCCACGGCGGCGCCGGCCAGGGAGAGGATCATGCTCTCCACCATCACCTGCCTCGCCAGGCGCAGCCGCCCGGCGCCCAGCGCCATCCTCACCGCGATCTCGCGCTGGCGCGACGCGGCACGGGCCAGGAGCAGGTTGGCCACGTTGGCGCAGGCGATCAGGAGCACCACACCCATCACGGCCATCAGCGCCAGCAGCGCGCTGCCGTAGCGCGAGCGAAGCGCCGACACCCCCTGCTCCGCCGGCTCCACCCCCAGCCTGCCGCGCAGGTACCACTGGCGCCCCTCGGGCGGACCTTCCGCGGGCACGGTGGCGGCGTGGATGGCGGGGCCCAGCGCGCCCAGCCGCGCCCTCACCTCGTCCGGCGACAGCCCCGCCCGCGGGCGTCCCATCACCGCCAAAAACCAGCGCCAGCCCTCGTCCAGCACCCTCTCCTGGCCGCGGATCAGCGCCTGCGCGCAGAGCGGCGCGTACACCTGCGACCGGCGCCCCACCTCCACCCCGAAGAACCTCGGCTCGGCCACGCCGACCACGGTGAACGGGTGCCCGTTGAGCGAGATGCGCTTGCCGACCGCCGCCGCGGCACCGCCGTACTCGGCGCGCCCGAAGGCGTGGCTCACCACCGCCACCGCCGGGCAGCCCCGGTAGTCGTCGGCGCCCGCCAGGAGACGCCCCGCGGCGGGGCGCACGCCCAGGGTGGGGAAGAAGCCTCCGCTCACCCAGTCGCCGTCCGCGCGCCTCACCTCGCCGCCGCGGGTGAGGTCGAAGCGCTCCGAGGCGAAGGCGAAGACGCCCGAGAAGACGTCCTGCCGCCGCTGG
>DASVSA010000336.1:0-28465 GCA_036388335.1 Longimicrobium sp. | reverse complement strand
CCTGGTGGATGGAGGCACCTCGCTGGCGGCGGGGATCGTGCTGGCGGTGGCCTCGCGGAGGATGGTGGCGCTGAGGGCGGCGAGCGGCGCGCCGGCGATGGAGCGCGAGGCGGGGCCGAGGGTGGGTCCGGGGGTGCTGTCGGACCGCTGCTTCCTCCTCTTCCTGGTGGGCGCGTTCCTGGTGGGGATGATCTTCTTCCAGCACACCGCCGCCCTGCCCCTCTTCCTGGTGCAGGACCTGGGGCTATCCAGCGCGCTGTTCGGGATGCTGTTCGTGGTGAACACCATCATCATCGTGCTGCTGGAGGTGCCGCTCAACCTGTCGATGGCGGGCTGGTCCCACCGCAGCTCGCTGGTGCTGGGGTGCATCCTGTGCGGCACGGGCTTCGGGGCGATGGCGCTGGTCTCCGCCCCCTGGCACCTGGTGCTCACCACCGTGGTGTGGACCTTCGGGGAGATGATCCTCTTCCCTGGATCCGCCGCTTTCGCGGCCGATGCGGCCCCTGTCTCCCGGCGCGGCGAGTACATGGGCGCCTACACGATGGCGTTCGGCCTGGCGTTCGCGGTGGGGCCGTGGGCGGGCACCGTGGTGCTGGACCGGGCGGGCAGCACCGTGCTGTGGAGCCTGATGCTGGTGCTGGGCGCCGCCGCCGCCGTGGTGATGTGGGTGGCGGCCACCCGCGCCGACCCCGCCCTGCTGCTGTCCAAGGAATTCCCGGCGGCCGCACCGCCAGGCTCAGCGGAAACCGTGTAGCAGCTGATTCAACCGCCCCGTCATCTTCTTCCCGAGGAGTCGTGGAATGGGATCTCCTTCCCCGGTGCTCGCCCAGCAGCCCTCGCTGGACACGCCGCGCCTCGTCCTGCGCCCGCTGGTGCCGGGGGACGCGGCGGCGGTGCAGGCGCTGGCCGGCGACCGCGAGGTGGCGTACAGCACCCTCAACATCCCCCACCCCTACCCCGACGGCGCCGCGGAGGCGTGGATCGGCACCCTTCCCGTGGCGTACGACTGCGGCGACGCGGTGGTGTTCGGGCTCACCATGCGCGACGGCGGGGCGCTGGTGGGCACGTGCGGGCTGAAGCTGGAGCTCCCGCACTCGCGGGCCGAGATCGGCTACTGGATCGGGCGCCCCTTCTGGGGCCAGGGCCTGGCGACGGAGGCGGCGCGCGCCGTCATCGAATACGCCTTCACGCGGCTGGGCGTGCGCCGGGTGTACGCGCACTACTACTCGCGCAACCCCGCGTCCGGCGCCGTGATGCGCAAGCTCGGGATGACGCACGAGGGAAAGCTCCGCGCCCACGTGCTCAAGTGGGGCGTATTCGAAGACATCGAGCTGTTCGGGGTGCTGCGCGACGAATGGAGGAGCGGCTGACGGGCCCCCACCCCCCGGCCCCCTCCCCCGCGTGCGGGGGAGCGTGGGAGGGGGCGATTTCCACGCACCCTTGCCTGGCCCGAGATTCAACGTGACCGCAGCCCATCTGAAAACCAGATTCAGCGACGCATACAGAAGATGCGCCCCCTCCCCCGCATGCGGGGGAGGGGGCCGGGGGGTGGGGGCCCGTCGGCACGAGCCCCCCTATCGCCTCAGCAGCTGGACGTAGCGGTCGGCGATGGCGGCCCAGGAGTAGTGGGCGGCGGTGTAGCGGGCCGCGGCGGCGGACTCGGCCGCGAGGGCGGCGCGGTTGGAGCGGCGGCGGAGGATGGCGGCGGTGAAGGCATCCGCGTCCTGGCTGGGCACCAGCTCGCCGTTGTCGCCCTCGCTCACCACGTCGCTGATCCCCTCCAGCTCGGCGGCCAGCACCGGCATCCCGCACAGCCCCGCCTCCAGCATCACCACGCCGAAGCCCTCGATGTCGCCGGGGACGTGGATGTTGGGCATCACGAACAGGTCGCCGCCGCGGTACAGGGTGCGGAGCACCTCCTCGCTCACCTGCCCCAGCAGCCTCACCCGCCCATCCAGCCCGCGCCGCTCGATCGCCGCGCGGATCCGCGGGGTGGTGGGGCCCTCGCCCGTCACCAGGTAGAGCACGCCGGCGGGGAGGCGCGGCATCACCGCGTCGGTGAACCACTGGAAGCCCTTGCGCTCCTGGTGGCGCCCCACGCTCACCAGGATCAGCGTGTCGTCCGGCACCGTGGCGCCGATGGCGTGAAGGAGCTCGCGGCGCGCCGCGGCACGGTCGTGCGGCGGGGCGAAGAGCGCCGTGTCCACGCCGCAGGGCACGATCCTCATCTTCTGCTCGGGGAGGCCGCGCAGGGTGCACTCCCGCCCCGTGGCCCGGCTGATGGGGAACACCAGGTCCAGCGCGCGGAAGACGCGGGGGACGAGCCACTGGTACCCCGGCGTGGGGAGCGTCACGTCGCGCCCCACGGGGATGGCGGCCAGGCGCGCGCCGTGCTTCTTCACCGCGCCCGCCAGCACCGTGGACAGCGAGGCGGTGACCATCGACGAGAAGAGCACCACGTCGATCCCCTCGCGCGCCACCGTGCGCGGGATCTCGCGCAGGAGGCCGGCCATGTAGCCGGGCATCCGGTACGGGGTGGCCTTCCAGGAGGTCTCCAGCACGCGCGAGTGGAGCTCGACGCCCGGGTGCGCGGCCAGCGCGTCGTGAAGGCCGGTGGCCACGCGCTGCATCCCTCCCACGTTGGAGAGCGGCTGGCCGCGGAGCGGGAACGAGTGGGAAACGTAAAGGATGCGCACTACGGGCTCACACGGAGACACAGGGGCACGGAGAACGGTTCATCCCGCCATCTCCACTTCCACCGCGTTGTCGTAGAACACCGCGCCTCCGCCCATGTCGGTGACGCCCTGCGAGGTGGTGTCGTTGACGGTGCGGCCCTCCTCGGAGAGGCGGGCCCAGCGCACGCCGTAGGAGACGGCCACGCCCGGGCGCACGTCGTCGGTCACCACGGCCAGGGCGAAGAAGTCGCCGCGGTCGTTCCAGCTCCGCACGCGGTCGCCGTCGCGGATGCCGCGCACGGCCGCCTCGTTGGGATGGAGGAGCAGCTTCGCCTCGCCCGCCGCCTTCTTGAGCGCGGGGATGTTGACGAAGGTGGAGTTCATGAACTGGTGCTCCGGCGGCGACAGGAGCATCAGCGGGAAGCGCGCGGCGCGCTTCGGGTCCGCCGCGGCGCTCTCGGCGGGAGGCGTGTAGGTGGGGAGCGGATCGAGCCCCAGCGCCTCCAGCTCCGGCGCCACGATCTGGATCTTGCCCGTGCGCGTGTTGAAGCGCTCCGGGTCCGCGTACGGAAGGAAGGGCGTGGGCACGCGGAGGCGCTCGTACCCCGTTTCCATCAGCCGCTCCAGCTTGATCGCGTTCAGCGCCGGGTTGGGCGAATCCAGCGCCTGCGCGATCAGCTCCAGGTCGGTCTCGCGGAGCTCCGGGTCGTCCAGGCCCATGTGGGCGGCCAGGCGGCGGAAGATCTCGGAGTTGGGGAGGCTCTCGCCCACCGGGTCGATGGAGGGGCGGTTGAGCGTGACGTACAGGTGCCCGTACGAGGTGTGGACGTCCCAGTGCTCCAGCTGCGTGGTCGCGGGAAGGATCCAGTCCGCGTAGTCCGCCGTGTCCGTGCGGAAGTGCTCCAGGACGACGGTGAAGAGGTCCTCGCGGCGCAGCCCCTCGCGCACGCGGCCCAGGTCGGGAGCCACGGCGGCGGGATTGGAGTTGTAGACGACGAGCGCCTTCACGGGCGGCCCGCCCACTCCCGCGTCCGGCCGGGTGAGCGCGTCACCCAGCTTCACCATGTTGATGGTGCGCGTGCCAGCGGGGATCCACTCGGGCTTCTCCAGCGCCACGCCGTTGGCCCGGAAGGCGCCGGAGGTCGACAGCGTGGCGCCGCCGCCCACGTCGCGCCACGCGCCGGTCACGGCCGGGAGCAGGCTCACCACGCGCACGGCCATGCCGCCGCCGGCGTGGCGCTGCATCCCGTAGTTGAGGCGGATGAAGGCCGGGCGCGTGCGCGCGTACTCCAGCGCCAGCGCCTCGATGGTCGCCTCGCCGATCCCCGTCTCGGCGGCGGCGCGCTCCACGCTCCACTCGTGGAGGGCGCGCCCGCGCAGCGCCTCCCACCCCACGGTGTGGCGGCGCAGGTAGTCGGCGTCCTCCAGCCCCTCGCGGAAGATGACGTGCATCATCCCCAGCGCCAGCGCCGCGTCGGCGCCGGGGCGGATGGCTACGTGCTGGTCGCACTGCGCAGCCGTGCGCGTGCGGATGGGGTCGATGGCCACGATGCGCGCCCCCGCCTCGCGCGCGCGGCGCAGCGCCGGCCACAGGTGCGGGTTGGAGGTGAGCGTGTTCGTGCCCCACAGCAGCACCAGCCGCGCGTGCTCCGCCTCCTCCGGCGTGGGCCCCATGCGGTCGCCGTACGTCACCTTCCACGCCTCGGTGCCCGCCGTAGCGCAGATGGTGCGATCAAGCAGCGAGGCCCCGACGCGGTGGAAGAAGCGCCGGTCCATGGAGCCGCCCTGCACCAGCCCCATCGTCCCCGCGTACGAGTAGGGGAGGATGGCCTGCGGCCCGTGCGGCCCGTTGCGGATCTCGTCCAGGCGCCGGGCGATGTCTTCCAGCGCCTCGCTCCAGGTGGCCGGCTCGAAGCGCCCCTCGCCCTTGGGCCCCACGCGGCGCAGCGGCGTGGTGAGCCGGTCCGCGTGGTAGGTGCGCTCCACGTAGCGGTTGACCTTGGTGCAGAGGAAGCCCTGCGTCACCGGGTGCTCGGGGTCGCCCTGCACGCGCACGGCGCGGCCATCCTTCACGTGCACCAGCATGGCGCACGTGTCGGGGCAGTCGTGGGGGCACGCGCCGCGGACGATGCCGTCGCGCGCCAGCGGTAGAGTCTGAGGCATCCGGGAAATCTATCACACGGAGACACAGAGGCACAGAGAACGACTTATCTCCGTGCCTCCGTGTCTCTGCGTGAGCCAAGCTGTTGCTCCAGGTCGGCGAGGCGCCTGCGCTGGTGGTCGGCGTAGATGGCCAGGCCCAGGGCGAGGAGGGCGAAGGCGCCCGCGGCCAGCCAGCCGGCGCGGAGCGGCTCGTGGAAGCCGTGGTGGGTGATGAGCGCCACGGCCATGGCGGCGGCGGCCAGCCAGCCGCTGCCGCGCGTGAGGGCCGGGGAGCGGCGCGGCGCGGGGCGCGCGCGGACGGGGGCCGTCTGCGCCAGGACGCGGGCGCGCAGGCGCGCGGAGTGCTCGGGGGCCAGGTGCAGCTCGGGGGCCTGGGCCAGGATGGCGCGCGCCGCGAAGTCGCGCAGCTCGGCGGAGCAGTCGGGGCACTCGTCCGCGTGCCGCAGGACGCGGTCGATCTCCTCCGGGGCGAGCGCCTCCGGCCGGCCGGCCGCGGCGAGGGCGCGCAGGGCGTCGTGCTCGTGCGGGCGGCTCATCGGGCCCTCTCCCGCAGGCTCTCCAGCGAGCCGCGCAGCTTGGCGAAGGCAAGGCGCACGCGCGTCTTCACCGTGCCCAGGGGCACGCCCAGCCGGTCGGAGATCTCCGTCTGGCTGAGGCCCTCGTAGAAGGTCATCCTCACCACCCGCTGCTGCTCGTCCGGCAGGCGGCTCATGGCGCCCTGGATCAGCGCCCGGTCCTCGCTCGCCTCCAGGCTCTGCAGCGGCGACGCGGCCGACACGGTGCCCTCGTTCAGCAGGTAGCGGGTGCGCAGCTCGTCGTGGCGCGCGCGCCGCCCCTGGGCGCGCTGGAGGGTGAGGGCGTGGCTGCGGGCGATGGTCACGATCCACGCGCACGCGCTTCCCCGCTCCGGGTCGTAGCGCCCCGCGTCCTTCCAGATCTGCGTAAAGGTGCGCTCCACCACGTCGTCCGCCTCGTCGCGCGCGCCCAGCACGTGGGACGCCACGGAGTACACGCGGTCCACCCAGCGGTCGTAGAGGAGGCTGAGCGCTCCCTCGTCGCCGGCCTGGATGCGCCCGACCAGGAGCGCGTCCATCTCCGTCTCGGCCTCGGAACGATCGTCCGGGGGGTGCGCCTGGCTCATGGGAGGTGGCCGGAGTGGGGGAAGCCGTCTGCGTCCCCGCCCCTGTCGCATCCCTCGCGCCACCGCGTTCAGATCGTCCATATCCACCGCCCGTGCAGGAAAGCGCCGCGACTCACAGGTGCTACGTCGCCATCGCTCGGGGGGGATTCATCGGGCCGAATCACGGCGAGCTCACACAGAGACACTGAGACACAGAGGAGAACTTCTCTCTGTGCCTCTGTGCCTCTGTGTGAGACCTGTTGCTTCTTATCGCCAGCCGGAGATGGGCACGTTGAAGCCCGCCACCAGGCGGAAGGCGTCGTAGTCTTCCACCGTGGTCCAGCGCGCTTCGGCGAAGGGGCGCACGACGGTGTTGCGGACGCGGCCGCTCTCGATGCCCAGGATCAGGTTGAGCCCCGCCTCGGTGCCGTTGTCGCCGTCGTCGTCGAAGTCGCGGTTGACGAAGCCCGCGCCGATGCCGCCGTACACGCCGCCCAGCGCCGCGGGCCGCAGGAGGACGTCGGTGTTGATCTGCCACTCGGTGGGCGAGTCGAAGAACACGTCCGCGCTCGGCGCGAAGCTGAGCATGCTGGCGAGGGGGATGCGGAACTGCGCGCCCGCCGAGCCCGCCTCGTCCTCGAAGTCGTATCCGCCGCGCACGCCGAACTGGGCCGGCTCGCCCCACCCCCACACGACCCGCGAACGCTCCCGGTCGCGCCGGCGCTCGGCCTCGCGGCGGCGCTCACGCTCACGCTCCCTCTCCCGGCGGTCGCTGTCGCACTCCACGCGCCGTCCGTCGCGCCAGATGTAGCAGCGCGTCTGCGCCGCCGCGTCGGCGGCGGCGCCCACGACGAGCAGCGCGGCCAGCAGGCAAACGTTTTTTCGCACCATCCCAACCTCCTCGGTGGATGAAACCTCCCCGGCGCGCATCATCGCCCGGACCGAAAGGGTTGGATGCTCGAAAGCTCCAATGGGTTGGATGCGACACGGAGACACGGAGGAGAACGCTCTCCTCTGTGTCTCCGTGTCTCTGTGTGAGCCCTTCCGTTCAGGGTACCGGCGCTCGGTTGTTGGCGCGGTTCGGATCGATCAGCACCCAGTTGGGGTCCGCGACGACCTCGGTGGGGCGCTCGCGGGAGGTGAGCACCACCGTCTGGCGGGCGGCGCGGCCTGTGACGCGCTGTTCCGCGTCGCCCGCGCGCACCGTCACGGGCAGCCAGGCGTCGCCCGTGCGCACCAGCTCCGCCTCCGTGCGCCAGCGGCCATCCGCGGCGCGCGCGGTGCGGGCGGAAGCGATGGAGTAGTCGAGCTTCGCCGTCCCCTCGATCCACTGCGCGTAGAACTCGTCCAGGTCGCGCCCGCTCACCTGCTCGGCCACGGCGAAGAAGTCGCGGCCCGTCACGTGGCGGAACCTGTACTGGTCGTAGTAGCGGCGCAGCACGCGGCGGAAGGTGGGCTCGCCCAGGTAGTCGCGCAGCATCCTGAGCACGGCGGAGCCCTTGGTGTACGTCATCGCGCTGTAGATGCGCGGCGAGCGGTACTCCGCGCCGGGGAGGGCGAGCGCCTGCGTGGAATCCACCCGCTCCAGCCGCTCAAGCCCGCGCATGGCGCCGAACCAGAGGGTGTCGGCGGCCTGCGCGTTGCCCTCGCGGCGCAGCTTCTCTTCCGTGTACCAGTTGGTGACGAAGGAGGTGAAGCCCTCGTCCAGCCACCCCTCGCGCCACTCGTTGTTGGCCAGGATCCCGTGAAGCCACTGGTGGGTGACCTCGTGGACGATCAGCCCCTCGCTGGCCGAGCCGTTCATCACCAGCATGGGGAACTCGGTGCCGCCGCTCTCCAGCCGGTGAAGGTTGGTGATCTGCGGATACGGGTACGGCCCAATCAGCGAGCCCACCCACTGGATGGCGTCCAGCGTGCGCCGCGCCGCGCGGTTGCCGGCCCACGACGTGTCTTCGGGGAGGAAGAGGACGTGGATGGCGGGAAGCTCCGTGCGCTGGCCCGCGTCGTTGAGCGAGAAGCGGGTGACTCCCTCGTGCTGGAAGCGCGGATCGGACGCCCATCCGAAGTGGTGGACGTCGCTCGCCACGAAGCGCACCCGCTTGCGCCCGCTCGCGGCGGCCGTGCCCGGGAGGAGGCCCAGGCGCTCCGCCGTGCGCGCGAAGCCGGGCTGCGCGGCCTCGGGCATCGCGTACCCGGGGTTGCCCTCCACGGCCACGCCGGTGGCGCCCACCACCTGGTCCGCCGGCAGGTCCAGCGTCACGTCGTAGCGGCCGAACTCGCCGTAGAACTCGCCCTGCGGCAGCAGGGGCTGCGCCGCCCAGCCGGTATGGTCGAACACCGCGATGCGCGGGTACCATTGAGCCCAGTCGAAGTGCCGCCCCCGGCGCCCCTGCCGGCGCGGCAGGGTGGAGAGGCGTGCGTCCCAGTCCATCCACACGGTCGCGCTCTGGCCGCTGCGCAGGGGGCGCGGCAGGGGGATGGCCGCCACCGTGGAGTCGGGCGACAGCGGGTACACGGGGCGCACGGTGAAGCCGTCCACCTGCACCGCCGTGAAGCGCTCGAAGGCGTGCTCCGCCGGCCCCAGGTCCTGGAAGCGGAGCTCGCCGTACTCCGCCTCGCGCCGGGCCCACGCGCTGCTGGGGCGGAAGGCGTTGAGGTGCTGGTGGATGTAGAGCGTGTCCAGCGCGCGGGGCGAGCGGTTGGTGTAGCGGAGCCGCGCCCGCCCGTGCAGGACGTCGCTCCCTTCTTCGAGGCGCGCCTCGATGCGGTAGTCCACCCCCTGCTGCCATCGCGGCGCCCGCCCCTGCTGCGCCGCGAGCGGCAGCGGGGCGAGGGCCAGGGCGAGCAGTGTCCGTGTGATGCGTCGGTTCATGGGACTCCGTTCCTGGGTCAGAGAGGTCGCCCGAAGTTGCGGCGCCGCCGCGCGTTGGGCAAGGCCGCGGGGAGGCGCTATCTTCGTCCTCCGTGCCTCTGTGCCTCTGTGTGAGGCCGCTTTTCCGTCGTTCCGCATCAACTCGCTGCAAGGATTGGGATCATGCTCCTGGTGTACCTGGTGATCGGCCTCTGCGCCGGCGTCCTTTCCGGGCTCTTCGGGATCGGCGGCGGCGTGCTGATCGTGCCGGCGCTCATGTTCGTGGCGCGGATGGCGCCGCTGGAAGCCACGGCCACCTCGCTGGGCGCGCTCCTGCTGCCCGTGGGCGCGCTGGGGGCGTACGAGTACTACAAGTCGGGGCACGTCAACGTGATGGCCTCGGTGCTGGTGGCGCTGGGGCTCCTGGTGGGCGCGTACTTCGGGGCGCGCTGGGCGCAGACGCTCACGCCGGTGCAGCTCAAGCGCGCGTTCTCGCTCTTCCTGGTGCTCGTGGCCGCCCGCATGTGGTTCAGCGCGAAGTGACCTCTAGGGCGCGCGGATGAACATCCGTGTGCCTTGTCCGCAGATTCCTCTTGCTCCGCACCGCCGCCGCGCTACCTTGCGAGGAGGTCCGCGCCTCCCCCTACCCGCTCGAGCCCCATGCCGTCACGAATCCTCCGCGTCCTGATCGCTTCCCTGCTCTTCCCCGCCGCCGCTGCGGCGCAGACCGTACGCGGCTCCGTGGTGGAGCGGGGCGGCGGACCCGTGCCCGGCGTGCTCGTCGCCCTGGTGGCGGAAGACGGCTCCGTGCGCGCCGAGGTGCTCTCGGACGCGAACGGGCGCTACCGCGTGGCCGCCACCGCGCCGGGGCGCTACACGCTGCGGGCGGACCGCGTGGGCTACCGGCGCGTCACCTCGCCCGCGCTGCAGCTGGCGGCGGGGCAGACGCTGGAGTACGCGCTGCAGGCCACGGCCGAGCGGGTGGAGCTGCCAGCGATCACCGCCACGGCCGGGCGGCGCTGCTCCACGCGCTCGGACCCGGGGATGGAGGTGGCGGGGCTGTGGACGGAGGCCGGCAAGGCGCTGCGCTCCAGCGCGTACACATCCATCCAGTTCCCCTACCGCTACCGCATCACCCGCAAGCGCCGCCAGCTGGACCCCACCTCGCTCATCACCCGCTCCGAGCGCGTGCAGTCGGCGGAGTCGGCCAAGCCGTCGCCGTTCGTGACGGTGCCCACCGCGCGGCTGGCGGAGAAGGGGTACGTGGAGGCGGTGGGCGACACGGTCATCTTCCACGCGCCCGACGCGGAGATCCTCCTCTCCAACGAGTTCCTGGACACCCACTGCTTCAGCGCCCGGCCGGGCGACGAGGAGCACCCGGGGATGGTGGGGCTCGCCTTCGCGCCCATCGCCACGGGGGAGCTGACGGACGTGCGCGGGGTGCTGTGGATGGACGCGAAGACGGCCGAGCTGCGCGTGCTGGAGTACGGCTACACGGGCGGGCGCTTCCCCGACGCGGCGGAGGCGGGGGGGCGCGTGGAGTTCCGGCGGCTGCCCAGCGGCGGGTGGATCGTGTCGCGCTGGCGCATCCGCATGCCCTCCGGCGCATCGCGCTTCCGCCCCAACAACACCGCCGTCCCCGGCGTGGACCCGGTGGGCGTGGGGATCGCGGAGGAGGCGGGGGAGGTGATGGAGATCCGCACGGCGGAGGGCGAGCTGGTGGCGATGGCCGCTCCCGCGCGCGTGACGGGGATGGTGTGGGACAGCACCCGCTCCCGCCCGCTGGCCGCCGCGCGCGTGGTCCTGGAGGGAACCGACCGCACCGCGACCACCGACTCCGCCGGCCGCTTCGCCCTGGAGGGAGTGTCGGAGGGCGCCTACTCGCTCACCTTCGCCCACCCGCGGCTGGACTCGCTGCGCTACACGCCGGAGCCCACCCGCGTGGTCGCCGTCCCGCCGCAGACCGCGGAGCGCGACCTCGCCATCCCGTCGCTGGGCAGGGTGCTCACCGCCTCGTGCCCGCGCCCCGCGGCCGGCACGCTGGGCGGCCTGGTCACCTCGCGCGCCACCGGCGCTCCCATGGCCGGCGTGCCCGTGCGCGCCGAGTGGCCGCGCCCCGGCGATTCGGGCGACACGGCGCGCGCGCTGGCCGTGACGGACGACGCGGGGATGTACCGCTTCTGCGACCTGCCTGTCGGCATGGCGGTGCGCGTGGCGGCGGTCATCCCCGGCGCGGAGCGCGGGGAGGTGAGGCTGGAGGCGGGGCGGCCCGGCGTGAAGAACGTGGAGCTCGACGCCCCCGCGCCGGTGCGCGCGGGCACCACCACTGGCCGGGGACGCGTGGTGCTGCGGCTGGTGGACGCCGGCAACTCGCGCCCCATCGCCGGGGCGAGGGTGCGGCTGGGCGGCGACCTCGCGCAGGTGGTGTCCAACCGGCAGGGGGTCGCGACCATCGAGCAGGTGCCATCCGGCAGCTACGGGGTGCAGATGCACCACGAGGTGTACGGCAGCATGACCACGCGCGTGCTGGTGCGCGGCGGGCTCCCCACCGAGGTGGAGGTGCGCGTGCCCAAGCGGCCCATCATCCTGGAGCCCATCGTGGTGCAGGCGCGGCGCGTGCTCCCCGGCGTGTTCAACGAGGACCGCCGCGGCCGGCGCCTGGACATCGTCACCCGCGACGAGATCGACCGGCGTCCGGCCGCGCGCAACGTGGGCGAGCTGGTGTCGCACTTCCCCAACGTGAAGATCAAGTACGATGAGAAGGGCGAGGTCTGCGTGGAATCGATGCGGCTGGTCGGGACGATGATCAGCCCCGCCGCCTGCAACTCCGTGCAGCTCTTCCTGGACGACATGGCGGTGGGCAAGGGCACCGAGTTCGCCACCGCCATCCCCATGGACAACGTGGAGAGCGTGATCTTCATGAAGCCCACGGAGGCCTTCAACCTGTACGGCTTCATGGCCCAGAACGGGGCGCTGCTGGTTTACACGCGCGGCAACGGGCCCACGGTGCGGCGCGCGAACGACTGATCTCACACAGAGACACAGAGGCACAGAGAAGAACTTGTCTCTGTGCCTCTGTGTCTCTGTGTGAACCTGCTTTACCTGGAAAACTCCAGCAGCTCACCGACGCCGACCAGGGTGTGAACGGGGTAGCCGCGCGCCTCGATGGCTTCGCGCCCGCCCTCCTCGCGGTCCACCAGGGAAAGGACGGCCATCACCTGGCCACCCTCCGCCTCCACAGCCTCTATCGCTTTCAAGGCGCTGCCGCCGGTAGTGATCACGTCCTCCACCACCACCACGCGGTCGCCGGACTGGAAGCAGCCTTCCACGCGCTTCCCGGTGCCGTGCGCCTTGGGCTCCTTGCGCACGGTAAAGGAGTTGACGGGGTCGCCCGCGATCCAGGAGGCGTGGGCGATGGAGTACGCCACGGGATCGGCGCCCAGCGTGAGCCCGCCCACGGCGTCGGGGCGCAGGCCGGCGTCGCGGAGCGCGGCCAGGCCGAGCCGGCCCACGACGGCCTGGCCCTCGGCGTGGGTGGTGGTGGTGCGGCAGTCGATGTAGAAGCGGCTGCGGGCGCCGCTGCTCAGCACGAAGTCGCCCACGCGGAACGACCGCTCCAGCAGGAGGGCCACCAGCCGCTCGCGGTCGCCGCTCATGCCACCGTAGGCGGCGCGGGGACGGCCACCCACTCCTCGATGGTCTGGGGCGCGGGGTACGTCTCGTGGAACGCCTCGTGGAGCGCGCGGATGGCCTCCACGGTGGCCTCGTCCGCCCGGATGTCCGTCTCCGTGCCGAACTCCAGGAACTCCAGGTACACCTCCGGCACGTCGGCCGAGATGAAGTTCCAGGCGTGCGCCCCCCTGGACGTCACGGCGGCGTGGAGCTGCAGCCAGAGCGGCACGTACTCCTCGATCCGGTCCATCGGCACGCGCCTGCGGATGCTCACCAGCCGGCGCTGCATCGTCGTTTCCATAGGTTGTGGAGTGCGTTAGTGCGTGAGTGCGTGAGTGCGTTTTACTGCGGTTAGCGCACTCACGCACTAACGCACCAACGCACTTCCGCGCGTAACCTCTCCCCCGCGGAGGGGGGCGTCAAGGGCCCGAGGGACCTCCGCGGGCCCCGCGGCGTACATCGTGCCACGCGCCATCCGTCCAACTCTTCGCCGTCTTCCAAGAACGCCATGCGACCGCTGAGCTTCGCCGTGCTCCTCCTCATCGCCCTCTGCACGCCCGCGTGGGCGCAGGGGGCCGGCTCCGTGGCGGGACGGGTGACGGGTCCGGGCGGCGAGCCGCTCTCGGGGGTGCGCGTCACGGCTCACCCCGCGGCGGGGGGCGCGGCCCGGCGCGGCGCCGTCACGGCCGAGGCGGGCACCTTCCGCCTCCTCAACCTGCCGGCCGGGGAGTACCGGGTGCGCGCGGTGAGGATCGGCTACGCGGCCGCCGAGCGCACGGTGAGCGTGGCGGCCGGCGCCGAGGCGCGCGCGGAGCTCACGCTGGCCGAGGAATCGTTCACCCTGGAAGCCGTGGAAGCCCGCGCCCGCGCCGGGGAGCAGCGCGAGCGCACCCGCTTCGAGACGGAGGCGGGTGTCACGGCGCGCGTCATCACCGGCGCGGAGCTCAAGGTGATCCCCGGGCTGGGCGAGGCGGACGTGCTGCGCGCCGTGGAGGTGCTCCCCGGCGTCGTCACCACCTCCGACTTCAGCAGCGCCTTCAACGTGCGCGGCGGCTCGGCGGACCAGAACCTGATTCTCCTGGACGGCTTCCCCATCTTCAACCCCTTCCACCTGGGCGGCCTCTTCTCCGTCTTCAACGGCGACGTGATCGCGCGCGCCGAGCTCCTGTCCGGCGGCTTCGGCGCCCAGTACGGCGGGCGCGTCTCCTCCGTGCTCACCGTGGAGACGGAGCCTGGGACGCAGGGCAAGGGGGTCCAGGGCGCGGCCGGCGTGTCGGTGCTGGCCACGCGCCTTTCGCTGCGCGGCGACCTTCCCGTGCGCGACTCGCTGGGGCGGCGCGGCGGATGGCTGGTCTCCGGGCGGCGCTCGTACTTCGACGCGCTCCTGGCCTCCGTGGTCGACTTCCCCTACCACCTCACCGACCTGCAGGCGGGCGCCTCCATCCCCCTGCCGCGCGGCGGCGCCCTGCGCTTCACGGGCTACGTGGGCGAGGACGTGCTCGACCTCTCCGACTTCGAGGCCCCCGGCGCGGAGGACGACAGCACGGGCGAAAACAGCGCGGACGATGTCCTGCGCGTGCGCTGGAACTGGGGGAACCGGGTGGCGGGGGTGCACTGGAGCCAGCCGCTGGGCCGCTGGAGCTCCGACACGCGCGTGGGCTACTCGCGCTACGCCGAGACGCTCTCCTTCGTGGACTTCGGGGACGTCCGCTTCGCCTCGGGGATCAGCCAGTGGTCGCTGCGCTCCGATTTCGGGCGCGCGCTGAGCCCCCGCCTCACGCTGCGCACCGGCGGCGAGGCGACGCTGATGGGCTACCGCAACCTGGGCGAGGCGGGGGGCACGGTGTTCTTCGAGGGCAACCGGCGGGGGACGCTGGCGAGCGGCTACGGGCAGCTCCGCTGGGAGCCGTCGCCCTTGTGGATCGTGGAGCCCGGCCTGCGCGCCGACGTGTGGACGGCCGGCGGCCACACCCGTCCCGTGGTGTCGCCGCGCCTCTCCGCCAAGCGCTTCCTGGGCGCCGAGCGCGACGCGGCGGTCAAGGTGTCCGTAGGCCGCTACACGCAGTTCCTCCACTCCCTGCGCGACGAGAGCCTCCCCGTATCCAACGACACCTGGGTGACGGCGGACGAGTTCGTCCCGGCCGTCGTGTCGGACCAGGTGCAGGCGGGGATCGAGAAGTTCTGGGGCGAGCGCTGGTACGCGTCGGCCGAGGCCTACGCGCGGAGCTTCCGCGGCGTCACCGAGCTGAACGTGGCCGACGACCCCAACATACCCGGCGACGACCTGATCGAGGGGGAGGGCCGCTCGTACGGCTTCGACCTCCTGGTGCGGCGCAGCCAGGGGCGCCTCACCGGGTGGACGACGCTCTCCCTGCTCCGCGCCACGCGCACCTTCCCCGATCCCACCGCCTTCGGCCTCGAGGACGTGCCGCAGACGGTGAGCTTCCCCCCCATCTTCGACCGCCGCATGGACCTGGACGTGGTGGCGCAGTACCGGCTGGGGCGGCGCACGGAGCTGGGGGCGCGCTTCAACTTCGGTTCGGGCGTCCCGTACTCGCGCCCCATCGCGCAGATCACCGCCTTCGAGACGGATGTGGCCGGCGGCGGCTACCGCCTCCCCCGCCCCACCGGCGACGACCCGAACCTCCCCGTCTACGTGGTCCCCGGCCGCCGCAACGAGGAGCGCTACCCCGCCTACCACCGCCTGGACGTGACGCTGCGCCGCACCTTCACCCGGCGCTGGGGCACGCTCACCCCCTACGTCCAGGTGCTCAACACCTACAACCGCCGCAACGTCCTGTTCTACTTCTACAACTACAGCGACACCCCCGCCACGCGCTCCGGCATCAGCATGTTCCCCGTGCTGCCGACGATTGGGGTGGAGGCGACGTTCTGAAAAGCAATCTCACACAGAGGCACAGAGGCACAGAGATGAAGTCGTCTCCGTGCCTCCGTGCCTCTGTGTGAGTCCTTCGCGAGGAAGGGCTGATGACCGTCTCCCCCACCCCGATGGGGCATGGGGAGTACCCCGCCTGACGGAAAAGGCGCTCGCCTTCAAGCCCGTTGCGAGTTCCTGAAGGGCGCGGGGAGCGCTGCGTCCTGCGAGATCGTCCCCGGGCGCGACCACTTCAGCCTGCCGGCGGCGTACGAGACGTACCCCAAGGGCTGGAGCACCGCATGGGACAGGAGATGCAGCGCGCGTTCGAGGCGTCGGGGCGATAACGGCGGCCTCACACAGAGGCACAGGGACACGGCGCGACGAGAGCGCCCCCGGGCCAGGTGGCTCGGGGGCGCTTCGTTTCGGAAACGGGCTCGTGTCGGGGACCGATTCGCCGCGCGGGCGCAGGGGGTGCGCCAGGTCGAATGCGAGGCGGGCAGTCACGCCCAGGGGATGGGCGCGGGGGCGGGAATGTGGACCGGGCGTTCGAGGACCCGGCGCGTGATCGGAAGTGCGGCTTCCGTACCAGGAAAACATCAGCGGGCCATCAGAGACGAACCCTTTGCCATCCAACAACTTACGAAAGGGGCGCGTGAGGGGCCGCCCGAACGCGCCGACGCAAAACGCAAGATGTCTGGCAGCTTGAGGCGCGGCTTCAGGCGTCCGCCCGCGTGAGCCCGGCGGCCCGCAGCGCGTCCGCCAGGCCGTCGTAGCGCTGGAGCTCGGCCACGCGTCCGCCCGCGACGCGGAAGCGGGTGGCGACTTCCACCGCATCCCCGCCGCCGGGCCAGACGCCGCGCTGCGCGACCACGACGGAATCGCCGCGCGCGCAGGTGGCGAGCGTCTCAAAGGTGGCGCCGGCATGTTGCAGCCAGCCGCGCAGGACTTCGTGCCCCGTGGCGGTTCCGCGCGGGCCGATCATGGCGATGTCGGGCGCGGAGAGGGCGAGCACCGCATCCGCGTCCGCGGCGTTCACCGCGGCGAGCCAGGCGTGGACGATGGCGGCGGGGGTCATCGGGGCGCGGGGGATCGGGATGATGTGCCCCGCAGCGCATCCACGTAGCGCGCGGCGGAGCGGGCGACGGCGTCGCGGGCGTCGTGGTCCACGTGCATCCCCCACCAGGCGCCGTAGATGCGGTCGAAGGCGTACGGCGCGACGGCGGCGGCGATGCGCTCCACGCGTGCGGCGTCCAGGGGGAGCAGGTTGGGGAAGCTGCGCATGAAGCTCACCCAGCGGCGGTCCTGCACCACCTGGATGATGTCGCCCGTAAGCAGCGCGCCGCGGCCCCCGGCGCCCGCGGCCCAGTGGAGCACCGTGCCGCCCTCGAAGTGCCCGCCGCAGCGCACCAGCGTCACTCCGCCGCCCAGCGCGTGCTCGTCGCCCTCCCAGAAGCGGATCGCCGGGTCGGGCCTCATCACCCACTCGCGGTCGGCGGCGTGCAGGAGGATGGGGGCGTCGAAGGCGTGCGCCCACTCCACCATCGTCGTGTAGTAGTGCGGGTGCGAGATGGCGATGGCGGAGAGCCCGCCCAGCGCGCTCACGATGTCGATGGTGGCATCGTCCAGCAGCGCGATGCAGTCCCACAGGACGTTGCCGGCCGGGGTGCTCACCAGGAGCGCCCGCTGCCCGATGGCGAAGCGCGGCTCCGTCCCGATGCCGTAGAGGCCCGGCTCCAGCCGCTGGAAGGCGTTGCGGTGGGTGCGGCGCAGCTCGTCCAGCGTCAGCCAGCGCGGCCCGCCCGCGGCCACGTACTGCCGCTCGTCCGCGCAGATGGGACAGCCCGCCGGCGGAGATGCCGACGGGGAGAACTGGGTGCCGCAGGTGGCGCAGAGGTAGGGGTGCATAGATGAGAAAAGGTCTCACACAGAGGCACGGAGGCACAGAGAAGAGCTAAAAGATGCCGACTTTGCCCTTCACAGACTCGCGCAGGCGAGCGGCGTCGTAGCCGATGCCGTCGCGGAAGACGAGGGTGACGTCGTAGATGAGAGAGGGGGTGGCGAGCGGGTCGCCGCGCACGACGACGAGGTCGGCCTGCTTGCCGGGCGCGATGGAGCCGATGCGGGAGTCCTCGCCCAGGATGCGCGCGCCGTTGAGGGTGAGGATGCGGATCGCCTCCTCCGGCCGGAAGCCGGCCTGCACCAGGAGCTCGTAGTTGCGCAGGTTGCCGAAGCCGGGGAGGAAGCCCGTCCCCCACGGGTCGGAGCCCGCGCCCAGCAGGCCGCCGGCGGCCACGAAGGCGCGCTCCCATTGCATCATCTTCGCGAGCAGGCGCTCGGGCACGGTGAAGCCGCGCTGCGGGAGCTCGGCGTGGTTGGCCTCCACCTCGCGGCGCGTGTCGGGGTCCAGCATCTCCAGCGCACGGGCGTCCAGCGGCCGGCCGGGGATGAACGACTCGTACACGCCCAGCGTGGAGACGACCGCCGCGCGCCCGGCCACGATCCGCCGGATGCTCTCGCCCACCTCGGGGCTCGCGACGTCCACGTCCGCCTGGATGCGCATGTTCTCGGGCGGGCACACGTCGGGCACCTTGCCCGGCACGTAGTCCGTGTTGGTGATGAAGCCATGCTGGAGCGCATCGATCCCCATCGCCGCCGCCTCGGTGAAGGTGACGGAGCAGAGGTGGCCGGAGACGCGCAGCCCGCGCGCGTGCGCCTCCTCGACGACGGCGCGCAGCACGGCGCCGGGCCCGCTGTGCACCTTGAACCAGGTGGCGCCCTCGGCGGCCCAGTACGCCACCACGCGCTTCGCCTCTTCCGGCGTCTGGACGACGCGAAAGGTGCTGGGGCGCGGCGGCCCGCCGGTGATGTAGGGCCCGGACACGTGGAGGCGCGGCCCGGCGAGCAAGCCCGCGTCGATGGTGCGCTTGAGGCTGAGCTCCTGGTACGGCATCTGGCTTCCGGCCGTCATCGCCGTGGTCACGCCCGAGCCCAGGTACAGCGCCGCGCCCGCGTTCATCGGCACGGTGCGCTTCAGCCCGCCGAAGTACGTGTGCTCGTGGAGCGAGACGAGCCCCGGCATCACCGTGTGCCCGGCGAGGTCCACCACCCGCGCGCCGGCCGGCACGGGCGTGGTGCGCGCGGGCCCCGCGGCCAGGATGCGCGTTCCGCTCACCACCACCGTCTGCCCCTCGCGCGCGGGCGCCCCGGTGCCGTCCACCACCCGCACCCCCGTCAGCGCCACCACCGGCGCATCCACGGCCACGAAGGCGCGCACGGCGGGCGCCAGCACCGGCCGCTCCTGCGCGGCCAGGGGTGCGGAGAAGAGAAGAGCGAGGAGTGCGCGGCGCATGGAGGATCCGGGCGTGGGGGCGGGATGACCTGCATCGCACAAAGTAGGTAGGCTCCGCGCCAACGAAAAGCGGGCTTCTACGAACCGGGACATCCGAGCGGAGCAGGCATTGGGGCCTGGCGAGTAAACTCGCGGCAAAGACAGCACGAAGTCCGCCTTCGCGGACTGGTCTTCCAGGACCAGCCGCAACCGTACAGTCCCCGCAGGGGGACTTCGTGTAGTGGTTGCAGCGACTTCAGTCGCCCGCAATCGCCGTATCTGGCGCAACAGCCGATCTGGCGGTGCGCGGAGGTTCTCCTTATCGTGGCCGCAACATCCTTCCACCCCGCCGACCGATGCACGCGCTTCCCCGCCCCGCCCTCCTGGCCGCGCTGCTGGCCACCGTCCCCGTGGCGGTTTGGGCCAACATGGCCGAGCCGCCCGAGCCCGCCCCCGTCCGCGCCGGCGACGTGCTGGGCGAGCCGGCGGGGGGGTTGCGCGACGTGTTCGTGGAGCACGAGCGGCTGAACGTGGACCTGCGTCCGCTGGCGAAGGCGAAGCCGGCGGTGGTGGAGGCCACCTACCGCACGCGCAACGACGGGGCGCCGCGCACCCTCGATCTGCTCTTCGTGGCCGATGGGCTGCGTGGCGCGGGGGAGGTGTGGCTGGACGGGCGGCCGGTCGCCAGCCGCAGGGTGACGCCCGGGCCGCTCCCGGCGAGCTGGCGGGCGCCGGCCACCACCCCCGCGCCCGGCCGTGGCGAGGCGCTGGAGTACCAGGCGAAGCACGCGGGAGCGCTCGCCTTCCAGCTCCCGCTCCCGGCCGGGCGCCACGAGATCCGCGTGAGGTACCCGGCGCAGGCGTCCGTCTTCCAGACCTCCGGCCTGATGCCCGTGTGGCAGCTCGGCTACGTGCTGGCGCCGGCCCGCGAGTGGGGCGGCTTCGGCCGGCTGGACGTGCGCGTGGAGGTGCCGAAAGGATGGGGCGCCGCCGCCACGCCCGCCCTGCGCCACGAGGGCGGCGCGCTGGTGGGGAGCTGGCGCGGAATCCCCGCGGACGCGCTGGCGCTGAGCGTACAGGAGCCCGAGCCGCGCTCGGGATGGCGCTACGGGGTGTGGCTCGCCTTCTGCGCGGTGGGGCTCTGGCTCTGCGTGCGGGGCGGGCGGCTGGCGGGCGAGGCGCTCGGCCGGCGGGGGCGCGGGGCCGCCTGGGCGCTCCCGGTGACGATGGCGCTCGCCACGGCATGGACGATCGCCGCCATCATCACCCTCCTGCTCATCCCGGAGTGGATCGCGGCGGCGGCCGGCCCCTTCGCCAACCCGTACGTCCTCAGCCGCATGTCGTACTCCTCCGGGATGGGGCTCATCCTGGCCGCCCCGCTCTTCCCCCTCATCGGCACCATCGCCGGGCAGATCGGCGCCGTGCGGGGGCGCAGGGCGGCTCTGGCGAAATAGGGGGGCTCACACAGAGACACGGAGGCACGGAGATGAAGTGATCTCCGTGCCTCCGTGTCTCTGTGTGAGCCCCTGATCGCAGGCTGCGGATCGGCATCGGCCGGTCAGCCCCGCCTGGGCACGGGGTTGGCCTGCTGGCGGATCAGGTCCAGCTCGTCGTCGGGGAGCGCTTCCCACCCGTCGGGGATGGGCGTGACGCGCCGCTTCTCCGTGTGAGTCTCGAACACCAGCCAGCCCCCCTGCAGCGACGGGCTCAGGTTCATGCGCAGCCGCGCGCGCCGGTCGGGCGCCGCGCGGCGCTCCTCCACCTCGCGGCGCTCGGGGTCGTGCGGCTCCGGCTCGGGCGCGCGGCGGACCCTCACGCGGCGCTCCTTCCCCTCCTGCAGCACGTGAGGCACCACGTTCCACACCTGCCACTCGGTTCCGTTGGCGTCGCGGTAGACACGGTGAGGCATGCGTCGCAGTCTCCAGGTTCTCGCCGGCCCAGTCCGGTAGATTGGAGGCAAGTTACGCAATCAGCATACCTTACGCAAAACGCCCGACAGCCGCGCATACAAAGAGGCACGGAGAAGTTCTTCTCCGTGCCTCCCGATGTCTCTTTACGAGCCCGTCTTTTTCCGTTACGGCACGTAGACGGTCTTCTTGTCCACGTGGTGGCCGATGATGGCACCGGCGGCACCCCCGGCGACGGCGCCGATGACGGCGTTGCGCACGCGGTGGCGGCTCCCGCCGGCGACCGCTCCGATCACCGCCCCGCCCGCCGCGCCGATGGCGGCATCACGGCGCGTGTTGCGCTTCACCACGGCCCGCGGCGCGCTGTAGGTGCCGCTGCTCTCGTACCCGCCGGAGTTGCCGGCGTAGGTGCCGGAGCTGCTCGACGACGAGCGGCGGCGGCTGGAGCTGCGGCGCGCGGTGCTGCTGCGGCGGGTGGTGGAGGAAGCGGCCTTCGCCTCCGGCGCCTTGGCGGGCGCGGTGGCCACCAGCGTGTTGGCGGCCGGGTCGCTCGCGGCAAGCCCCAGCTCGGTGGGCGACGCCGCCGCGGGGGCGATGGCCCTGGCCGGCGCGTCGGACACGCCCAGGCTGTCCAGCCAGGAGAGGTCGTTGGACCTCGCCGCCGTCCTCGGCTCCACGTCACGGCCGCAGGCCGCGGCGCCCACCAGGACGGACATCAAAACTGCTGCTTTGAGGACGCGCATTCGATCTCTCCTGCTGTTCAAGCCGAGTGTCCACGAGCGGCGCAGATCACGTAACTGCAATCTAATCAACAGCTTACGTTTCCGCAACCATGCCGCGGCTGGTCTGGGTTCGGCCTCAATCAGTTGCAACGACCAGGCCAACTCTGCCACGGTAGCAGCGAAAACCCGCGGAATCCAGCAAACACGCGGGGAATGGATCGTGCCAGCCCGCACCGGCCATGCGGCACGGCTGCGCCTCCGTCCCCCGGCGTGGACAGAGGGCGTCCCCGTGGGACCCCGCGGCACCCCGCGCGGGTACCCTGGTACCACGACGGCCCGCTTCCCCTCGCCCCAGAGCGACGTGTACCCATTGTACCGGTTCCTCCCGCTCCTGCCCGCCCTGCTGGCGGGGTGCACCCTTACCGACGTCACCATCCCCGCCAGCGAGGAGGTGGTGGCGGTGGAGGCCGTGCTGCGCACCGACGCGGACGTGCAGACGGTCGTGATGCACAGCTCGCTGGACGGGCGCGACGTAAGAGGGGTGGAGGGGGCGAAGGTGACCGTCACCGGCAACGGACGCACCCACACCTTCCAGCAGGGGGGGACGGAGTGCTACCACTACTCCGCGGCGTACTTCCGCGAGCGGCCCGGCTCCGTCGGCGCCACCTGCTACCAGTCGGCGCGCGAGGATGGCTTGTGGGTGGCCCCGGGCGCGGAGTACCGGCTGCGGGTGGAGATGGCGGACGGGCGGGTGATCCAGGGCCGCACGCGCGTCCCGGGGACCTTTGCGCTGAACGGCCTCCCGTTCGTGCGCACGCAGCGGATGCGCGGCACGGCGGAGTGCGCCATCCCGCCGGGCACCCTCCAGCGCATCTCCTGGACGCGCTCGGACAGCGCTTTCAGCTACGTGTCGCCCATCCGCATGTTCGGCATCCGCGAGGCGCTGGCGCGCGGCGGCGCGGACGTGGAGATCCCGGACCCGCTGGAGCTGGTGGGGCTCGCCGTGTCCCAGGAGGACACCGACATCCTGCTCCCCTCCGAGTACGGCGTGTTCGAGCGTTTCCAGTACGACAACGAGGCCCTGGCCGCGCTGCAGCAGGGCTTCCCCGAGGGGGTGCTGGTGGAGCTGATCACGGCCTCCATGGACCGCAACTACCTCAACGCGGTGCGCGGCGGGCAGTTCAACCCGTCGGGCCCGGTGCGCATCTCCAGCGTCGCCGGCGACGGGGTGGGCGTCTTCGGCTCGCTGGTGCCCCTGTACGTGCGCATCCGCGTGCTGCGCCCCGAGACGGCCAGTCTGTTCGGGGTTCCCATCTGCCCGATCGCCCGGTAAAAATCTCACACAGAGACACGGAGGCACAGAGAAGAACTTCTCCTCTGTGCCTCCGTGTCTCTGTGTCAGATTGCTTTTACTGGACCGTGATGGTGCCCTTCATGCCCATCGCGGCGTGCGGGTCGCACTGGATGTTGTACGTGCCCGCGTCCAGGTTGACCTGCAGGTCGTAGGTCTGCCCGTTGGTCAGGTACTGGCCGGGGGCGGGGAGGTTCGACTTGCCGGCGTTCTGGTCGGCCGGGAACGACACGTTGTGAGCCGCGTTGCCCTCGCTCACGAAGCGGATCACGTCACCCTTCTTGACGGTGATGTTCGCCGGCTCGAAGACCCCGGAGGCGCCGCCCTGCGTGGTGGTCATCCGCACGTTGTGCACGGTGCCCTGCGCCGGCGGGGTGGTGGCCGAGGTGTTCGGCGCGTCGGTGGTGATGGTCGCCGTCTCGCTGGAGCCCTGCGGAGTCACGTCCGCGCTGCCCTGCGGGGTGTCGTTGGTCTCGGCGGGCTTGTCGCCGCCGCCGCACGCCGCGGCGAGAACGATCATTCCAAGAACCGGCAGCTTGTAGAAAGCGTTGCGCATCAGTGTCTCCTGTATCGTCCAATTGCATCCGTTTCCCATCAGGATGCACATAATCTATCCCGCTCCACGTCGCGCCAACATAGGGAAATCACTGTTCCGAGGCGGGCTCCTCCCCACGGGCCCCACGGGAGTGTAGGGAGATCCCCCACGCGCCGTTGCCGTTCGTCCAACGGGGCGCTAGCGTAGGCGGTCGACTGCCCTTTTTCCCCCACCGGAGCCGCCGTGCCGACCGAGGTGTTCACCGAAGAATGGAGCCGCGCCTGCTGCCAGGCGCTCAACCGCCGCCCCGCCTACGCCGCCGTGGCCGCCGACTGGCGCGACGCCGTGGTGCTGGTGATGGGCGCCGACGCGTCGCTGGGGATCGCGGAGGAGCGCGCCGTCTTCCTCGACCTGTACGAGGGCGCCTGCCGCGGCACCCGCCTGGCCACGGCCGAGGACCGCGCATCCGCTCCCTTCGTCCTCCGCGCGGAGGCAGCCGGGTGGCGCCGCCTGCTGGACGGCGCCACAGACCCCGTGTCGGCGGTGATGAGGGGCGAGCTGAGGCTGGAGCGGGGGAGCCTGATGACGCTGGCCAAGTACGCGTCCGCCGCGCGCGAGATGGTGGCGGCCGCCGCGGACGCGGGCGGCACCTTCCCCGCGTGATGAAGCGGCGCGACCTGCTCCGCCTGCCGCTGGTGGCGGGGAAGGGCGCCGCGCTGGGCGCCTTCCGCGGGCCCGGCACCCCGCCCGGCTCCACCCCCGGCACCCTTCCCTCGCACCCAGACGCGCGCCCGCCGCGCGTGTCGGTGATCGCGTACGGGCCGCACGAGCTCACCGAGTTCGACGTGGAGGACCTGGAGCAGCTCACGCTGCTGCGGGGGCGCTATCCCGTGCTGTGGGTGAACGTGGACGGCGTGCGCCACTCGCCCACGGTGCAGCGCATCGGCGACATCTTCTGCCTCCACCGGCTGGCGCTGGAAGACGTGGGGCACATCGGCCAGCAGACCAAGAGCGAGGTCTTCGCGGACCACATCTTCCTGGTGGCGAGGATGGTGAGGCTGGTGCCGGGGCTGGACCTGGAGCAGGTGTCGCTCTTCGTGGGGAGCGACTACGTGGTCTCGTTCCAGGAGCGCCCCGGCGACCCGCTGGACCCGGTGCGCACCCGCCTGCGGGGTGCGCGCGGGCGCATCCGCGCCGCGGGGCCGGACTACCTGGCGTACGCCATCCTGGACGCCGTGGTGGACCACTGCTTTCCCGTGGTGGAGGCGTACGCCGAGCGGCTGGACGAGCTGGAGATGGACGTGCTGGGCAACCCCGGGCGCGAGACCATCAACCATCTCCACGGGGTGCGCCGCGACCTGGTGGCGCTGCGCCGCGCGGTGTGGCCCCTGCGCGAAGCGCTCGCCTCGCTGGTGCGCGAGCCCCCCGCGGGCCTGGTGGACCCCGGCACGGTGGTGTACCTGCGCGACGTGCAGGACCACCTCGTACAGATCGTGGACCTGGTGGAGGGGTGCCGCGAGCTCGGCTCCTCCCTCACCGACCTGTACCTGTCCAGCGTGGGGAACCGCACCAACGAGATCATGAAGGTGCTCACCATCTTCGCCGCGCTCTTCATCCCCCTGGGCTTCATCACGGGGCTGTACGGGATGAACGTGGTGAACACCCCCTCCTGGCTGCGCAGCCTGACGGTGGCCGAGGCCACGATGGCGGCCGTGACGCTGGGCCTCCTTTTCTTCTTCTGGCGGCGCGGCTGGCTGGGGGGCTCCCATTGACCGCCCTCCGCCCCGCCCGCCCCGGCGACGAAGACGGCCTGCTGGCGCTGATGAGCGAGTTCTACGTGCACGAGCGGATCGTGCTGGACGAGCTGGCGGCCCGCGGCGCCCTCTCCGCCCTCCTCGCGGACCCCGCGCTGGGCCGCGTATGGTGGATCGGGGATGCGCACGAGCCCGCCGGGTACATGGTGGTCACGTTGGGCTTCAGCCTGGAGTTCGCGGGCCGCTTCGCCCTGCTCGACGAGCTGTACGTGCGCGAGGGCTTCCGGCGCGGCGGCATCGGCGCCCGCGCCGTGGAGGAGGCCGCGGCTGCCTGCGCGGAGTGGGGCCTGCGCGCGCTGCGCCTGGAGGTGGCGTGGGAGAACGATGGCGCGCAGAGCCTCTACCGCCGCCTGGGCTTCGCCGTCCACGACCGCCACCTGATGACCCGCTGGCTGCCCTGATCGCGCGATTGTTGCGGAACCCGGCCCGCTCGGCGGATATTGTGCAGTAGCCCCTCCGCGGACCGTCCGCGACCGATTCTTCTCGCCGAGGAGTAGTGCACATGCGCCTCCCTGCCCTCACCCTGCTGGTACCCGCGCTGGGGCTCATGGCCTCGTGCGCGCCCACGCACCTGGTGCGCCAGAGCACGCCGGCCCCCGCGCACGCGCTGGCCTGCGCGCAGGCGTCGCTGGAGAAGATGGGCTTCACCGGCACCGTGTCGAAGGACGGCGGCTCGTACCAGGCGCGGCGCACGACCGAACGGCTGGCGATGTACAACGTGGAGCACGTGGTGGACGTCTCCTCGCGTTCGAACGGGGTTTCCAGGCTCGACCTGAGCGGCCGCCGGCTGGAGCAGCTGGTTCCGCGGTCCACGGGCGCTCCCGCGCTGCACGCGCCCTACCCCCACTCGCTCAACGGCGACGCGCCGATCCCCACGCGCATCCTGGACCCGGGCGACGCGCTGAGGAGCGAGGTGGAGCAGGTGGTCCGCGAGTGCGGGGTATCCGGCCCGCCCCGCGCGCACGCTGCCCGCTAAAGAATCTCACACAGAGGCACAGAGACACAGAGAGAAGCTCTCCTCCGTGTCTCTGTGCCTCTGTGTGAGCCCCGCTCTTTCGGACGAGGCATGGAACCCAATCCGCTTTCCCGTGACCGTGTGATCGCGCTGCTTCGAGAGCACCGCGCCGCCATCGACCGTTTCGGCGTGCGTGACATCTCGCTTTTCGGCTCCGTTGCACGAGACGACGCGGGCACCGGGAGCGATCTCGACGTCATGGTGGAATTCGAGGAGCTCACCTTCGACAACTACATGGGCCTGAAATTCTTCCTGGAAGATCTCCTGGAGACCAAGGTGGACGTAGTCACGCCGGGGACCCTGCACCCGCGGATCGAAAAAGCCGTGATGAAGGAGATCGTCCGTGTCGCGTGACTGGCTGGCGTTTCTCGACGACATGGTCCGGTCGCTGGAGCATGTGGAACGTTTCTGCGCCGGAATCGCCGAGCAGGACTTCCACCAGGATCTGCGTACGCTGTACGCGGTTCAACGTGCTTTCGAGATCGTCGGCGAGGCCGCCAAGCACATCCCGCCGGATGTGCGTGCCCGCCACCCCGAGATCGACTGGCGCCGCGTCGCGGGGTTTCGGGACGTGCTCTCACACGCTTACTTCCGCGTCGACCCCGCACTCGTTTGGGATACGGCGGTGAATCAGGCTCCGCCGCTCCGCGCGCAGCTCACCCGGGCGCTCCGCGTGGAGAGTGCGCGTGAGGACTCTGAATCGTGAGCGAGCCCGGAGCATTCGGGGCGCAGCTGCCAGAGCTGGCCGGGGCGCCGCCGGGGCCGGGGTCGCGGCGGCTGGCGGAGGAGCTGGCGAGGTACGAGTCGCCCAACGTGACGTACCTGGCGGATGACTTCCCGGTGTTCTGGGAGGAGGCGCGGGGGGCGAACGTGAGGGACGTGGACGGCAACGTCTTCGTGGACCTGACGGCGGCGTTCGCGGTGGCGGGGCACGGGCACGGGCACCCGCGCATCGTGGAGGCCGTGCAGCGCCAGGCCGCCCGCCTCCTCCACGGGATGGGCGACGTGCATCCGCCCGCCATCAAGGCCGAGCTCCTGCGCGCGCTGGCCGAGGTGGCCCCCGGCGGCCTCACCCGCTCCGTGCTCGCCAACTCGGGAGGCGAGGCGGTGGAGGCCGCGCTCAAGACGGCCGCCATCGCCACGGGGAAGCCGCGCGTGCTGGCCTTCCACGGCGGCTACCACGGGCTCACCTACGGCGCGCTGGCCGTGTCGGGGCGCGAGGACTTCCGCTCGCCCTTCGCGGCGCAGCTCATGAACAACGCGGTGTTCGCGCCCTACCCGTACGCCTACCGCTCGCCGTTCGGGCGCGAGCCGGAGGCGGTGGGCGCGGCCACGCTGCGCTACGTGGAGCACCTGCTGGACACCCCCGGCACCGCCTCGGAGGGGATCGGCGCCATCCTAGTGGAGGCGGTGCAGGGGCGCGGCGGCGACGTGGTGCCCCCGGCCGGCTTCCTCCCCGGACTCCGCCGCATCTGCGACGAGCGCGGGATGCTGCTCATCGTGGACGAGATCTACACGGGCTTCGGGCGCACGGGGCGGTGGTTCGCGTGCGAGCACACGGGCGTGGTGCCGGACCTGATGGCGGTGGGCAAGGGGCTCACGGGGGGCTTTCCCTTCGCGGCGTGCATCGGCACCGACGCGGTGATGGAGGCGTGGCCGCGCTCGCGGGGCGAAGCCATCCACACCTCCACCTTTCTGGGCAACCCGGTGGGGTGCGCCGCCGCGCTCGCCTCCATCGCCGTGCTGCGCGAGGAGCGGCTGGTGGAGCGCTCCGCCGAGCTGGGCGCGCGCATGCTGGAGCGCCTCCGCGCGATGACGGCGGATCACCCGCGCGTGGCCGAGGTGCGCGGGCTGGGGATGATGATCGGCGTGGAGATGGTGCGCGACCGCGAGAGCCGCGAGCCCGCGCCGGAGCTCTCCGGGCGCGTGGTGGTGGAGGGGCTGAGGCGCGGCCTCCTGCTGCTGGGGGGCGGGCTGTACGGCAACGTCCTCTCCCTGTCGCCGCCCTTCGTCATCACCGACGAGCAGGTGAATTTCGCGCTCGCCACACTGGGCGAGATCCTGGACGGGCTGCCCTGATCCCCGTGAAGCGGCGGATCCGTCAGGAGAGCGGATGTCGCGCGGCGGACACGGGCAGCCACGCGGGGCTGCCCCTACCAGGGATCCCGGTCGGCCCGCGGGGTCGTCGCGCGCCGATGGCACGGGCGCGATGAATCGCGCCCCCGCAAAGCCGCGCCGATACTGAAGATGCGCCCCCTCCCCCGCTTGCGGGGGAGGGGGACGGGGGGAGGGGGCCATATCACACACGCACCAGAGCGAGTTGATGGAGACACTGACGGAGCTGTTCGAAAAGAACCGCGAGTGGGCGGCGGCGATGACGCGGCAGGACCCGGAGTTCTTCACCGGGCTCCTTCACCAGCAGACGCCCAGGTAC
>DASVSA010000335.1:0-39062 GCA_036388335.1 Longimicrobium sp. | reverse complement strand
ACGGCCGGCGCCTCTTCTTCCGCGCCGACCGCCGCATGCTCTCCGCCACCGTCACCGCCGCGCCGGCCCTGACCGTCACCGCCCCCGCCCCGCTCTTCTCCGAAGCCTTCGACGGCGACATCCCCATGCCCCACCGCAATTACGACATCGCCCCGGACGGCCGCGGCTTCGTGATGATGGCGGCGACCCCGGATGCCGCGTCGGAGACGGTGGTGGTGCTCGGGTGGCTGGGGGAGCTGCGGGAGCGGCTGGGCCGCTGATCTCACACAGAGACACAGAGGCACGGAGACAGCACCTTCTTACTCGAAGAGCCCCAGCTGAGCCCCGGGCGGGACCCGGAACGCGGAGGAGGAGAGGGCGGGAGGCCGCTCGGCGAGGCCCACTTTGCGGCGGGTGACGCGGAAGAGGGATTCGAGCTGGTCCGCGTAGACGCCCTCGCCGCGGCCGCGGACGTGGTAGCGCGAGTCGTAGAGCTTGCCGCCGCGCATGTCGCGCACGCGGCCGAGCACCTTGTCCCTGCGGTCGGGGAAGTGCCGCTCCAGCCACGACGCGAACAGCTCCTTGACGCCGTGCGGCAGGCGGAGCGCCACGTAGCTGGCGAAGCTCGCCCCGGCCGCCGCCGAAGCTTCGAGGATGGCGGGGATCTCGTGGTCGTTGAGGCCCGGGATCACGGGGCCGATCAGCACGCCCGCCGGCACTCCGGCGTCCGCCAGCACCCTGACGGCGTCCAGGCGGCGGGCGGGGGTGGCGGCGCGCGGCTCCATGATCCGCTGGAGGCCCGCGTCCAGGCTGGTGACCGACATGAAGACGATGGCCGCCTGGTGCCGGGCGAGCTCGCCGTACAGGTCGGCGTCGCGGGTGACGGTGTGCCGCTTGGTGATGACGGCCACCGGGTTGCGGAACTCGGCGAGCACCTCCAGGCAGCGCCGCGTGAGCCCCAGCCGGCTCTCCACCGGCTGGTAGGGATCGGTGATCCCGCTCATCCCGATCGGGTCCCCCTTCCACCCGCGCGCGGACAGCTCGCGCCGCAGGATCTCCGGCGCGTCCTCCTTCACCAGGATGCGCGTCTCGAAGTCCAGCCCCGCGGAGAAGCCCAGGTACTCGTGAGTGGGCCGGGCAAAGCAGTAGCTGCACCCGTTCTCGCAGCCGCGGTACGGGTTGATCCCGTAGTCGAAGCCCACGTCCGGGCTGTCGTTGCGGACGATGAGCGACCTGGCGGGATCGCGCAGGTAGACCGTGCCCGGCGGCGGGGCCTCGGCCGCGAGCGCGGGGTCCGGCTCGAACGACAGGCGCTCGAAGCGGTTCGCGGGATTCTCTGCGGAGCCACGGCCACGGATCTTCACCAGCGGCACCGGCGCCGCTTCATCCTGTTCCCGTCCACCGGCGGGTGCGCTCTGAGTGTGCTTCATGGGCTGCAAGCTATGCCCGAACAAACTCCGAAGCAACCGTTTGAGCGGCTGCCCGCGGTGCCCGGCGCGCCGGCGGGCCAGTAGCGCAAAGGAAGCCACGTGTTTAAGTTGCAGATCGCGGTCGCGTGGTGCGGTCCTCCCGCTGTGCTCCCCGGCTCCACCTGCCATGCCCGGACTTCTCTCGCTCCCCCCGGGAGTGAGAGGAAATCCCGCGTCTGGCGATACGGTTCGGCCCACCCGTCCCGGGACCGCCGGCCGGCCGCGACTCCCCCTCGCCCTCCCTCGCCCGGCATCCCTGGAACCATGCGTCCCTCTACCCTCCACCGGCTCTTTGGGCTGGCTGTGCTCTCCCTCGTCCCCGTGTCCGCGGCTCACGCGCAGCAGGGCGCGCTCCGCGGCGACGTGGATGCCGACGGGCGCGTGACCGCCGCCGACGCGCAGGCCGTGCGTGACCACGTGGCGGGGCGCGCCGCCCAGCCCGGCATCGTGATCCTCCCCAACGGCGACGCCAACGGGGACGGGCGCATCACCGGCGTGGACGCGGCCATGATCCAGGCGTTCGCCGCCGGGCGCGACCTCACCCGCTTCGGCGTGGGCAAGCCCGTGCCGGGCGGCGAGGCGGGCGGGAGCCTGACGCTGGCCTACGAGTGCACGGTGGACGTGGAGGCGGGGACGCAGAGCTGCCAGACGCCGCGCCCCTCGGGTGCGGCGGCGGACGTGCTCCTGGGCAAGCCGTACATCGCCTACGTCACCACGGGCGCGGCTACTTCGCGCGGCAACACGGCGGACGAAGACACCACCAGCATGAACGTGGCGCTCACCAACCAGATCGAGCAGCCCATCGGCACCACCGACGGCACCACCGCGGCGGCGAGCGGCAACCGCATCTACTTCGCGGACGGACCGCGCATCACCGCCGTGACCTCGGGCACGCTGGCAAGCGCGACGGTGCGCCTGGAGGGAACGGACGGGACGGCGGACTTCAGCGCCCCGGGCGGCACCCCCCTGCGCAAATCGAAGCCGTACTTCCAGTACGACGGGGTGCTGGCGAAGGGCGCCACCTCGTCCCCGAAGCCGTGGCGCTTCGTCTACTCGCCCAACACCAAGACCTTCACCTACGCGGTGCACGTGTCGGCGCCGGTGCAGTACGAGTACGGCTGGGCCACGGTATCGGAGTCCGCGCAGGTGCTGCGGGCGGAGGAGGAGGGAACGCCGCTGACGGCCACGGTGCGCGACTTCACCGGCGTGCTGGTGAGCGACGGCGTCACCTGGTCCAGCTCGGACTCCACGGTGGCCACGGTGGATGCCAACACGGGCGTGGTGACGGCCGTGGCGCGCGGCGTGGCTACCATCACCGCGACCTCGTCGGCCAGGGCGCAGCGGACGGGATCGATGACGGTGGCGGTGGGAGCGCTGTGGACGGGCACGTCGAGCGCGGACTGGAACCAGGCGGACAACTGGCTGCTCGGCGTGGTGGCGGACTCCACGCGCGACGCCATCATCCCGGCAACCGCGCCGCGCATGCCGTCGCTGACCTCCGCCGGGTACGTGCTGAACCTCGACATCGCCAGCGGTGTAACGGTGAATCTCAATGGCTTTACGATGGAGATGCACGGCGCCCTGCACGGCGCCGGGAGCGTAGCCGGCGGGACGCTCTGGCAGCGCGGCGGGGTGGTGCAGGGCACGCTGCCGTCGCTGCTGATCACCAGCGGCGTGTCGGTGCAGGCCGCCACCCGGACGACCGGCGCGGTCAACGTGCGGGACGGATCGCTCGCCATCTCGGGCGCGCCGCTCTCGATCGCGATCCCGTAAGAAAAACAGGCTCACACAGAGACACGGAGGCACGGAGAAGAACTTCTTCTCCGTGCCTCCGTTTTTACTGGCCGCGCAGGGCGATGGCGGGGTCGGTGCCGGCGGCGCGGTTGGCGGGGAGGTAGCTGGCCAGCAGCGCCACGGCGGACAGCACCAGCGGCACGGCCAGGAAGGTGACCGGGTCCGTGGTGGTCACGCCGAAGAGGAGGGAGCGCAGGAGGCGGGTGAGAACCAGGGAGAGCACCATCCCCAGCGCCAGGCCGATGAGCGTGAGCACCATCCCCTGCCTCACGATCAGCCGCAGGATGTTGCCGCGCTCCGCCCCCAGCGCCACCCGCACGCCGATCTCGCCGCGCCGCTGGGTGACGGCGTAGGAGACGATGCCGTACAGGCCGATGCCCGCCAGGATCAGCGCCAGCGTGGCGAAGGCGGCGAGAAGGTAGCTGCTCATCCGCGAGCGCGCCGTAGCCTCGGCCACCACGTCGTCCATGGTGCGCACGCTCGCCACCGGGAGGTTGGGGTCCACTTGGCGCACGGCTTCGCGGGCGGCGCCGGCCACGGCCATGGGGTCGCCGCTGGTGCGGATCACCACGTTCAGGCCGGACTCGGCCCACTGGGTGAAGGGGCGGTAGAGCGCGGGGGCCGGGGCGTCGGTCACGCTCGTCTCGTGCACGTCCTCCACCACGCCCACGATCTCGCCCTCGATCAGGTCCGGCCAGGGGTAGGCGAGGCGCTTGCCCACGGGGTCCTCGCCCGGGAACTGCTGCTTGGCGAGCGTGCGGTTGATGATGAACGCGGGCACCGCCTGCGCGTGGTCGCGCGTGTCGAAGGTGCGCCCGCCCAGCAGCCGGATGCCCTGCGCCGCGAAGTACTGCCCGCCCACGATGCGGATGTCGGCGCCCGGCTCCTCGCCCGGCTTGGGCGCGGGACGGTCGGGGCGGTAGGCGATGTGCCCCATCTTGCCCTCGGTGAGCGGCAGGTGCGACACGGTGCCGGCCGCGCTCACCCCCGGCAGCCCTTCCAGCGACGGGATCAGCCGCCCCAGGAAGTTGCGCTTCACCTCGTCGGCCTCGTAGGCGTCGGAGCCCAGCGACATGCGCAGGGTGAGCACCCCCTCCGGGCGGATGCCGGTATCCACCGCCTGCAGCTTCTGGAAGGACCTCATCAGCAGCCCCGCGCCCACCAGCAGCATCAGCGCCAGCGCCACCTCGGCCACCACCAGCCCGCCGCGCAGCCGCGTGGAGCCCCGCCCGCCCGTGTGCCCGCGGCTGGAGTCGCGCAGCGATGCCTGCAGGTCCGTGCGGCTGGAGACCAGCGCCGGCGCCAGGCCGAAGAGCAGCCCCGTCAGCAGGGTGATCCCCAGCGCCGCAAGCAGCACGCGGGCGTCCACCGCCACCGTGTCCAGCCGGGGGAGCTGCACCGTCTCGGGAAGCATCCTCACCATCGCCCGCGTCCCCAGCACCGCCGCCGTCACGCCGATGGCGCCGCCGGCCAGCGAGAGCACCAGGCTCTCGGTGAGGAGCTGCCTCACCAGCCGGCCGCGCGTGGCGCCCAGCGACAGGTGCACCGCGATCTCCCGCCGCCGCGCGATGGCCCGGCCCAGCAGCAGGTTGGCGACGTTGGTGCAGGCGATCAGCAGCAGCATCCCCACCGCCGCCAGCAGCACCAGCAGCGCGGGCCTCACCTCCCCCACCACCTGCTCGCGCATGGGCACCAGGGCCACGCCCCAGTCCGTGTTGAACTCGGGAAAGCGCTGTCTCAGGCGGCGAGCGATGCCGCTCATCTCCGTCTGCGCGCGCTCCAGCGGGACGCCCGGCTTCAGCCGCGCGATGCCGGTGAGGAAGCGGCCCTGGCTGGTGCGGTTCCCGGGGGCCAGCCCCATGGGGATCCACAGGTCGGGCTTCTGGTCCAGCACGCGGAAGCCGGGCCCCATCACCCCCACCACGGTGAACGGGTCGCCATCCACCCGGATGGTGCGCCCGATGATCCCCGGATCCCCGCCGTAGCGGCCCTGCCAGAGCTGGTGGCTGAGCACGGCCACGTCCCCAAACTCCAGCCCCTGGCCCGTGTCGTCGTCCTCGTCCGGGCGGAACACGCGGCCCAGCATGGGGCGCACGCCCAGCGTGGAGAAGAAGTTGGCGCTGGCCAGCTGCACCTGCGCCTCCTGGGGCTCGCCGTCGCCGGTGAGGTTGCGCGGCCACTGGGTGTAGTAGGCCATGGACGCGAACGACTTCGACTGCGCCTCCCAGTCGAAGAAGTTGGCGGGCGACACGGTGGCCGTGCGCCCCGGGGCGTCCGGCTCGTCGGTGCGGACCTCGCGCAGCACCACCAGCTCGTCGGCCTGGGCCACGCCCAGCGGCCTGAGCAGGACGGCGTCCAGCACGGTGTAGATGGAGGTGGTGGCGCCGATCCCCAGCGCCAGCGTCAGCACGGCCACGGCCGTGAAGCCGGGCGAACGGCGCAGGGTGCGCACGGCGTAGCGTACGTCCTGGCGCAGGTCGCTCCACCAGCTGGAGCGGCGCTCCTGGCGCACGCGGCGGCGGCCGATGGCCTCCAGCTCGGCCCGCGCCTCCGCCACGTCGCCAAACTCCCGCAGCGCCTGGGCCCGCGCGGCGTGCAGCTCCATCCCCCGCGCGGCGAGCTCGCGCGCGCGCTCCTCCAGGTGAAAAGCGATCTCGTCGTCCACGTCGCCGGCCACCGCGCCCTCGGAGGCGGGGAGCCGGAAGAGCGAGCGGATTCCGCTGATTCGTGCCATGCGAGCCTCAGGCGGTCTGGAGGACTTTGAAGACGGCGGCGGCGTAGCGCGACCAGGTGTCGGTCTTGGCGGCGAGCTGGCGGCGCCCCTCGGCGGTGAGCTCGTAGTACTTGGCCTTGCGGTTGTTCTCGGTGAGCCCCCACGCGCACGCCAGCCATCCCCGCTCCTCCATGCGGTGGAGCGACACGTAGAGCGCGCGATCCTCCACCTGGAGCTCCGCGTCGGTGGTGGACTTGATCCACTGGGCGATCTCGTACCCGTGCCGCGGCCCCCAAGACACCGTCTTCAGCACCAGCACGTCCAGCGTTCCCTGCAGAAGCTGCAGATCTTCTCGCGGCATCTCTCTCCCCCGATCTGTTCCCCGGAACGTTTACAGGGAAGAGAGTAAGGAGGGTTCAGCATGCGCGCAAGGTTTTTCTATCTCACACGGAGACACGGAGGCACGGAGAAGCACTTGTCTCCGTGCCTCCGTGTCTCCGTGTGAGTCAATGGTTGTGTCCGCCCCGCGACATCTCCAGCCACTCCGGCACGGTCATCAGGAACGAGGTGTCGTCCCGGTAGCGGGCGGCGGCGCGGAGGATCTCCTCGCGCTTCTTCGCGCGCGGCACGCGGGGGCTGGCCAGCACGTCGGAGATCACGTCGTGCATCCCGTGCAGGTTGTCGAAGATGATGGCCACCTCCGGGTAGCGCTCCGTGAACACCGGGGCCACGGCCGGCGTCATGGGCATCGTGCGCGGCATGTTCTCCGGCGCGTTCTCCAGCATCTGGCGGAAGCGCGCGACGGTGGCCGTCACGCCCGCCTGCCGCTCCTGGCGGGTGCGGCCCGTCATCAGCGGCTCGTACAGCCCCACCTGCAGCCAGTGGTAGCCCCAGATCAGCCCGTTGAACCTGGGGTACCTCTCGCGGAACACCCTGGAGTAGTGCTGCCCCTCCATCAGCTCCATCGACTTGGGGAGGGAGCTGAACGCGAGGTCCGGGCGCGACTTGTAGTATCGCAGCACGGCCGCGATCTCGCGGTCCTTCTCGGCCTGGCCGAGGCGGTCGTCGCCCAGGATGTCGTAGACCTGGCGGTGGAGGATGTGCGCCCACTCGAACATCTGCTTCGCCTCGGGGACGAGCTTGGCGTACTCCACCTCGATCGCGGCCTCCTCCAGCGGCAGGCGCGGAGGATTCACCAGCAGCTTGCGGGTGATGAAGTCGTACTCCTTCACCTCCAGCTCGCTTACGGGCGCGTTCGGGCGCGTGTAGAGCTCCTCGTAGAGCACCGCGTGCCCGTAGTCGAACGCGTTGAAGAGCCGGTCGGCCATCGGGTAGTTGCGCCGGAACACCCAGTTGTGGCCCGCCGGCATGTAGAACTGCTCGTGCACCCGCGCCAGCTGCGCCTCCGCGGGTCCGGCAAAGGCGCCCAGCGCCATCAGCAGCGCCGCCGCCATGCGGCGCGCGCGAACTCGGTCGGTCATCCCTTCACCCTCCTGGAAAGCCATCGTCTCACCGCCCCGGCAGCAGCGAGCGCAGCGCGAACGCGTGCGCGGCTCCCACCGTGAAGAACCACCCCTGGTCGCCCGAGAGGCGCCGGCCCACCCCTACATCCACGTTGAACTGCGGGCTCGTCTGGTAGCGCAGCCCCGTCTCCGCCGTCCACTCCGGGTCCTCGTCGTCGGACAGCGGCTGCTCGGCGAAAAGGTCCGCCGTCACCAGCAGCGAGCGGAGGGGGAAGGCGCGATCCACCGCGAGCCCCGCCATCCAGCGCGACGCCTCGCCCGCCTCCTCCGCTTCCGGCCCGAGCGTGTACTGCGCGTTGGCGTGGAAGCGCGCCCAGCGGAAGGTGCGCGTGGCGATCCCCTTCACCGACGCGTAGGTGTCGTCCGGCCCAAGCCCGCCCACCGGCAGGTGAACGCTCCCCATCAGGGCCAGCGCGGGGAGCGTGCGCGTCTCGGTGTTGAAGTTGTGGAGCGCCGACACCTCGATCCCGGCCAGCCCCTCGCCGCCGCCATCGACGAACGCGATGGGGAACCCGACCTCCACCTGCGTGCGCGGGAAGATGCCGTACGCCAGCTCCGGCGCCAGCTCCCAGTTGTACGCCCCGCGCTCGCGCTCCACCCGCAGCGGCGCCAGCTGGATCTCGAACGCGTACCGCTCCACCGGCGCCGCGTCCTCGATGCGCACGGGCCGCCCCTCGTCCGTGTTGTAGTAGTCCGTCTGCCCGGCCGCCGGCCCCGCCAGCACCCCGAGCGCCAGCACCACGCCCGTCACCCTTCGATCGATCATCAATCCCCTCCGTGAAAATTGGCGCGCTATTTTATAGTACATAAAACGTACCCGCAAGGTCCTGCCGCGGGAATCGAGCAAGTCGAGCCCCGGCCGTTGCGTGCGAATGAATTCGCTGCAACAACTACACGAAGTCCCCCTGCGGGGACTGAACCTTCGGCCCGAACGGAAGTTCAGCCGCCCCCCGTGGCGGCACAGAACTCACAGAGGCACAGAGAAGTTCATCTCCGTGCCTCTGTGTCTCTGTGTGAGCCCGTCGTTTTCAGGCGTGCGGGCAGACGACGCCCTCGGCGCCGGCCCGGCAGAACAGGTGCTCGAACAGCGACTCCCCCGGGTGCCCGCAGTGATGAGTGGGGTGCGCGGCGTGGTCTTCGGGGAGGGGATGGGCCATCACCGCGCCCGAGGCGCCCACCAGCGCGAGGGCCAGGATGGCGCCCACCAGCGAGGCGCGGGTAACGTGGCTCGCCACCGGCGGCTCCTCGCCGGCCAGGCGCCGGATGCGGCGGTCCAGCAGGCTGCGGCGCTGGGCGAAGCCCACCGCCAGGTCCCCCTGCGGCGCCCAAGACGCCAGCGACAGCAGCGCCGTGGCGAGCGCCAGGGGCCGCTCCCGTGCCGCGCGGTCGTCCGCGCGGATCTCGGCCTCGTCGGCGAAGTCGTCGGCCAGGCGCCGCAGGGCCGGGAGCCAGAACAGGGTGAGCGCCAGGAAGCGCAGCAGCGAGAGGCGCAGCGGGTCGCGGCGGGCGACGTGCGCGCCCTCGTGCGCCAGCAGCGCCTCCAGCTCCGCGGGCGACAGCCGCTCCCCCAGCTCCGCCGCCACGTAGACGCGCGGGCTCAGCCACCCGGCCGTGAAGGCGGGGTTGGGGAGCCCCCTCACCACGCGCACGCGCGCCGGGTCCACCCCCGCCGCCCGCGCCGCCCGTCCGAACTCATCCCCCGCCGACGGCACGGTCGCCTCCAGCGGCTCCAGGGCGCGGCGGACGCGCCGGGCCGCCGCGATCCGGTCGTACGACGCGTAGGCGAGCCCCGCCACCACCAGCACGTGGAAGAAGACGTGCACCGGCTGCAGCAGCGCGTGCAGCGCGATCACGCACAGCGCGCCCACGTGGTCGCGCCCCTGCAGCGCGCTCTCCAGCCCCGACGCGAAGTGATGCCCGAACACGGGGCTCACCGACAGCAGGAGGAGCGCGCCGATCCCCAGCAGGAGCGTGCGGCGGTGAGCCTCCTCGCGGGTGACCAGCGCAACGCTGCGGTGCGAGCTCATCCCCGGTCCTCCTGCTCCCTGAGCCTCCGCTCCACCAGCCGCGCGAGCTCGGCGAGCTGTGCGGGGTCGCGGTCGGCCAGCACGTCCACGAACGACGCCGTCACCGCCTCCGGCCCGAACGAAAGGATCCCCTCCATCAGCCGCCGCGACGCCTGCGTCCTGAACTCTTCTTCGGACAGGCACGCCTCGTAGTGGAGCAGCTCCCCGCGCTTCTCGCGCCGCAGCAGGCCCTTTTCCACCAGCTTGTTGAGCACCGTGATGACCGTGTGGATGGCCACATTGTGCTCGGCCAGCACCCGCTCGTGCACCGTCCTGGCCGCGGCCGGGCGCGCGAGATCCCACACGGCGCGCATCACGCGGGCCTCCAGGTCGCCCAGCACCTTGGCCAGCCCCTGCGCCGAAAGGCGCACGGTGTCGTGGAGGCGAAGGGGCTCGATGTGCTCGTTCACGGGGATCTCGGTGGGGGGTGTGGACACAAGGATAGGCGCGATTTTACCCCGGGTAAAGGGACAGGTTCACCCGGAGCGTCCCGCCGGCGAGCGCCGCGCGACTACCCACGCCTCCGCAGCGGCGCTGCGCAGCGGGCGCGCGTACGTGTATCCCTGCAGGTAGGTGCACCCCTCGGCGCGCAGCTCGCCGGCCAGGGCGGCGCTCTCCACCCCCTCGGCGGTGGCGTGGAGGCCCAGGCTGCTGGCCAGCGCCAGCACGCTGCGCACGATGGTGCGGCTCCCCGGGTTCTTTTCCATGGAGGCCACGAAGGAGCGGTCGATCTTGAGGCCGTTCACGGCGAAGCGGTGGAGGTAGCTGAGCGACGAATACCCCGTGCCGAAGTCGTCGAGGTCGATGCACACCCCCAGCCGCTGCAGGTCCGCCAGCGTCTTGCTGGCCGAAGCATGGTCGATCAGCACGCTCTCCGTCACCTCCAGGTGGAGCGAGCTGGCGGGGAGCCCGGTGTCGCGCAGCGCATCGGTGACGTACTCCACCAGCCCGAGCGAGTAGAACTGGCGTCCGGAGAGGTTGACGCTCACGTACCACGAACCCGCCTCGCCGAAGCGGTCGCGCCAGGAGCGGAGCTGCCGCAGCGCGTCGCGCAGCACCCAGCGGTCGATCAGCACCACCAGCCCGGAGTCTTCGGCGATGGGGAGGAAGGCCGCCGGCCCCAGCGTGCCGCGCGTGGGATGCACCCACCTCACCAGCGCTTCCCACCCCGCTACCTCGTCGTCGTCCGCCCGGATGATGGGCTGGTAGCAGGTCTGGAGCTGGCCGCGCTCCAGCGCACCGCGCAACGCGTTCTCCGTCTCCAGCACACTGACGGCCAGCTCGTGCATGGTGCGGTCGTACACGGCGCAGCGGCCCCTGCCCTCCGCCTTGGCGTTGTACATGGCGAGGTCCGCGTCGCGCAGCACCTCCACCGGCGCGGAATAGCCCGCGTCGATGCGCACGATCCCCACGCTGGCCGAGGTGGTGACCTCCGCGTCCTGCAGCGCGAACGGCTTCTCGATGGCTTGGAGGACGCGGCCGCACAGCGCCAGCAGCTCCCGCTCGCCGGGGCTCTCGTGGATGAGCACCGCGAACTCGTCGCCCCCCACGCGCGACGCCATCCCCGCCGGCCCGATCGTCTGCTCCAGCCGCCGGGCGACCTCCACCAGCAGCAGGTCGCCGGCCGCGTGGCCCAGGCTGTCGTTGATGCGCTTGAAGCGGTCCAGGTCCAGGAAGAGCAGCGCCGCCGGGTCCTCTTCCGCGTGCGCCACCGCGTGCCCCAGCCGGTCCACGAGCAGGGCGCGGTTGGCGAGCCCCGTGAGGCCGTCGTACATCGCCAAACGCCGGAGGGCGTGCTCGGCCTGCCGCTTCTCCTTCGCTTCACGAAGCTGCCGCGCGTGGTAGCGGCTCATCAGCGCCGCCGCCGCCGCGGCGGTGGAGAGCGCGATCACCAGGCTGGCGAGCGACAGGATCGACAGCCGCGTCAGGCGTCGGTCGAACTGGAGGGCCTGCCGGTCGATGTAGGCCTGGAGGCGCCGCTTGATCTCGTCGCTCGCCGCCAGGTAGGCGCGCTTGCCGCGTGCGTACGTCTCCCCGGCGATGAGAGCCTGCGCCTGGTCTCTGCGCCCGGCGCGCACCAGGCCGAACACGCGGTGCTCGATGAAGATGAGCGTGTCTGCAGACGCCCTGGCCTGCCGTACGGCTCGCGCCGCACCGAGCCGCACCGCGCGGGCGGAGAGCTTCGCGAAGGTGGCTTTCACCTCCGTTTCGAAGGGGCGGTACACGCCCTCCCACTGCGGGCTCCCCGTGGTAGCGGCCATGGACGCCGACATGGTGAGCTCGGAGTCCAGGTACTCCAGCCTGTCCACCAGCCGCTGCAGCTGCAGGGTCTCGGTCTGCACCACTCCGTACGCGCGGCGTATCTCCAGGATGTCCCACGCCACCAGGAAGAAGAGGAGGATCCCCACCGCCGCGCTCCAGGCGAGCAGCCCCGATGGGGAGAGGAGCGCCTCCCGCCGCAACCGGCTCGACAACCTTCGGCCTGACATTCCGTACCCGCCGGCAAAGGTGAGACGCTTCCCCCTCCGCCCTGCAAGAAGCGCCACCTTTGTCCGTCCCGCAACCCGGTCCCAACGCGCCGAACCTTAGATCGCCGCCAATACTTCCTCTCCGTGTCTCCATGCCTCTGTGTGAGCCCATGAGTTTCCGTGCTCAGAGCGCGGGCGGAAGCGCGGGCAGCGCCAGCGGCCCGATCGTCGTGCGCCGCGCGGGACGCGCCGCCGAGCCCCGCGCCGCCGGCGGGATCGTGCGCAGGTCCTGAATCAGCCGCAGCACCGTGATCCCGCCGAACGCGTCGCGCTGCCGGTCGCGGGTGCGCGTGGGCGCGCCGGGGATGCCGCCGGTGGCCGGGAAGTTCTCCCAGCGGTACGAGCCGGGGGGTTGGCCGTCGGGGTGAAGCAGGCGGCGGTTGAAGAGGACGCTGCGCTGGAAGGGGGGCACAGGGGCCACGCCGCCGGGCTGCGCCGCGTTGAAGGGAGCCCAGTACGAAGCGCATGCCGCGGCCCCGGCGGAGGTCTGGTCGTATCCCTCCACGGATCCGTTCACCCGCAGCGCCGCCCGGCTCCAATCGCCCGCGGCGGCCGGAATCCCCTCCCACGACCCTCCGAAGTATGCAGCGCCGACCGTGCGGCAGTAGCCCGTCCGCAGCACCGCGAAGAGCGTGACGTTGCTCCGCGCCTGCACCGGCGCCACCCGAGTAGCGGGGTCGTTCTCGCCCGGGGCCACGTCCCAGCGGAGCGACTCGCGTAGCTGTGCCTGCGTCTCGTTGGGCATCACCGTGATACGCGGCGCGGCGATCATCGCCGGACGCGGGTTCGCCACGTTGAAGCTCCCCCAGATTACCACCGGGAGCTCGGAGACCAGCGTGAGCGGGCCTTTCAGCGTTGCCGCGTCGCGGATCAGCACCACCTCCGCGGATGGGTCGGCACCTGCCTGCCCCGTCGCGCGGCGCACCACGAGCACCCCGCCGGGGATGGAGTCGAGCCGCGAGCCCTCGATGACGAAGCCGTACGCGTTGGTGGTGCAGCGAAAGGTGCGATAAGGCCGTCCCACCAGCGCGGATGCGTCGCACGATCCCTCCCTCCTGAAATCGGGGAAGAGTCCCCTCCAGATCCGCCCCGGCCGGTCCGGGTCGGCCGCCGCGATCCCGGCCGACTGCGCGCCCGGGAAGGGCCAGGGAGCGTAGCGGATGGTGCTCGCCGCCTGCGCGCACCCGCCGGGATCGTCGCTGTACGCTTCGCCGCACGCGACGGAGAAGGTGCTGTCGCGCCCCGCGTGCGTGCGGCGCAGGGTGAGGGCCGGCCGGACGCTCCCCCGCCCGAAGCAGGCGCCCTCGAAGTCCGCGCACTCCCCGCTCCCGGCGACCGACGCCGTCTGCATCCTCCCCGGCGACACGCTGCCTCCCACCGCGGGGCGGATGCGCACCCGCCCCTGCCAGGGCGCCAGCATCCCGCCGGGGCTCGCCTCCGATGCGAGGCGCGAGAGGCTCCCCAGCGAGGGCGCGCCGGAGGGGTAAGCGGTCCCCATCACCACGTGCCGCGACCCGGCGGCCGAGATCCCGTCGCGCGCCTCGATCCCTCCCACGTAGTGCACGAGGTACCCGCCCGCGCCGAACCACGCGGTGCCGTCCACGCGCACCGGGCCACCCACCAGCCCGCCGGGGCCGCCGCCCACGATCTCGGCGTCTCCCTGCGTGTAGAGTGCGTGCTGGTGCGGAGCGACGACGGACACGGCCAGGCGCCGCGTCGCCATCCGCCGCCCCTCGCGCGGACCGTACGCCGTGGCGTACACCTCCACCTCCACGGTGCGCGCCGCCACGCTTCCTCCCACGTCCGGCAGCCCGTCCCACGACACGCGGGGCTGGTGAGTCCACGCGTCAAGGACGTGCTCGTCGTGCGGGATCACCTCCCACTCGCGCACGTCCACGATCCGCACGCCCGTGTGAGCGGTGTCGAGCCGCACGGCCGCGCCCGTCGCCTGCAGCCCCGCAGGTACCTGCAGGGCGGCAAGGTCGTCGGGATCAAAGTTCCCCAGCCGCCGCGCGACGAGGGCGCGGAGCTGGTCGGTGAGCGCTTCCACCGCACTGGCGGCGGCGATCTCGGCGCGCGAAAGCTCGGCGCGCGCATAGAGCTCGCGCTCCGCCATGCGGGCCACGAGCTGGGTGCCCGAGATCACGATCCCCAGCACGACGATGAAGCCGAGCACCCAGATGAGCGCGCTCCCCCGCTCGCGGCTCACCATCCCCCCTCGCTCCCGCCGCGCGTGGCGCCGTTGGTGGCCACCACCACGCTGTACGCCACCTGCGCGACGGTGCCGTCCGCCCGTTCGGTGGGCACGGTGAAGCGCACCCGCACCGCCCCCACGTCGTGGTACCCGCGCCTGAAGGCGAAGCCGGGCTCACCCGTCGCGGAAAAAGCATAGGCGTAGTTGGGATTGGCGGTGGAGTGCTCCAGCGCCACGTCGTCCACTCCCACCCCGCGCCTCCAGGTAGTCTCCCCCGCGTGGAGCGTCTCCACCTCCAGCGCGGACACGGGTCCTCCCACCGGTGTCGCGGAGTTCCACGTGCCGGTGCCGTCCAGCCCTGTCTGCCGCACCAGTAGCGGGGCGCTTCGTGCGCCCGCGCGCGAGACATAGAAGCGCGACGGCGTCACCCGCTGCGCGCGCACCCGCGGCGTGAGTGCTGCGCCCGACTGCCCTGGAGGCGCGCCCGCCGGGAAGTGAAAGTCGACCTCCACCACGGGCACCTCCGTGTAGGCCGAGACCGTCCCACGCACCTCGCAGCGCCAGTTCCGCCTCGCCGCGCTCACGGTCGTCCTCACCTCCGCGCAGTGCGATCCGTCCGCGTAGTACGTCTGCTCGCAGGGCCCGCTCCGCGGGGATGCGGGCGCGCCCGGCGCGTACACGACCGACGCGGTGACCACCTCCGCATCGGCCGCCGCCTCGTCGGTGAACGTGGGGCACGCGACCTCCTCCGGGCAGTCGGCGCCGCACGGGGCACGGGTGGCGCGCGGACCGGCCCCCACGCGGTAGACGCGGGCGCCCATAGCCGGAGCGCTCACCAGGAGCACCTCGCCCACCTTCAGCACCCCCGCATGGTCGCCCACCATGTGGAGGCACGCCCCGCCCCCCGGGCAGGGCCGGGTGGAGACGGTCATCGGCACACCCTCGGCGCGCAGCAGCAGGAGGGTATCGCTCTCCGCGACGACCACCTGTATCGGCCCCGCATTCGGCGCCGCCAGCGTCCCCGCCGTCGCCTGCCGGATCGCATCGCGCAGCACCCGCTCGACGGAGGCGACCGTCGCGCTCCGGTCCGCGTCCTCCATGCTCCGCGCCTGTCCGCGCGTGACGGACTCGGTCACGGACCACACCCCGGCCGCGATCACCGCGGTGATCACCAGCACCCCCAGCAGCTCGATCAGCGTAAAGCCGTGTCTGTTCATCAGCCGGGTGTATGGTTCAGGCCGCAGTTGCAGGGGCGCGATTCATCGCGTCCGTGCCATCGGATGCTGGTGCGATCGGGCGCGACGCCGCGCGGAAAGCACGCGCGCGATGAATCGTGCCCCTACACGAAGGCGTCGGTGCGTGAGGGTCATAGGGCGCCGGGGGACCAGCCGGTGCCGTGGCGGTCGCGGGGCCAGAGGGTGACGGTCTGGACGAGCGTTCCCGTAGCGTCGGGGGTGTAGCGCGACGGGTAGACGACGCGGAGGGTGAACTCCGCGAGAGGTGAGGTGCCGGGGGCGCACCCCGCCTGCGCGGAGGGGGCGGTGGCGTTGTCGCGGAGCTCGTCGCCGCCCAGGCAGCGCACCCGCCGCTCCACGACCACCGCCTGCGCGCCCGGGGCGGGGGCGGCGATGCGGCTGCCCGCGCGGTCCGTGTGGAAGGTGGAGGGGAACGCGCCCGTCATCACGTCCGACGCGCGGAGGCGCTGCACCTCGTTGCGCACCGTGCGGTGAGCCACCATCCGCGCCGCGCGATCGGAATCCGCGCGCGTGCCATCCGCCGACTGCTGCACGAGCATCAGCAGCGCGATCCCGAGCAGCGCCAGCGCCAGGATCACCTCGAAGAAGGTGAACCCATGGTTGTGTGGGGCTCTCATCGCGGCGCCTCCGTGCTCCAGGCGTCCGCGGCGGGGAGGTAGCGGTAGAGGTGCGCGATGCCGTCCGGCGTCAGCACCACCGCGGCCACGGCGGAGGGGTCGCGGGCGTGCGTGATGTAGTAGGTGAGCGCGCCGCGCGCGCCCACGCCGCACCCGTGCCCCGCGGAGCAGCGCACCAGCCTGGGAACGCCGCCGACGCTGTCCCCGAGCGGACCGGTGGTGGCGCTCCCCGCTCCCCACTGCGTTCCCGCACCCAGCGGCATCCACTCGCGCCCCGCGATCTCCGCCTCCTGGACGCCGGTGGTGTCGGAGGCGGCGAGGAAGGAGCCACCGGATGAGGAAGCGTGGGCCAGGAGGAGCGCGTCGCCGCCGCGACCGTCGGCGCGAGAGACGGCTTCGGAGATGCGCGCGCGGAGCTGCTGAGCCTGGTGATAGACGAGGCGGTGCGGGTTCTCGCGGTTGGGGGCCAGCGCCACCGCGGTCAGGGCGACGATGACGAGCGCCACCACCATCACCTCGATCATCGTGAAACCGGCGCGCGGGTCCCGCGGAGGAGGGGCTTTCATGGGCGGCGGCGAGGGTTCGTGAACCGGAATGGGGTATCCGCGGTATCTGTTATTAGATACCCCGGATCGCGAAGTCCGGTTTCCGAAAAAGGAAAACCACCTCCCCCTCACCCGAGCCGCCGTGTTCAGCCTCCGCACCCTTCTCTCCGCCCGCCGCGCCCACCGTCCCTCCGTGTACGTGGGAGTGGACCTGGGCGAGCGCCGCACCAAGCTGGTCGCCGTGGCTCGCGGCGACGCGGGCGTGTGCGTCACGCACGCCGCCGACGAGCCGACCCCCGCCGGCCTCTTCCGCGACCGCCGCATCGCCGACGAGGGCGCGGCGGGAACCTTCCTGGCCGGCGTGGTGCGCGCGCAGGGGCTGGCCGGCGCCCCCGCCGCGCTCGCCGTGGCGCCCGGCGACGCGCGCGTGCAGCGCCAGCAGCTCCCGCGCATGGACGACGCGGCGCTGCGCGGCGCCGTGGTGGCCGACCCCGCCCTCCGCCTCGGCGGGATGGAGACGGTGGCCGCGCGCTACGCCTTCGCGGAAGTAGAAACCGGGGCGCACGACCCTGCGCTCGTCACTCTCATCGCCGTGTCCGCGCGCGAGGAGACGATCCGGGTGCTGCAGGGCGTGAGCGGGGGAGCGGGGCTCGGGGCGGGGCCGGTGACGGCGGCGCCGGTGGCGCTCGCCAACGCGTGGGCGGCCACCCACCCCGACCGGGTGGCGGCGGGCGCGCGCTCCGTGCTCCTGCACGGCGGCTTCGGCGGGCTCCTGATCGCGGTGCTGGACGGCGGCGTACCCGCCACGGCGTACGAAGCGAGCCTGGGCGTCGGCTATCTGGCGGAGCGCACGGGCGGGGAGGGGCTCCTCTTCGAGCCCGGCGCCCCCGACGAGCGGGTGATGGAGGAGTGGGTGCGGCGTGTGGCGGGCGATGTCCGGCGCGCGGCGGGCGCGGCATCCGCCGGCCGCGGGGTGCTGGGCGACGCGGACGGGAGCGGCGCCGTGTGGATCTCGGGCGGCATCGCGCGCCTCCCCGGGATCGTGGAGCGCTTCCGCGCGGCGCTGGGAGTGCGGGTGCACCTGTTCGACCCGCTCGCCGCCTTCCCCACCACTACCCCGCTCCCCTTCGCGCCGCCGCTGGCGGTGGCCGCCGGGCTCGCGCTGGAGATGCTGGCCCTCGCTCCGGTGCGCCCGTGATCCACATCGACCTGCGCATCGAGAGCGCGGACCGTCCCGCCGCCCCGCGGCCCGGGATGCGCGATCCGCTGCTCGTCGGCGTGCTCCTGGTTGCGCTGGCGGCGTATGGGGGCGTGCGCTTCGCCGGCGCCCGCCTGTCCGGCCGCGAGGCGCGGGTGGAGGAGGAGACGGCCGCGGCCAGGCGGGACGCGGCGCGCCTGAGCGGCTCGCTGGGCCGGGTGGCGGCGGTCACGCGGGAGCAGGCGCGCCTGGCGGCCACGGTGAGCGCCATCCGCGCGCTGGACCCGGACCGCTTCGCGTGGGTGCGGCTGATGGACCGGGTGGGGAGCGCCGTGCCGGAGAACGTGTGGGTGGATGGGATGGAGATGACGGACTCCGCGGGCTTCCGCGTGACCGGGTACGCGCCGTCGGTGGAGCTCGCCGCCGCCTTCCGGCGCCGGCTCGCCACGGCCGTCCGCGCGGCGGAGCTGGGCGCCACCACCAGCACCCGCATCGCCTCCTTCCCGGTCGTGCGCTTCGAGCTCACCGGCACCGCCGCGGAGCCCGCCCCATGACCCCTGCCCTGCGCGCGCGGCTCGCCCTGGCGGTGCTGCTGGCCACCAGCGCCCTCACGGCCAACTGGTTCTGGAAGAGCTATCGCCCGCGCACCGCCTCGCTATCCGCGCGCGAGGCGGAGCTGGCCGCGATGCTCACCTCCAACCGCGACGCCCGCGCACGCGAGCTGGCGCTGGGCGCCGACAGCATGGAAGCGCTTCGCCGCCACTGGCAGATCGAAGCGGACCGGCTCGCCGCGCGCGTCCCCCCGCGCGGCGGCAGCGCGCAGCCGCTCGTGGATGCGCTCTCGTCCGCGGCGCGGCGGCTCGGCGTGCGCGTCCACAACTACCAGCCCCTGCAGACCGCCGCCGAGGGCCAGTTCCAGGTCGATGGCCTGCGGGTGCTGGTGGCAGGCCGCTACCACGACGTCGGCACGCTGATGGCCGAGCTCCTGTCGCAGCCCCGCCTCACGCAGTTGCGCGGGGTGAGGATGGCGGTCGTCCCGGACTCGCTGATGCGCGCGCAGGAGCCACAACCGGCCGCCTCCCTCCCGGCGGACACGGCGCTCGTCATTCCCGCGGGCGAGACGCCCTTCAACGTCGTCGCCGCCTTCTCGCTTCACTGGTTCTCGCTGCAAGCCGCCCCGCAACCAGCCGACACGGCCGGCATCCCCCTCGATCCCCTCCGCTGATGCGCATCGCACTTCTCCTCGCCGCCCTGGCGCTCCCCGCCGCGCGGGCGCAAGCCCAGCCACACGCCTGGAGCTACCCGCGCGCCCCCGACCGGCGCGATCCCGTGATCCCGCCCGAGGCGCTCTACACGGGCGACGGCTTCCCCGAGCTGCGCGTCCACAGCATCGCGCACGACCCCACCGACCCGCGCGACTCGCGGGCGCTGGTCGTGCTTACGGGGACGCGCGGCGGGCGCTCGGTGGTGCGCGCCGGCGACCGCGTGGGCCAGTACCGGGTTCTCGCCGTGCAGCGCCGCTGCCTGGTGGCCCTCCAGAACGTCCTCGGCAGCGGCCGGCGCATCGTGCTCTGCCTCCCCCGTCCGGGAGGGGCCCGTCCGTGATCCCTCCATCCACTCCGATGCCACTCGCCTTGCGATCGGCCGCCCTCGTCCTGCTGGGCGCGTGCGCCTCGGCCACGCCACCCGCGACCTTCGTCACGCTCGAGCAGATGCGTGCCGCCGCGGACACCGCCGCCCGCCCCGCGCAGCCGCCGCGCATCGCGCCGGTGCCGCGGCGTGCAGCCACCCGCCCGGAGCCCGTGCAGGAGAGGCCGCAGCGGGGCCGGTGGATCACTCCGCCGCCGGGCCGCGAGCCGCCCGTGGTGGACCTCTCTGTCTACGAGCGCCCGCTTGCGGACGTCCTCTCGCTCCTCTCGGCGCGGGCCGGCGTGGCCATCGTGCCCTCCGACGAGCGGGAGGTCCGCGAAAAGGTGGTGACGGCCGAGATCCCCGGGTACCCGTGGCACGTCGCGCTGGAGGCCCTCCTCTCCGCGCACGGGCTGCGCGCGGTGCAGGAGCCGTCGGGGATCATCAAGGTGGTGACCGAGGGGCGCGCGGAGGTGGAGCGGACCCCCATGCCGGTGCGCCTCCGCTACCTGTACGCCCGCGACTTCCTTCCCTCGCTGGCCCGCGTCGTCGCGGCGGGCGACAGCACCGCCAACAGCGTGGAGCTGTTCGGCGACGCGGAGAACAGCCGCGACCTGATCGTCTACGCCTCGCCCGACCGGCTGGACAAGGTGCGGGCCCTGGTGGACTCCATGGACCGCCGGCCGGCCACCATCACCGTGGAGGCGCGGCTGGTGAGCGTCAACCGCTCGCGCCTGCGCAAGCTGGGGTTCAGCTACTCCTTCGTGCCCCTGCGCGCGGACAGCACGGGGCGCCTCACCACCGGCGTGGACGTCCGCCAGCAGCCGCCGCGCGGCGGCTTCACCAGCGAGGGAGGCCCCGCTTTCCGCGTGCTGCGCCGCCTGGCCGGCGTGGGCACCGTGCGCCTGGACGCGTTCGTGGACGCGCTGGACGACAACGGGATCGCCGAAACGGAGACGACGCCCATCATCACCGCCACCTCCGGCCGCACCTCCGAGATCCTGGTGGGAGACCAGATCATCCTCCCCAACCCGGGCTACGGCGTGTTCGCCGGCTTCGGCGGCGGCGCGGCGCCCTTTCAGAACGGCGGAAGCACGGGCTACCCGGCCCCGCAGCAGGGCGGCACCGCCGGGACCCCGGTGGGCACGCAGCTGGGCGGAAGCGCGGGCGGGTTCAGCCAGTTCGAGACCGGGACGCGCCTCAAGGTCACCCCGCACTTCCTGGGCGACGACATGGTGCGCGTGAACATCGAGCTGGTACGCGACGGCGGCCAGCTGGACCCCGACGGACGCACCATCACCGGCGGCAAGCAGACGGCGTTCACCGAGGTCACCGTCCGCAACGACGAGCCCATCGTCATCGGCGGGCTGACGGTGAACGGCCGCTCGCGGACCACCAGCGGCCTCCCCCTCCTGTCGCAGCTCCCCGTGATCGGCCGCGCCTTCCGCAACGAGGCCACGAGCGAGAACCACAACGACCTGGTCATCATCATCACCCCCCACCTGCACCCTGACCGATGAGCTGACCACGCTTTCTGTGACTCTGTGTCTCTGTGTGAGCCCTTCCGTTCCTTTCGCGCTACCAGCAAAACCAGTTTCCGAAACCCGTGAACCGCCCCCGGGAACCCGCGGTATCTACTTGTAGACGCCGTCTCCTCACCCCTCCACTTCCCAGGTGCCAAGATGCAGCACATCCTCCGTCGTACCGCGCGCCGGGCCCGGCGCGGCTTCACCATGATCGAGCTGATCGCCGTGGTCGCGGTGATCGCCATCCTCGTGGGCGTCGCGCAGATGAACTTCGGGCAGACCAAGGAAGACGCCTACCAGCGCGCCATGGAGAGCGACGCCAGGAACTTCATGACCGCGCAGGAACAGCACTACAGCCGCCACGACCAGTACATGACCACGGTGCAGGCCGTGGGCACGGCGCCGACCGCCACGGCCGGGAGCTTCCGCCTTTCGGACGACGTGGGGATCAGGATCACCGGGGTCTCGCAGAGCGGCTACACAGTGCAGTTCGAGCACCGCAAGCTCAAGAAGATGAAGTGCAGCCTTGCCTTCACCAACACCAGCGGCGCGCGGATGGCCTGCACGGGCGGGTTCGCGGAGGGTGACTTCACCGAGAACGGCTACGTCTTCCAGAACAGCTGATCTCACACAGAGACACGGAGGCACAGAGAAGAAGTTCTCCTCTGTGCCTCTGTGTCTCTGTGTGAGACTGCTTGTTACAGGCCGAGCACCTCGACTCCCTGCTCGAACACCACGTCCAGCGGGATCCCGGCGCCGCTCACCCGGTCCAGGTCGCGGCGGAGCTGCGGGTCAACCACGCCGTAGCGCTCCATGAAGGCGCGCACGGCCGCGTGGTCGCCGTTGCCCTGCATGCGCAGGATCTCGGCGGAGAGGGCGTCCATCGCCGCCTGCATCTTGGGCATGTCCACGCGGTAGGTGCCGGTGGCCGGGTCGCGCACGAAGGCTCCGCGCTCCTCCAGGAAGTGGAAGGTGGCCATGTTGGCCCGCCCGTGCGCCGACGACGCGCCGAACCTCACCGAGCGGAAGATCCCCGCCAGGAAGGTGACGTAGTTGTTCTGGATGGCCGCGCCGCTCATCTCGCCGCGGCGGGCGAGCTGAGTCACCATGTACAGCCCCAGCACGTCGGCCTTCTCCTCCTCAAGCCCGCTGGCCTGCTCGCGCAGCGCCTCGCGCACGGTGCCCCGGCCGTTCACCGTGTTCTTGATCCCCAGCCCGTGCGCCACCTCGTGGAACATGGTGTTCTCGAAGAAGGCGTCGAAGGTGACGTTGCCCACCTGGTCCGGCGCGATCAGCAGGCGCGCGATGGGGAGCATGATGGCGTCGAACTTGGCGCGCATCGCGTTCTTGAGCTGAAGGCGGCGCGTGCCCTTGCGAAGCTGCACCTCCTCGTCGTTGGGGAGGTTGATGGCGATGGTCTTGGCGCCCGAGTTGGCCTGCCCCGCGTAGTACACGGCGTCGTAGGCGTTCAGGTCGCTGTCGGTGCCCGGCGTCTCGCGCTTGTACTGCTCAGGCACCGGCAGGCCGCGCTGCAGCTCCGGCAGGAAGGCGGCGTAGCGCGCCAGGCGCCGGCTCCACGCCAGGTCCTTGACCAGCACGTACCCCTCGGCCGCGGCCTTGTAGCCGAAGAGGGCGTCCTCGTACGTCTCGATGGGGCCGATCACCACATCGATCGTGTTGTCCTTCATCTCCAGCCACGCCAGGTCGCTGGGCTGGTAGTTGTCGTCCAGCAGCGCCTGCGAGCGCAGCTCCAGGTAGCGGCGCAGCGACGCCTGCGGGGCCAGCCCCGCCGCCTGCCGCAGCAGCAGCGCCGCCCGGCGCATCTGCGGGGCGTACGCCACGTGGAAGGGCACGGCCACCAGCCGACCGCCCTCGCGCCGCACCAGCGTGTACAGGCTGCGCAGCGAATCGGCCCGCGCGCCGCCGGCCGCCACCGCCGCCTCGAACTCCGCCTTGGTCATGTCGGCCGGGTAGAAGCGTGCGCCCTCCGGCTTGGGGCCCACCCCGGGCACAAAGGGCGCGTCGCCCCGCAGCCGGTCCCACGGCCCGTAGTTGATCTCGGCGAAGCGCCGCATGTTGGGGTCGCGGATGGAGGCGAGCAGCGAGTCGCGGCTGCCGTACCCCTGCATCCAGAACATCTCGTCCATCGCCTGCGACGCCTGGATCAGCAGCGGGATCATCTGCCGCTCGGCGGGCGACAGGGCGCTCAGGTCGGCCGTGAGGCGCACCGGCTTGTAGGCGCCCACGCGCGCCGCCATCGAGTCCTGCGCCGCGGCGGCCGACGCGCAGGCGGCCGCCAGGAGAACCGTGCCCACCAGGGGGCGTAGAATCTTCATGGGTACTCGCATGATGGTGGAATTCGTGAGGAACGGATGGAGAATGGTGGCGCGCCCGCTAAACCGCAAATCTCACACAGAGGCACAGAGGCACAGGGAGAAGAGCCTATTCGACGGCGAGCGCGTCCACTTCGGCGCGCTCGGCTGGGGTCAGCCGCCAGGCGGATGCGGCGGCGTTGGAGCGGACCTGGGCGGCGGAGGTGGCGCCGGCGATGACCGAGACCACTTCGCCGCGCGCCAGGAGCCAGGCGAAGGCGAGCTCCAGCAGGGTGTGCCCGCGGGCCTCGGCCCACTGCGCCAGCCGCTCCACGCGCTCCAGGTTCTCTTCGGTGAGGAGCTCGGCGTAGCGCCCGCCGGCGGTGATGCGCGTACCCTCCGGCGGCGGGGTGCCGCGGCGGTACTTGCCCGTGAGCAGCCCGCTGGCCAGGGGGAAGTAGGGGATGAAGGCCAGCCCCTGCCGCGCGCACTCGTCCAGCACGCTCTCCTCCGGGTCGCGGTGGAAGAGGGAGTACTCGTTCTGCACACTCTGGAAGCGGGCGCCGGGCGCGGCGTCGCGGGCCTCGCGGAGCTGCTCCACCGAGAAGTTGCTGCACCCGATCTCCACCACCTTCCCCGCCCGCACCAGCTCGTCGAGCGCGCCCAGCGTGTCCGCGATGGGCACCGACGGATCGGGCGTGTGGAGCTGGTAGATGTCGATGCGGTCGGTGCCCAGGCGGCGCAGGCTGTCCTCCACGGCCTCGCGGATGTAGTCCGGGTGAGCGCCGCGGCGCCGTTCGTCCATCTTCATCCCGAACTTGGTGGCGAGCACCACCTCGGCGCGGCGCGGCCCCAGCGCGCGCCCTACGTACTCCTCGCTCAGCCCCTTGCCGTAGATGTCCGCAGTGTCGAGGAAGTTGACCCCCGCGTCCAGGGCGGCGTGCACCACCGCGCGGGTTTCTTCCGCGTCCAGCCGCGGTCCGAAGTTGTTGCAGCCGAGGCCCACCACCGACACGGTGAGCGAGCCGATCTTGCGAGTTTCCACGGGCGGTCTCCGGCGGGAGGATCAGGGCGAGCGGGGGCGTCCTGCACGGCCAGGGCCAGCTACTTCACGCCGCGCAGGTGGTTGTGGATGAACTGGATGACCATCGACCCCTCGCCCACCGCCGCGCCCACGCGCTTGACGGAGCCCGACCTCACGTCGCCCGCCACGAACACGCCGGGGATGCTGGTCTCCAGCAGGTAGCGCGGGCGGTCCAGCTTCCACTCCACCTTTCCGTCCAGCGCCGATCCGGCGAGCACGAAGCCCTTTTCGTCGCGCTCCACCACGCCCTCCAGCCAATCGGTGCGCGGCGCGGCGCCGATGTACACGAAGAGCGAGCTGGTCTCCAGCGTGTCGCGCGCGCCGGTCTCCACGTTCTCGACCGTGACGCGCTCCAGCAGCTCGTCCCCATCCACCTCCACCACCCTGCTCGCCTGGCGCAGGTGGATGTTGCCCGTGCGGCGGATACGGTTGAGCAGGTACTCGGACATCTTGGCCGAGAAGTCGGCCTCGGGCGCCACCATCGTCACCGTGCGCGCGTAGCGGGAGAGGTAGAGCGCCGCCTGGCCCGCGGAGTTGCCGGCGCCCAGCATGATGGCGTCGCGCTCGCGGCAGGTGGGGACGGCCGCCGCCGCCGCGCCGTAGTAGATGCCGCGCCCCACCAGCCGGTCGCAGCCGGGCGCCTCCAGCATCCGCCAGGAGACGCCGAGCGCCAGCAGCACCGCGTGCGCGCACACCTCGCTCCCGTCGTCCAGCACCACCACGCGGGTGGACCCCTCGTCGCGCAGCCCCACCACCTCGCGCGCCACGACGGTCTCGGCCCCGAAGCGCGCGGCCTGCCGCGACGCCCGCTCCGCCAGCTCGCTGCCGCGCACCCCGTCGGGGAAGCCGAGGTAGTTCTCGATGGCCTCGCTGAGCCCCGCCTGCCCGCCCGGCGTCTCGCGCTCGATGAGCAGCGTGCGCAGCCCCTCGCTGGCGCCGTACACCGCCGCGGACATCCCCGCCGGCCCGGCGCCCACGATCACCAGGTCGTAGAAGGGAGCCTCGGGCTCGGTGCGCAGCCCCACGTGCTCGGCCAGCTCCTCGTCGCCGGGGTCGGCCAGGTGGGTCCCGTCGGGGAAGATCAGCAGGGGGAGGCCGCTTCCCTCCGTGGCGCCCAGCTCCTGGGCGCGGGCGCGCGCTTCCGCGTTCCGCTCGAAGTCCAGCCACTCGAAGGGGATGCGGCTGCGCGCCAGGAAGTCGCGCACCTCGTGCGACCTCGGCGACCACGTGTACCCGACGACCCGGACCCGCTCGCTCTCGTCTGCCATGCGTCCGTTCTCCGTCATGCGCCGTGCCAACCGGGCTCACACAGAGACACAGAGGCAAAGGGGAGCCGTTTTCACGGCGCGCCGCCCTTGGGCCACTGCCGCTGGCGCACGAAGCGCCTCCACTGCCGCTCGGCGAGGGCGCGCAGGGCGGGCACCCGCGCCAGGGCCGGGTCGAGGCGCATCTCCGGCGCGGGGTAGCCGGGCGCCAGGTCGCGCAGGTCGGTGGTGCCGCGAACGGCGTACTTGGTGGCGCCCTCGTGGAGGATCAGCTTCATGGTCGCGGGGTCCACGCCGCCGTGGCAGGCCAGCGCGTAGACGAAGCTCGTCTCGGCGACCCCATCCGCGTCCACGTCGGTGATGCGCAGGGAGCCGGGCGCGAACTCCAGGGTCACGTCCACCGGGCAGTCGCGTACGAAGTCGGCGGATTGCCAGAGGAGGCGGTAGCGGGGGCCGCTGCGGACGTAGTGGTAGGCGTGGATCTCCCGCCCGCGGAAGTCGTTGCGGTGCGTCTCGCGGGTGCGCGTCAGCAGGAGGACGTTCTCGCCGTTCTCATCCCTCCAGCGCCGTCCCGCCTCCACCGTACCGCGCAGCGCCAAACCCGCCGGCACCTCGCGAGCGCTCAGCCGACGGGCCGGGATGTCCTGTGCCGCCGCGCCCGCCGGGACCAGGAGGAGCACGAGCAAACGTCGAAGCATTCCAACTCCTCTGTGTCTGTGTGCCTCACAGGTCCGGCCGGTACCGCGCGACCATCTCCTCCTGCGTCTCGGCGGGGCCGGACGCGCCGGTCTCGTCGTTGAGCATCTGGCCGGTGGACGGGAGCACCGAGCGGTCCTGCCGGCTCTCGGGGTCCCATAGGGCCGAGCGCATCAGGGCTTTGGCGCAGTGCAGGTAGGCTTCCTCCACCGTGATCTCAAGGACCGTGCGCGGCGGGCGGCGCTCGGACGTGAACGCGCCCACGGCCTCGGCGTCCGTCCGCAGGCGCGCGCGGCCGTTGACCCGCAGCGTCTCATCCACACCCGGGATCAGGAAGACGAAGCCGGCGCGCCCCGTCTCCACCACGTTGCGCAGCGAGTCCAGCCGGTTGTTCCCCGTGTAGTCCGGAAGCCAGAGCGTCTCGTCATCCACCACGCGGACGAACCCCGGCGGCCCGCCCCGCGGCGACGCGTCCATCCGCCCCTCGCGGCTCGCCGTCGCCATGACGAGGAAGGGGGAGAGGCCGATGAACCGCCTGCAGTGCACGTCCAGCCGGCGGAGTTCCTTGGTCACCGCCCGCCCCTTCGGCTCCGGGTAGATCCCGCCGAGCTCGGCGATCGATTCGATCATCTCCTCCGTGCCTCTGTGTCTCCGTGTGAGGCCGCTGTTCAAAGCCAGCCCTTCTCCCGCGCCATGCGGGCCGCCTCCACCCGGTTGGCGGCGCCCAGCTTGGAGATGGCGGCGGAAAGGTAGTTCCTCACCGTGCCCTCCGTGAGGAAGAGCTTCCCCGCGATGGCGGCGCTGGCGAGGCCCTCGGCGGCGAAGCGGAGCACCTGGCGCTCGCGGTCGTTGAGCGGGTCGCGCTCCACCCACGCCTCGCGCGCGAGCTCGGGATCGATCACCCGGCCGCCCGCGTGCACGCGCCTCACGGCGTTGGCCAGCTCGTCGGCGGGGCTGTCCTTGAGGAGGTAGCCGGCCGCGCCCGCGTCCAGGGCGCGGCGCAGGTAGCCGGCGCGCGCAAAGGTGGTGAGGATGACGACGCGCGTCGGCAGCTTCCGCCGCAGGATCTCGCCCGCGACCTCCAGCCCCGTCAGCTCCGGCATCTCGATGTCGGTGAGCAGCACGCCGGGCCGCAGGCGCTCCACCAGCTCCAGCGCCTCGCGGCCGTTCAGGGCCCCGCCCACCACGCGGATGTCGCTCTCCGTCTCCAGCAGCGCGGCGAGGGCGCCCAGCACCATCGACTGGTCTTCGGCGATCACCACGTCGATCATCGCGGCTCCACCGGTACGCGGATCTCCAGGCGCAGGCCGCGGCCCGCCGGCCCCGCGGCGCGGTGCACCGATCCTCCCACCGCCGCCACGCGCTCGCGCATCCCGCGCAGCCCGCTCCCGTCGGGCGCGCCGGTGCCGCGCCCGTCATCCTCCACCACCAGCGTGCAGCCGCCGCCCTCGGCGTTCAGCTCCACCCGGCACGCCTGCGCGCCGGAGTGCCTCACCACGTTCGTGACCGCCTCGCGCAGCGCCAGCGCCAGCGCCTCCTCCGCCAGCCGCGCCAGCTCCACCGGCTGCGCGTCGATGAACGCGTGGATGCCGGCGGCGCCCAGGATGGAGCGCGAAAGCCGGATCTCGTCGGCCAGCGACGCGCGGTAGCCGCGGATCGCCTCGCGCACCTCGCGCAGCGCCCGCCGCGCCACCTGCTCCACGTCCCTTATCTCCCGCGTGGCGCGCTCCGCGTCGCGCGTGGCGAGCCGGGCCGCGAGCTCGGACTTGAGCACGATCAGCGACAGCGTGTGGCCCAGCAGGTCGTGGAGGTCGCGTGCGATGCGCTCCCGCTCCGCCACCGCGGCCAGGTGCTCGATCTGCTCTTGGGCCAGGCGGAGCTTGGCGTCCGCCCGTTTCATCTGCGCCTCGTGAAGGTTCACGTATCCCACCATCAGCGACATCCCCACCGCCGGCACCCAGTACCAGGGCGGCGCGCGGGTGACCCATGAAGTCACGGCACCCAGCGCCGAGACCGCCAGGATGGCACGGATCGCCGTCCGCGAGGGCTCCAGCTTCCCCGCGAAGCTGGCGGCGTAGATGAAGAAGACCGACGAGCCCGCGTTGACGGGCGCCAGCGCGGCGGCAAGCCCGCACTGCACCGCGATCACCAGGAGCAGCTCCCCGCCCCGCACCCAGAACGCGCGGAAGTACGAGACCAGGAACACCACCAGCGCCGCCGCCGTCACCGCCGCGTACCCCGCCGTGAGCGCGCCCGCCCGGGCCCGCGCCGCCGGCTCCACCAGGAAGAAGGTGATGTAGAGGAGCCACAGGTACGGCGTCCAGCCGAGGTGCGGGTCCGCGGGGAGCGGCCGGGTCCTCATGCCCGCGGGGACGAGCGAGGCGGAGAACCTCAGCGGAGCCGGACCTGGTCGACGCGGAAGTCGAAGGGGCCGGGCTGCGGGCCGCCCGCGAAGACGATCCCCAGCACCCCGCGCCCGTCGAGGCCGAAGTCGGACCAGGCGAGCTTCACCTCGGTCCACTCCGGGCCGGCGGTGAAGGTCTTGACCAGGGGCGTCATGCCGCGGCTCTGCGCGAACACCATCACCCGGTACGTCTTGCCGTCGCCGCGCGTCCAGAAGGAAAGGTTCGGCGTGGCGGAGAGGTCCACGGGCGACATGGCCTCGGTGCTCGGGGTCCACATGGCGCCGTGCCAGGCGTAGGGCACCGCGTTGGAGATGGTGCCGCGGAGGTGGAGCGAGTGGCCGCTCCCCTGCGCGCCGCCCTGGGCCACACTCGCCTCGCCCGTGGACTTGCCGCCCGCGATGTTGTCCGCCGAGGGCATCCAGGCGCCGAGCGCGGCGGCCATCCGCCCCGCCTCGAAGTCGCTCACCACCCCGTCCGCCAGCCCGGCGGCGCCGCGCCGCTGTGTCTCCCACGCCGCGGCGGCGGTGCGCGCGAAACCCGCGCGGTCGATGGCCTCGCCGCCCTTCCACACGCCCGCGATGGCGCGCGTGGCGGTGATGTCGCGCGTGGGATCTCCATCCACCAGTACCAGGTCCGCGCGCAGCCCCGGCGCGATGCGGCCCCGGTCGCGCAGGCGGAAAGCCTCGGCGGGGACACTGGTCGCCGAGCGCAGCGCCTCGATGGGCGTGAGGCCGGCGTCCACCAGCAGCTCCAGCTCGCGGTGGAGCGCCGCGCCGTACGCCGTGCCCGGGTTGGGCGCGTCGCTCCCGGCGAGGATCGGCACGCCGGCCGTCTTCAGCTGGCGGACCGTGGCGTGGGGCACCGCGAAGTCGCGCACCGGCATCCCGGGCCGCACGGGGAAGCCCTGCTCCAGCCCCGCGGCGCGGGTGGGGAGGAGGTACGGAGCGAGGCGGTTGTCCGCCACCAGCGTCGCGCCGCCGCCGGTGCCCGTCATGCTCTTCAGCACCACCATGGTGGGGATGATGAAGGCGCGCCGCGTGGCGGCCAGCCGCGCGAACTCAGCGTCCACCTGGTCGATGTAGAGGTGGACGATGCCGTCGGCGCCCTCCTCGATGGCGGCCCGCGCGCCCGCCGCGTCGCTGATGTGCACCACCGCGAGCTTGCCGCGCCGGTGCGCCGCATCGATCAGCGCGCGCATCGTGGGCCGGGTGATGGAGCGGAAGCTCATCCCGATCGCGCGCCCATCCTCGTACACGATCTTGATCCAGTCCGACCCTTCCGCCACCAGCCGGTCCACGAGCGCCTGCGCCGAGTCCGGCGTGGTGATGGTGGGGATGGGCATCCCGAACTGCGTACCGTGCCCGCCCGGCGCCGTCACCAGCGTGCCGGCCGAGAACAGGTCGGCGCCGCCGGACGCGGCTCCGCGCGCCTGCCGCTCCCGCTGCGCCCGCGCGAACGCCACGTCGGTGAACATGTCCAGGTGCGTCGTCACGCCGAACACGGCCGCCTCGCGCAGCGCGTCGCCCATGGTGTGGGTGTGCGCGTCGATCAGCCCCGGCAGCAGCGTCTTGCCGCGGGCGTCGATCACGCGTGCCCCGGCGGGCGCCCTCAGCCCGCGCCCCACGCGCGCGATCCTTCCGTTCTCCACCAGCACGTCGTGCCCCTCCAGCACGCGCGTGCCGTCGAACACCCTCGCGTCGCGGAAGATCTGCTGCGCCTCCACCGGCTGCGCCATCGCCAGGACGGCGAGCGCGAAAATCGTACGGATCTGTCTCATGGGCACTCTTTCGTCAGGGGACATGATGGATGCAGAGATGATGCGCGAATCGCCGAAGCGCAACCATTCCCACATGTCATCACATTCCCATGACTTTTGTCATCTCGCACGGAGGCACAGGGGGAGAACCACTAGATCGAGAAAGTCCAGTGCCACGGCTCGTAGATGATGCCGTACACGTTGTCCCTGGGGTAGCTCAGCGCGAAGCCGAACCGTTCAGCGTTGCCCACGAGCCAGCGGAACGCGTCGGTGTGCTCGAACTCCTCCTCCAGCGGGTCCGAGCCGGGGGTGCTGATGTCGATGGCGCGGCCGGTGTGGTGCTCGCTGTAGCCGGGGGCGGCGCTCACCCGCAGGATCTCGTCCATGGGGATGCCGGCCGCGACCTTCCGCTCTATGATGCCGCGCTGGTACTCGACGGTGCGGAACGCGGACACCAGCTGCAGCACGATTCCGTCCCGCGCGGCGGCCTCGCGCATCGCCGCCCACGCTTCGGCGGCGCGCGGCGTCAGCCTCTGCTCGCGCCCGAACATGTCCCGCCCCACCGGCACCAGCTCGGCCGCCTCGGGGCACTCGGGGAGAAAAGGATCGCGCCCGTACCACGCGGGGATACCCAGCTCGTCCAGCATCGCCCTCACCTCGCGTTCGTACCGCATCGTCCTCCCGGGCCGGTTCCAGTGGAATGTCGGGAGGGATTATACCAGGCGGCGCCGTGAGCGGACACGGGTCATGCTCCTCGTCACGCCGGCGCCTGCTCCGCCCGGATCAGCGAGATGCCCGCGGCGATGAGCCACGCGGCCTGCGCGGCGAGGAGGATGCCGAAGCCGTGCGCGTCCAGGCGGACGTGGCCCGAGAGGTAGGCGACGAGCGTGAGCGCCCCGGTGGCGGCGCCCGCCACTCCCAGCCAGTACGGGAGCGTCCCGCGCAGGAGGATCTGCCTGGACCAGAGCAGCACGGCGGCGGACGACGCGACGACGAAGACGCCCGTGAAAGCGCGGCCCACGAGGCCGGTGTAGAGGAAGACGACGCCCAGCGTCTCGCGCCGCGCACCCTCCGCCGCCATCATCCGCAAGCCGATGTCCGGCCCCACCAGCCCGCTGAAGACGGTCGCGCAGGCGCCCGCCACCAGCGCCATCCCGTACACCACGACCGGCGCGAGCCCCACCGCGCCGCCGCCCGACACGCGGCGGGAGAGCCCGGCGGCGCCGACCAGCGAGACCGGGATCCCGGCGATGGCGAGCCCGTGCGCCAGCACCGCGACCCGCGCGACGTCCGCCGCCCCCTCGCCCGCGGCCAGCAGCCCGGGGCCGGTGGGATGGAACCCCATCGTCACCATCCCGGCGACCGCCCCAGCGACGAGTGCGTACCCGCTCTGTTTCTCACGATTCACGGCGTTCTCCGGTCCGGGTGCTGGATACCTGCGCCGGAGAACCGTATCGTACGGCGGCGGCGGAGTCACCGTACACCAGGGAGTTCATGAACACCGGCGACATGGATGTACGGAATCACCGCGCGCGTCCAGACCGGCGGGTGGTGCGCACGCGGCGCGCGCTCGGCCAGGCGCTGATGCGGCTGCTGGAGGAGCGGGAGCTGGAGTCCGTGACCGTCCAGCAGGTGCTGGACGCGGCCGGCGTGGCCCGCGCGACCTTTTACGGGCACTTCCGCGGGAAGCACGACCTGCTGCTCAGCCACTTCGAGACGGTGATGGAGTGGCTGGACGCGCTGCTCGCGTTGGAGCCGCCCGAGTCGCGGCGCGTCGCGCCGGTAGCCGAGATCTGCTCCCACCTGGCGGACGCGCGGGGGCAGATCGGCGCCATCGCGGCCTCCGGGCAGCTGGATGCGTTGTGGGACCTGGGCCAGTCCCACCTCAACGGCATGATCGCGCGCCGCCTGGCCCTGCTCTCCCCCGGCACCGACCACACCCTCGCCAGCCGCTTCTGCGGCGGCGCCCTCTCGGCGCTGCTCCGGTGGTGGCTCTGGCGCACGGACCGCCCTACGCCCCGCGAGATGGACGCCCTCTACCACGAGATGGTGTGGAAAGGGTCGCACAGAGGCACGGAGTCATGGTGATATGGGAGGCGAACCGCGCTCTATTCCTCTGTTTCTCCGTGTCTCCGTGCCTCTGTGTGATTATCATACCTCGCCCTGCTTGTCTCCCCACTCCCCCCGATCCGCCACGTGCACACCCGCGCCTCACGGATTACGGCTCTCCTGCTCTGGTGCGCGCTCAGCGTGTGGCTGCTGAGCTCGAACGACGTGGGCGCGGTGATGCTGCTGATAGTGGGCGCGGTGGTCCTGTGGCGCACGCGAGCGGCACCGGAGGGCCGGCTGGGGGCCGTGCGGGTCAGGGCGTGGCACCTCGTGATCGTGCTGGCAGTACCGGCCTTCACGATGCCGACCCTGTCCGGCTTCGCGACGGTAGCCGTGGTGATCGCGGCATTCGTGGTGGTGGCGCAGGTGCTGGAGGACGCGCGCCGGCACCGCGCGCAGCTGCTGAGGGAGCTGCGGCTCCAGGCGGACCTCGCCCGCGTGGAGCTGGAGCGCGGCGAGGCCGAGCTGCGCGCGCTGCGCATGCAGCTGCAGCCGGACTTCCTTTTCGGCACGCTTCACTCGGCCGCCGCCCTCCTCCACGGCGCCCCACGCGCCGCCGAGAAGATGGTGCTGCGCCTCACCGACATCCTGCGCCGCGTCCTGTCCGCCACGCCCCGGGCGGACGTCTCGCTGGAGGAGGAGATCGAGACGGCGAAGCCCTTCCTGGAGATCGAGCAGCTCCGAAAGAGCGGGCTCCGCATCGATTGGGACGTGGACAGGAAGGCGCTCGACGCCATCGTCCCGCACATGATCCTTCAGCCGCTCGCGCGCGGCGCCCTCCACGGCACCCACCGCCACCTCCTGATCACCGTCCGCCGGTCCGGCGGCTCGCTGGAGATCGAGGCGGCCGGCGACGGGAAGGCCGCCGGGGAAGTGGCGTCGGACGACGCGGAGATGCGGGGCCGCCTGGCGCAGCTCTATGGGGACCGCTACGAGCTGGAGATGGCCGGCGGGCGCACCCGCCTGCGCATTCCGTGGGAAGAGGAAGCGCTCCCGCGCGCCCCGCTCCGGGGCAGCGCCGAGCCCGAGAAGGCACCCCCGGGAGCGCATCCGCTCCTCTGGATCGCGTTCCTCGCGATGTACGCCGTCGTGGTGTGGGGGGAGTACGAAGACGTGGCCGGCACCCGGAAAGCCTCGGGACGCGTCGTCACGCCGCTGCACGCGTTCGGAGCCCTGTTCCTTACCGGGTCCGCCCTAATCCACCTCTTCTACCGCGCCTTCAGGGCGGGGGTGGAGCGGCGGGCGGTGGACGCCCGGTGGAGGGAGGTGCTGCGCGCGCACGCACTTCCCGGAGCCGGCGCGGCGCTCGCGCTCCTCGCCGCGGACGTCGTATCGCGGGGGGTGCTGCGCGGCTGGAACAACGTGGTGCGCAGCGAGCAGATCCTCGTCCTGCTCTTCTCGCTCGCGCTCTACGTGCTGCTGTACGCCTCCACCGCGGCGGTGGCGTACGCCCTGGAGTCCCGGCGGCAGCGCGGCGAGCGCCCGCTGATGGAGCTGCGGCTGCAGATGAAGCTGGCGCGAGCGGAGCTGGAGCGCACCTCGGCGGAGCTGCGCGCGCTCAAGCTGCAGCTCAATCCTAACTTTCTCTTCAACGCGCTGAACGCCGCGCTCACCCTCGCGCGCACCTCCCCCGCCGCGGCCGAGCAGGTCATCCTCCGCCTGGTGGACCTGCTGCGCCAGGCCATCACCCGCGCCGGCGTCGACGAGGTGACGCTGGCCGGAGAGATGGAGACGCTCAGGCCGTTCCTCGACATCGAGTGCCTGCGCCTGCAGGGGCGCTTGCGCGTCGAATGGGACGTGGCCGAAGAGGCGCTCTCCGCCATCATCCCGCACATGCTCCTCCAGCCGCTCGCCGAGAACGCGGTCAAGCACGGCATCGCCCCCGCCGCCCGGGCCGGGCTCCTGCGCATCGCGGCCCGGCGGAGCGGCGAGTGGCTGGAGGTGGAGATCCTCGACGACGGCGCGGGACTCCGCAAGCGGGAGGAGCCGGTCACGGGGATCGGGATGGCGAACACCCGCGCGCGGCTGGAGCAGCTGTACGGGGACCGGTTCTCGCTGGAGCTCGTCCCCGGCCCGGAGCAAGGCACCATCGCCCGCCTGCGCCTCCCCTGGCACCAGACACCCCGAACCACGCCGTGAGCGACCCCGCCAAAACCGGACTCACACAGAGGCACAGAGGCACAGAGTTACCCGCCGCGGAGCGTGATCGCCGGGTCCACCGCGGCGGCCTTCCTCGCGGGAATCCAGGCGGCGGCGCTGGCCACGATCAGCACGCCGAGCGCCGCGATGGCCGTGACGGAGGGGAGCGGCACGTGTCGGAAGCTGTCGTCGGCGGCGAGCAGGGCGCGGAGGCCGACCAGGCTGATGGGGAGGCCCATCACCAGGCCGAGCGCGCTCAGCCGCAGCCCGTCGCCGATGAACTTCTGGATGATCTGCCGGGCGCGCGCGCCCACCGCGATGCGCACCGCGATCTCACCCCGGCGCTGGCTCACCGAGAACGCGACCACGCCATACAGACCGATGGCGGAGAGGAGGAGCGCCATCAGCCCCGCCGCCGAGACGCCGAACGTGAACATGCGGAAGTTCCTCCGCCCCTCCTCCTCCAGCGCGGCCACCGTGCGGATCCAGGGCGACATGCGGGGCGCCTCCTCCTGCACCACCCCGCGGATGGCGGGGATGAGCGGCTCGGCGGGCCCGGCCGTCCGCACCAGCATCGACATGGAAAGCTCGCTCGTGTCGGGCGGCAGGTAGACGCGGTACCCCTCGCCGGCCTTGCTCACCTCGGGGCGCGGGTCGTCGATCACGCCCACCACCACCAGGGTGCGCGCGCCGCCCGCGGTGTCACTCGCGGCCCGCAGCCGCCGTCCCACGGGATCGGCGCCGGCCCACAGCCTCCGCGCGAGCTCGGCGTTGATGATGACGGGGACCTCCGCGGTCCGGTTCGCCGCCGGGTTGACGTCGTTGGGCCCAAACTCGCGGCCGCGCAGCAGGGGGACGCCCAGCGCGCCGAAGTATCCCCCGGCGGCCGTCTCCCCCGATAGCTGCACGGCGTTCTGCGAGGCGCCGGCCACCCGGTCGCCGGGGTGCACGAAGTACGCGCCGAGCGGCGGCGTGGAGCGCGGCCAGTCGATCACGGCGGCCTCGACCTCGGGGGCCGCCCGCAGCCTCTCCACGAGCCGGTCCATCGTCGCGCGCAGCCGCTGCCTCTCCTCGATGGCGGCGGGCGACGTCCCCGTCACGGGCCCCGCGGGGCGAAGCGACATGCGCAGCAGGCGGTCGGCGCGCTCGGTGCGGCTCTGCGCCTCGTGGTTGCCCAGGATGAGGAGGAGGGCCGCCGCCAGCAGGACGATGAGCGGCTGGGTGAAGGCGATCTGCGCCACCACCAGCCCCTTCTGCAGCCGGGCGCGCGCCGCGGCGATGGAGGCGCTCGAGTCGCGCAGCGCGCTCGCCACGGCGATGCGGGTGCCGTGCAGCGCGGGCGAGAGCCCAAAGAGCACGCCCACCGCCAGCGCCACGCCGAATGTGAAGAGCGTCACCGCCCAGTTGATCCCCATCACCAGCGGGAACTCGGGGATCAGCCGGAGCACCGTCCGCAGCACCAGCCAGACGACGCCGAGCGCCGCCACCGCCGCCGCGGAAGCGAGGAGCGCGCTCTCCGTGAGAAGTTGCCGGACCAGCCGGGCGCGTCCGGCGCCCAGCGACAGCCGGATGGCGATCTCCTGGCGGCGCGCGGCGGCCAGCCCCGTGAGCAGCGCGCTCACGTTGGTGCAGGTGACCAGCAGCACCAGCAGCCCCAGCAGCCCCACCATGATCGACATCAGCCTCACGTCGCGCTCGAACATGGGGTCGCCGCTCGCGGAGCGGAGCGAGACGACCTCGGTGGAGCGCTCCTGCTCGCGGATCTTCTCACCGCTGTCGGCGTCGGGCGCGCGGAGCGCCTCGGCGGCGGCGTTGCGCACGGCCACCACGCGCGCCGCCGCCGTCGCCTGGCCCGCGCTCACCCCGTCGCGCAGCCGGCCGACCGCGCGGAAGCCGCCCGCCGCGCCCGGCGTCACCACGCGCCGCGCCGAGAGCGGCATCCACAGCGTCCACCGGGAGAGCGGCCCCATCCCGATGAACCGCTCCGGCGCCACGCCCACCACGGTCACCGGCACCCCGTTCACCGCGATGGTGGAGCCGATCACCTCCGGGCTCTTCCCGAAGAGCCGCTCCCAGGTGGTGTACCCGATGACCGCCGCCGGCGCCGCGTCGGCGTCGTCCGCCGGAATGCGCCCGAGCACCGGCTTCAGGCCCAGCACGGAGAAGTAGTTGGAGGTAACAAAGGTCGCCCGCGCGTCCAGCCCGCTGCGGTCCTGGTCGTCGCCGGCGTCCAGCGCCACCATCGCGTCGGCCCAGCCGGCCACGGCGCTGAAGTGGCCGCTCATCCCCCGATAGTCGCCCAGCTCCTCGTGGGAGAAGCCGCGGGCGCCACGCCCGGCCGGGCCCGCATCCTGGCTCCCGCGGATGCGCACGAGGTCGTCCGCCAGCGCCACCCCCGGCGGCGGCTGCACCGCGTACGCGTGCACGTACGAGAAGAGCAGCGTGCTGATGCTCATCCCCACCGCCAGCACCACGAACATGGTGAGGGTCGTCCCCAGGCGCCGGGCGAAGTGGCGCAGCGCGAAGCGAACGTCCCCCACGAGCTCGTCCAGCCGGCGGGTGCCGCGGGCGTAGCGCGCCTCCTCCTGCAGGTACGTGACGTTGCCGAACTCGCGCCGAGCCTCGCGCCGCGCTTCCTCCGCCGAGAGCCCGCGCGCCATCAGCCGCTCCCTGGAGCGCTCCAGGTGGTCCGCCATCTCCTCCTGCATCTCCCGCTCGAGCCTGCCGCGCAGCACGACGGAGCGGAGCCAGAGCCGCACACGGTTGAGCATTCTGATCCCGTGCATGAGCCGCGTCAGGTCACGCGGAGGATGGCGGCGACCGCGCCGGCGAACCGCTCCCAGCTTTCCTGCTGCTCGGCGAGCTGCGCGTGCCCCGCCGTCGTTACCGAGTAAACTTTGGTGCGGCGTCCGCTCTCCGACTTCTCCCACTTGGCACGCAGCAGCCCGCGCTGCTCCAGCCGGTACAGCGCCGGGTAGAGCGACCCCGCGTTCACGTTGAGCACGTCGTTGGAGATGGCCTGGATGCGCAGCGTCAGGTCGTAGCCGTTGGTCGGCTCCGCCCGCAGGAGCTGCAGGACGATCAGCTCCAGCGTCCCGGCGAGGAAGGAGGTGTTGCCCTGGGTCATCGGGGGTCCTTGCACTAGACGGTCGAGTGGTCCCGTACACGATGAGGCCCGCACCACTCGCCTGTCAAGTGAAGGATCTCACACAGAGACACGGAGGCACAGAGATGAAGTCATCTCTGTGCCTCTGTGCCTCTGTGTGAGATCCCGCCGTTTGAACCCACGAAACACTCGGCACCGTACACCCGCACGGCTATATTGGGAGGCGACCTTCCGAACCCGTCCGCAGGAGAGACACCCCATGGCACGCGAGCGCACCTACGATGATGGCGAAATCCGGGAGATCTTCGCCGCGGCCGCTCGCAAGGAGCTGGCGCAGCCCCGGGCGGACGACGCGCCGGGGCTGACCCTCGTGGAGCTGCAGGACATCGGGCGCCAGGCGGGGTTGGACGCGGCGGAGGTGGCCCGTGCCGCGGCGGCCCTCGACGCGCACGCCCTGCAGGAGCCGGAGCGCACCTCCCTGTGGATGCGGGTGGAGGTGACTCGCGTCGTGCCCCTGCCCAGGGCGCCGACCGACCCGGAGTGGGAGCAGCTCGTGGGCGAGCTGCGGGCGACGTTCCGCGCGCGCGGGCGGGTGGCGTCGCAGGGCGGGCTGCGGGAGTGGGCCAACGGGAACCTCCACGCGTGCGTGGAGCCGACCGGGAGCGGCTACCAGCTGCGTCTCGGTACGCTGAAGCGGGACGCGAGCACGCTGAACGCGGTCGGCGTGGCCGGTGTGTTCGCGGGAACCGCCGCGCTGATCTCGGCCGTGATGGGCGGCGCGGCGCAGGACGCCATCGTGCCCGGGATGATCGCCGCGTCGGGCATCGCCGCGTTCGGCGCCAACATCGTCCGCCTCCCCCGCTGGGCCGACACGCGGCGCAGGCAGATGGACTTCATCGCCGCCCGCATCGGGGTGATCATGGATGGTGAGTGAACGGCGGGTGCTCACACAGAGACACAGAGGCACAGAGAGGGTCAGCGCAGGGAATCGAGCGCGGCGCCGAGGCGTTCGAGGCCGGCGCTGAACGTCGGCGTATCCACCCCCAGACCGATGCGGATGTGCTCCGGGGCGCCGAAGAAGGCGCCCGGGACCACGGCCGTTTCGTAGCGCGTGCGCGCCAGGTCGCAGAGCCGCGCCAACGCCGACATCCTC
>DASVSA010000334.1:0-7431 GCA_036388335.1 Longimicrobium sp. | reverse complement strand
CGCGGTCCACGGCATGTGCGGGTTCTACGCGGCCCAGGCGGCGCTCCGGCGCCCCATCGCGGCGCCGGAGAACTGATTGGGCTCACACAGAGACACAGAGACACAGAGGAGAGGACGATGAGACTGGCGATCGTGGCGGTGCTGGTGCTGGCGGGGTGCGCGGTGCGCTCGCAGCACGAGCTCAGCATGGCGACGGACCCGGAGCGGGTGGACCTTCCCGGCGTGCCGGAGGGGCGGGTGGTGAACTTTCCCGCCATCGACCCGGTGGACGGATCGCTGTGGTTCTCCTCGTACGCGGGCGAGGACTTCAACGCCAAACGATCGTGCGGGCGCCGCGCTTCTCGGCGGACGGGCGGCGGCTCTACTTCCGGTGAACCTGCGGGCCCCCATCGATGGCTCCGGCTACGAGTACGGCCCCTCCGTATCCCCCGAAGCACGCACGCTCTACTACAACAGCGAGCGCGGCGGGAGCGTGGGCATCTACCGCATCCCCGTCGCGGCGCTATCCGGGTAGAAGTGTCTCTCTCTGTGTCTCTGTGCCTCTGTGTGAGGCCTGCTGTTCCTGGTCCACGTGGTCGTAGTCGAACCGGCCGCGGCGCGCGGACTTCGCGACGGTGATGATGACGAACTTGGACGTAGGGGTGTTGCTGCGCTCCGCGACGCTGCCGATGGGGACCAGGACGTTGGCCTCAGGATAGTAGGTGGCGGCGCAGCGGCGCGGGATGGGGAAGCTGACGACGATGAACTGGCGCGCGACGCGGGTCTCGCCCTGGAAGTGGCTCGTGAGGTCCACGACGTCGCCCGGGGCGAGGCCCTGCTCGCGGATGTCGTCCGCGTTCATCATCACCACGCGGCGCTCGTTGTAGATGCCGCGGTAGCGGTCGTCCAGGCCGTAGACCGTGGTGTTGAACTGGTCGTGGCTGCGCATCGACATCATCACCAGCTGCCCGGGCTCCAGGCGCACCGGGTGGATGCGGTGAACGGTGAAGTTGGCCTTGCCCGTGGTGGTGGTGAACTCGCGCCGGTCCCGGGCCAGGTTGGGGAGGGTGAACTCGCCCTGCTCGCGGAGGCGCCGGTTGTAGCCCCCGAAGCCCGGGATCACGCGCTCGATGCGGTCGCGGATCAGGTCGTAGTCCGCGATCAGCGCGTTCCAGTCGATGCGGCTGCGCGCGCCCAGGGTGGCCGTCGCCAGGCGCGCGACGATGGTGGGCTCGCTGAGCAGGTGCTCCGATGCCGGGTCCAGCACGCCGCGCGACATGCGCACGACGCTCATGGAGTTCTCGGCGGTCACGAACTGCACGCCGGTGGCCTGCACGTCGCGCTCGGCGCGGCCGATGGTGGGGAGGATCAGGGCCTCGCGCCCCGTCACCAGGTGGCCGCGGTTGAGCTTGATGGATACGTGAGCGGTGAGGCGCGTGCGGCGCAGCGCGGCCGCCGTGTACTCCGTGTCCGGCCCCGCCGAGAGGAAGTTGCCCCCCATCCCGAAGAACACCTTGACCTTGCCGGCGTGCATGGCCTTGATCGCCTCCACGGTGTCGTAGCCGTGGTGGCGCGGGGGCGCGAAGGCGAACTCGCGCTCGATGGCGTCCAGGAAGGCCGCCGGCATGCGCTCCCAGATGCCCACCGTGCGGTCGCCCTGCACGTTGCTGTGGCCGCGTACGGGGAGCGCTCCCGCTCCCTTCTTCCCGATGCTCCCCTTGAGCAGGAGGAGGTTGACGATCTCCTGGATGGCGCTCACGGCGCTGGGCTGCTGCGTGAGCCCCATGGCCCAGGCGACGATGATGCGCTCGTGCTTCATCACCATCTCCGCCACGCGGCGGATCTGCCCGCGGTCCACCCCGCTCTGCTCCACGATGAGGTCCCAATCCTCGCGGCGCAGGTCATCCACGAACGCCTCGTAGCCGTGCGTGTGGGCGCGGATGAAGTCGTGGTCGAACACGGTGCCGGGGCGGCGGTCCTCCTCCTCCAGCATCTCCCTGAGCACGCCCTTGAGCAGCGCCACGTCGCCCGCGATGCGCACGGGGACGAAGAACTCGGCGATGGGCGTGCCCGCGCCCACCAGCACGCCGAGCGCGCGGGTGGGGTGCTTGAGGTCCTGCGGGTGCTTGAAGTGGTTGAGCCCCGTCTCGGGGAGCGGGTTGATGGCGATCACCTTGCCGCCGTTCCGCCGCAGCCGCTGAAGCGCGGTGAGCATGCGCGGGTGGCACGAGCCCGGGTTCTGGCCGATGCTGATGAGCAGGTCCGCGTGGTGCACGTCGTCCAGCGTCACCGTGCCCTTGCCGATGCCGATGGCGTCGGTGAGCGCGCTGCCGCTCGATTCGTGGCACATGTTGGAGCAGTCCGGCAGGTTGTTGGTGCCGAAGTGCCGCACGAAGAGCTGGTACAGGAAGGCCGTCTCGTTGGCCGTGCGGCCGGAGGTGTAGAAGGCGGCCTCGTCCGGCGAGCCCAGCGCGTTGAGCTCGCGGGCGATCATCGCGAAGGCTTCGTCCCACCCGATGGGCTCGTAGTGGGTGGCCCCGTCGCGCAGCACCATGGGGCGGTCGATGCGCCCCTGCCTGGCCAGCCAGTAGTCCGAGCGGCGCGAGAGCTCGGCCACGCTGTGGCGGCGGAAGAATTCGGGGTCGATGAGCCGGCGCGTGTTCTCCTCGGCCGTCACCTTTGCGCCGTTCTCGCAATACTCGGCGAACATGGGGCGCTCGCCCGCGGGCGGATCGGGCCAGGCGCAGCTCTGGCAGTCGAAGCCGCCTTCCTGGTTGAGCTTCTGCAGCATCCGCGCGCCGTCCACCGCGCCCATCTCGTCGAGCACGTACTCCATCGCAACGCGCACGGCGGTGACCCCGGCGGCCGTCCGCTTCACCTCGCCAAGGCGAAGCCCCGTGTGCTCCTCGGGCGTCTGCGCCACGACGGGGCCGTGGAACGCCTCGTCGGCGGCGGTGGCCGGGGGCTCGCCGGCGGCGCTCAGCTCGGCGCGGATCCCCTGCTCGCTGGCGAGGTCGATCTTGGCGGCTTCCCAGCCGTCGGGCTGCGGCTTGTGGCCGGCGAGGTCGCCGCGGATGGCGCCCTGCTCCGGCTCCATGGAGCCGCGGGCCTCCAGCTCGCGGCGCTCCGCGGGGTCGATGTTGCTGTGCTCGGTCATCGCTGCTCCTGTCGGGTTGCGGCTCCGGGGCCGCAAAAAACGTACGGCGATCTCACACAGATGCACAGAGCGCGCGTCCGCACGGGAGTTGCAGGAGCGGCGGGTACCGGAGGTGGATCATGAAAACGGATCAGGAGCGGCAGCAGTTCGCGCGTGAGGCGGCGGAGCGGGCGCAGGCCAGGCTGGACGAAGTGACGGCCGGGCTGGCCCGGCTCGTCGCGCGCAGGCTCCGCCGCGACGAAGCGCTCATCCGGCGCGAGATCCGCCTGGGCGCGGACGAGCTCACGGAGTTCGAGCGCGAGCAGCGCGGCGACTCGCGGCTGGACGCCGGCGACGACGCGGCCTTCATGCGCGAGCAGCTCGTCCCGATGCTGAAGGAGGGGTGGACCCTGGAGGAGCTCGCCGGCGTCGGCATCACCCGCGAGACCCTTTCGGAGCTGGGCATCCTCCACCACCTGAAGCGCTAGCGAACGGCGATCTCACACAGAGGCACAGAGACACAGAGATGAGCGCATCGGTACATGGCTGACGAACCCCTCTGGAGGGCGGGCTCGCAGGCGGAGCGCCTGGCGGAGCTTACGGCGGAAGACCCGGCGCTGAAGGAGGCGCCCCTCAGGCGCGACGTGAGGTCGCTGGGGAAGCTCCTGGGGCAGGTGATACGGGAGCAGGAGGGGGACGAGTTCTTCCAGGCCGTGGAGCGGCTGCGCCACCTGGCGATGGGGCACCGCGAGCTGGAGGACGCCGGGCCGGGCGGGATCACCGACGACGACCAGATCCGCGACGCCGAGCGGATGGTGGGCGGGCTGGAGCTGCGCCAGGCGTACCGGCTCACCAAGGCGTTCTCCATCTACTTCGAGCTCACCAACCTGGCGGAGACCCAGCACCGCAAGCGCCGCCGCCGCGCCACCCAGCTCCACCCCGAGGGGCAGGCGCAGCCGGGCACCATCCGCGGCACGCTTCAGCGCCTGCGCGGCGCGGGGGTGGACCGCGAGAGGGCGCTGGAGTGCCTGTCGCACATCCGCGTGGTCCCGGTGTTCACGGCTCACCCCACCGAGGTCTCGCGCCGCACGGGATTGTTCAAGCGCAAGCGGATCGCGGAGGCGCTGGAGCGGCTCGACCGCCTCCCCCTCCCCCCCGCGGAGGCCGCGCTGCACGAAGCCGCCGTCGCGGCCGAGATCACGGCGCTCTGGCAGACGGACGAGGTGAGGCGCCGCCAGCCCTCCGTGACCGACGAGGTGCGGATGGGGCTCGACTACTATCCGCAGGTCCTCATCCCCACCCTGCCCGGCCTGTACTTCGAGATCGCCGACGCTTTCGAGGCCACGTACGGCGAGCCGGTGCCGCCGCGCTCGCTGCCAAAGGTGGTGAGCTTCGGCTCGTGGATCGGCGGGGACCGGGATGGGAATCCCTTCGTCACGCCCGAGGTGACCCGCGAGGCGCTGCAGCTCGCCCGCGAGACGATCCTGGACTACTACGTCCGCGCGCTGGAGGAGCTCACCGAGCGGCTGAGCGCATCCACTCACCAGGTGGAGGTGACGCCGGAGCTGCGCGAGGCGCTGGACAGGTACGCCGGTTCGGTAAGGTCGCTCGACGCGCGACCGGAGACGCGCTCCACCACCGAGGTGTACCGGCGCTTCCTGGGCTACGTGGGCGGCCGGCTTCACGCCGCGCGCAACGATCCCGCCAGCCCCGCCGGATACCCCGACGCCGCCGCCTTCCTGGCGGACCTGCGGCTGGTGCGCGAGAGCCTGGTACGGAACCGGGGCGAGCGGATGGCGCGCCTCCTCCTGGGTCCGCTGCTTCGCCAGGTGGAGACGTTCGGCTTCCACCTGCACGTCCTCGACATCCGCCAGCACGCCCGCCTCCACGCCCGCGCCCGCGAGGAGCTGCTGGGCGGCGACGAGGCGGTGCTCTCCGGCGCGCCCTCCGCGGACACGGTGAAGCTGCTGGACACCATGCGCGCGGTGGCCGACCTGAAGCGCGCCTATCCGCCCGAGGCCATCCAGCAGTACGTGATCAGCGGCGCCACGTCGGTGGAGGACATCCTCACCGTGGTGCGGCTGGCGGAGCTGGCGGGCGTTCGCGTGGAGGCGGTGGAGGGCGATCCGGGGCTGATGCCCGTGCCCCTGTTCGAGTCCATCGAGGACCTGCGCAACTGCCCCGGCATCTGCCGCGAGCTGTGGACGCGGCCGGATTACACGCGTCTGCTGGACTCATGGGAGCGGCGGCAGGAGGTGATGCTGGGCTACTCCGATTCCAACAAGGACGGGGGGATGCTCAGCAGCACCTGGGAGATCTTCAAGGCGCACCGGGCGCTGCACGAGGTGGCGCGCGAATGCGGGGTGCGGCTGCGGCTCTTCCACGGGCGCGGCGGAACGGTGGGGCGCGGCGGAGGGCCCACTCACCGGGCCATCAGCGCGCAGCCGCCCGGCGCCTTCGAGGGGGAGCTGAGGATCACCGAGCAGGGCGAGGTGCTCAACTGGAAGTACGCGGACACGGTGCTGGCCGAGCGCTCCCTGGAGCTGATGATCGCCGCGTCGCTGGAGGTGCTGGCGCAGGGAGCGGGCACCACGCCGCGGGTGGAGCGCTGGGAGGCGGCGATGGAGGCGATGTCGGCCGACGCGTACGCCTTCTACCGCGAGCGGGTGGCGGACAATCCCGACATCCTCCCCTACTTCCAGCAGGCCACGCCGGTGGCGGAGCTGGAGCACGCGCGCATCGGCTCGCGCCCGGCCAAGCGAGGCGAGAGCCGCGGGCTGGACGACCTGCGCGCCATCCCCTGGGTGTTCGGGTGGATGCAGAGCCGCCACGTGCTCCCCGCCTGGTTCGGCGTGGGCTGGGCGTTCGAGCGCTTCGCCGCCCGCGGCGAGGCGGAGGCCGCGCTGCTGCGGGAGATGATGGCCGAGTTCCCCCTCTTCGCCGACCTGGTGCGCAACGTGGAGATCGGCATGGCCAAGGCCGACCTTTCCATCGCCCGCCGCTACGCCGACCTCGTGCCCGACGCGGCCCTCGGCGACCGCATGTTCATGATGATCGCCGACGAGTTCGAGCGTACCCGCCAGATGCTCCTCCGCGTCACCGGCCAGACGCTGCTGCTGGAGGAGAACCCGGTCCTGGCCCGCTCCATCCGCCTGCGCAACCCGTACGTGGATCCGATGTCGCTCATCCAGGTAGGCCTCCTCCGCCGCAGGCGCGCCGGCGAGGAGAGCGACGAGCTCAACTACGCGCTGGCCGCCACGATCAACGGGATCTCCGCGGGGCTGCGGAATACGGGATGATGATCTCACACAGAGACACAGAGGCACAGAGACGACTTCATCTCCGTGCCTCTGTGTCTCCGTGTGAGTCCCACACCGGCTGCGCCGACTCCTCGCGCATGAAACGGGGGTTCACCGTCGCAAATTCATTCTCCAGCCGTTCTGTTTCTTATCAGATCAGGGAGCGGTCAGGCGCCCGACTTCCTCCAGAATCAGGCCACCACACGTGATTTTCGAGTGCGAGTACTGCGGATCACTTCTTGGCGCTGCACCGAGACTTTGCGAGCGGTGCGGGGCTTCACGCGCGCGCCGCATCGAAGAGCCGATTCAGCAGAACGCGCCTGACAAGCACCCCTATCATGTATCCCGCCCACAGAAGGCAGAGTGGGACTTATTCACGATCGCAGGGACACTCGGTGCGTGCCTGGTGATCCTGCTTCTGGTGGCGTTCCTTATCTCGCTGATCGGCGTGATACTCACTGGCTAGCGTTCCTCACCGGCTCGGCGGGGACCTCGCGCGCCACTGATTGGCTCACACCGAGGCACAGAGGCACAGAGAAAAGCATCTTTCTCCGTGGCTCTGTGTCTCTGTGTGAGCCCCCGTTTTTCAGGGCGCCGGCGCGTCGAGCGCGGTGCCGTAGAAGGTGAGGAAGCTGGATACGAGGCGGTCGCGAGACTCTTCGGGGGGGAGCGGGGAGTGGGCCCAGACGTGGTGAATGGCGCCGAGCACGTAGTGGAGGCGGCGCGCGGACTCGTCGGGCGGGAGGTCGGGGCGGGCGGCGGAGAAGGCGGCGAGGAAGGTCTCCACGAACGAGGCCTGGTGGAGGCGGTACTGCTCCCACACGCGCGGGTCCGTGTCCGCGCGCAGGCGGCTGGCGAGGCGGGCGAAGCGCGGGTGCTCGAAGCACAGCTCCAGCGCGGGCACCGCCAGGGCGTGGAGGACGCCGGCCGGGGTGCGGGGCGCCGACTCCAGCAGGCGCAGGCGGGCGTCGTTGAGCGGCTCCAGGCGCCGCGCGAGGAGCGCCTCGATCAGCGCCT
>DASVSA010000333.1:0-3640 GCA_036388335.1 Longimicrobium sp. | reverse complement strand
TCCTCCTTCCGCGCGGGCACGCGAGCGCATAGCTTGGGCGCGTTCCCGCCCGAATCGCGGCGGGAGCGCCCCGCACGGGGCACGCGGCGGCGCGGCGCGCCGTGCCTCCGCACCCGACCGACGCACCAACGGAGGATTTGTGGGCCTCTTTCCAAGGGACGAGCAGTTCTTCCCGATGTTCAGCGACATGGCCCGGCGGCTCTCCGGCTGCGCGGACCTGATCGCCCAGATGTTCGCGGAGCCCGCGCGCATCGACGAGCTGGTGACCGAGATCAAGCGCCTGGAGCACGAGGCGGACGTGATGACCCGCGAGGTCAACGCGCGCATCGACCGCAGCATCGTGACCCCGCTGGACCGCGAGGACATCCACCTCCTGGCCGGCCGGCTGGACAACGTCATCGACCTGCTGGACGGCACCGCGCGCCGCGTGCAGATGTTCCACGTCCGCCAGATGCGCCCCGAGGCCGCGCGCCTGGCCGACGTGCTGCGCCGCGCCGCCGCCCGCATCGAGGCCGCCGTGGACAACCTCAAGAAGCCCAAGATGATGCTGGAGCACACCAGCCAGCTCAAGGCGCTGGAGGAGGAGGGCGACGCCATCTACTTCGAGGCGGTCCACGCGCTGTTCGCCAACGCGACCGACCCGTTCGAGGTGATCAAGTGGAAGGAGCTGTTCGACAAGCTCGAAGACGCCATCGATGAGTGCGATCACGTGTCGCACGTGCTGGAGAGCATCGCCATCAAGAACGGGTGACCTCCGTGGACGCAACCGTCCTTTACATCCTGGTCATCATCGCCGTCGCGTTCGCCTTCGACTTCATCAACGGGTTCCACGACTCGGCGAACTCGATCGCGACAGTGGTGGGCACCCGGGTCCTCAGCCCGGTGAAGGCGGTGTTCTGGGCCGCCTTCTTCAACTTCGCGGCGCTGTTCGTGGTGGGCACGGCCGTGGCGAAGACGCTGGGCAAGGGGATGATCGACGTGAACATCGTCACCCCCAGCGTGGTGTTCGGCGGCCTGCTCGGCGCCATCATCTGGAACCTGGTCACCTGGTACTACGGCATCCCCTCCTCGTCGTCGCACGCGCTGCTGGGCGGGTACGCGGGGGCGGCGGTGGCCAAGGCCGGCTTCGGGGCCATCATCCCGGGCGGCTGGGTGAAGACGATCCTCTTCATCTTCCTGTCGCCGCTCATCGGCATGGCGCTTGGCTGGCTGCTGATGCTGATCGTGCTGTGGATCTTCCACTCCAGCAAGAGCAGCGCGGGGTTCGCCGACCGCTTCTTCCGCGTGGCGCAGCTGGCCTCGTCGGCCGTCTTCTCGCTCTCGCACGGCGGCAACGACGCGCAGAAGACGATGGGCATCATCGTGGGCCTGCTGGTGTCGTCCAACGCCGCCTTCGCGGGGCAGCAGGGTTGGATGAGGCACCTGTACCTCCCCAACGCGGACCACGTGCCCCTCTGGATCGAGCTGCTGGCCTACACCATGATCTCGCTGGGCACGCTCTTCGGCGGGTGGCGGATCGTCCACACCATGGGCACGCGCATCACGCGGCTGCGCCCGGTGGGCGGCTTCGCGGCCGAGACGGGCGGCGCCATGAGCATCTTCATCGCCACCTACTTCGGCATCCCGGTCAGCACCACTCACACCATCACCGGCGCCATCGTGGGCGTGGGCGCCACGCGGCGGCTGTCGGCGGTGCGCTGGAACATCGCGGGCCGCATCGTGTGGGCGTGGTTCCTCACCATCCCCGCGGCGTTCGCCATATCCGCGGTGTGCTACCTGCTGCTCAGGGTACTGGTCGCTCCCTGAACAGACGGGCTCACACAGAGACACAGAGGCACAGAGATGACTTCGTCTCTGTGCCTCTTCTTTTTGAGTGTAGTTCCGGTAACGGAGGCGTCACGTCTTTACGCGTTCGTTACCATGGCGTGACAGGGTGAAGGGCTTCGGGTGCGAGCATCCGGGCAGGAAGCTCCCGCCAACACTCACTTCCGCCCGAATGCGCCTTTCTCGCGCCGTTACACTCGCGGCAGCCCTCGCCGTTACACCCGCAGCCGCGCAGTCTCCCACCTACACGAGTGGTGCGCTTGAGATCAGCGCGGGCGGGCGCGTGCAGACGCAGTTCAGCACCAGCAGCGTGGACTCGGTGCCGGTGCAGGACTGGACCCTCAGGCGCGTGCGGCTGGAGTCCGCGGTGCGCTACGGGGAGAGGGTGGGAGGGAAGCTGCAGGTGGAGTTCGCGGGGAACCGCGTGACGCTCAAGGACGCGTACATGCGCCTCTCCTTCGGGCCCGCGCTCAACGTGCTGGCGGGGCAGGCGCACCGCCCCTTCGGCCTGGTGACGCCCAGCAGCTCCGCGCTGATGGCGCCCATCGAGCGCGGGGTGCGCATCCGTGGGATGGAGAAGGCGCGCGAGCAGTACACGCTGGTGAGCGACCTGGGGTACTCGGAGCGCGACGTCGGGGTGCAGCTCAACGGGCGCCTTCCCCTCCCCCTCACCCCGTTCTACGCGGCGGCGTTCACCAACGGCCCCACGCACCTGGTGCACGGAGGCGAGCGGAGCTACCAGCTCACCGCGCGCGCCGGCTTCCGTCCCCTGAAGAGTGTGGCGTTGGCGGGCTCCTGGGGGCGGCGCGACTTCGTGCGCGAGGACTCGGCGGGCGCACACTCGCGGGGCGGGCACGCGTGGGCCGTGGACGCGGAGGTGGGCGGCTACCGCCCCGGCGTGCACCTGGTGGGCGAGGTGGCGTTTGGAGACGAGGACCCGCTGGAGGAGCGCCACTTCCTGGGCGCGCAGGGATGGGTCTCGTACCGCACCGCCGGCCTGGAGCCGCTCCTGCGCGTCAGCTACGGCGACACCGAGCGCGGCGGCACGCTGGTTACGCCCGGCGTGAACGTGTACCTGGGAGGGATGAACCGGGTGATGCTGAACCTGGACGTATGGCGCGGCGCCCACGGCCCCAACGCCGAGAGCCTCAAGGCCCAGTTCCAGATGGCGTTCTAAAGAAGAACCTCACACAGAGACACAGAGGCACAGAGAAAAAGCATCTTTCTCTGTGCCTCTGTGTCTCTGTGTGAGATTCTTTATACGTTGAACGAGCTGCCGCAGCCGCAGCCGCCGCTGGCGTTCGGGTTGTTGAAGGTGAAGCCGGAGCCCTGGAAGGTGGAGACGTAGTCGATCTCCACGCCGTTCAGGTACTGGAGGCTGAACGGGTCCACGAACAGCCGGACGCCGTTCGACTCGAGGATCATGTCGTCCTCGCCCGCTTCGTCCTCGATGTTGAGCCCGTACTGGAAGCCGGAGCACCCGCCCGGGAGCACGCCCACACGCAGGCCCGAAGCCTCCGTGGCGCCCTGCTCCTCCATGTAGCGGCGGACCTCGGCGACGGCCGTCGCCGTGACCGTGATGGGGCCGGCGGCGGTGTCGTTGTTAAGGGTCGCGTTCTCAGTCTGCATTGCAGCCCCCCTGTGAGGTGTGGCGCGGGGCTCGCTGCTCCCCCGCTCTACCACTTATTACCCTGCCGCGCGTTGCACGTTTCGGACCCGCTGCCGGACCGTACAGCGCCGGAAATTCGTCTGAACAGAAGATAATCGAAGCGTCAATCCCGGGCCACCCCGCCCGGCAGCAGGCGCAGGCACGCCC
>DASVSA010000332.1:0-5241 GCA_036388335.1 Longimicrobium sp. | reverse complement strand
GCGGCGCCCACCAGCGGCGGCGCCGGCGATGCCGCCGAGGGGCTGGAGCGCGCCGGCGGCCTCACCCCCGCGGACCGGATGGCGCTCGCCGAGACGTGGCTGGGGCGCAACCGGCCGGCGCGGGCGGCGGCGCAGTTCCGGGCGTGGCTGGCCGCGGGCGGCGGAACTCCGGCCGAGCGTGGCGCCGTGCAGCTTCGCATGGGGCGCGCGCTCTTCGCCGCCGGCAGCCACGCCGACGCGGCGGCGGCGCTCGCCCCCCTCGCGCAGATGCCCGCGCCGACGGGCCCGCAGGCGCTGTACTTCCTGGGACGCGCGCGGCTCCGTGGTGCGCCCGGGAGCGCGCGCGAGGCGTTCGCGCAGCTCGCTGCCCGCTTCCCCACGTCGCCGCAGGCGGCGGACGGGCTGTACCTGATGGCGGACCTGGACGACGACGCCGGGCGCGACGCGGAGGCCACCGCCGCCTACCGCCAGGTGGTGGAGCGGCATCCCTCCAGCGAGCGCGCGGCTCTCGCGTCCATGCGGCTGGGCGGGGCCGCGATGCTGCGCGGCGACGCGGCCGGCGCCGCGCGGCTGTGGGATGGCCTGCGCGCGCGTACGAACGAGACCGAGGGGTGGGCGCAGGCCACCTACTGGGCCGGGCGCGCCCACCAGGCGGCCGGCAACGCGGCCGGGGCCCGCGAGCGCTGGTCCGAGCTGCGCACCCGCGCGCCCGTTTCGTACTATACCGTCCTGGCCGCGCGCCGCCTGAACACGCCCTACTGGCCCGCCGCCCTCGCCGACGCCCCGCCGGTGGACCGCGACCTCGCCGCGCGCATGGCCGCGGCGCTTGGCCCCGCCGACCTCCTGCGGGAGGCCGGGCTGCACGCGGACGCGGAGGCGGAGGTGGACCGCGTGGTGCGCACCGCCCCCGAGGACAACGCCACGCGCTACGCCCTGGGCGAGGCGCTCGCCTCGCGCGGGTGGACGGTGCACGGCGTGCGCATCGCGCGGGCGCTGGAGGCGAAGGGCGAGAAGCCCAACGCGCGCCTCCTGCGCGTCCTGTACCCGCTGCAGTACCGCCCGGTGTTCGAGGCCGAGGCGCGCGAGCGGGGGCTGGACCTCTACCTGGTGGCGGCGCTCACCCGCCAGGAGTCGGTGTTCAGGCCGCGCGCGCACTCCCCCGTGGGCGCGCGCGGGCTGATGCAGGTGATGCCGGCCACGGCCCGCGGCCTGGCCGCCGGCGCCGGGATCTCCGGCTGGGACCGGGAGATGCTCTTCAACCCCGAGATCAACGTGCACCTGGGCATCCGCTTCCTGGCCGCGCAGATGCGCACGTACAACGGCAATCTCCCCTACGTCTTCTCGGCCTACAACGCGGGCCCTGCCCGCGTCACCCGCTGGCGCCGCTTTCCCGAGGCGCGCGACCCGGAGCTCTTCACCGAGCGCATCCCCTTCGAGGAAACGCGCGACTACGTGAAGATCCTCACGCGCAACATCGCGCTCTATCGTGGGTTGTACGGGGGGTGAACAGCGGGCTCACACAGAGGCACGGAGACACAGAGAGAAGGTCGCTTGCGGCGGACGTTCTGGCGGTGCAGTGTGAAGCGTCACTCGTGATGGAGGTCCGGTGAGCGAACCACGTGTCGCGGTGCTGCTGGGGGCGACGGGGCTGGTGGGCGGGCACTGCCTGGACCGGCTGCTGGGGGATGGGGCGTACGGGAGGGTGATGGTGCTCGGGAGGCGGCCGAGCGGGAGGAGGCATGCGCGGCTGGAGGAGAGGGTGGGGGAGGTGGAGGGGCTGCTGGACGAGCACGCCGCCGCGTTCGGCGGGGCGGACGTGTTCTGCTGCGTGGGAACCACCATCCGGGCGGCGGGGTCCCAGGAAGCGTTCAGGCGCGTGGACTACGATCTGCCCGTGAAGGCGGCGCGGGTGGCGTCCGCGGCGGGGGCGCGCCAGTTTCTCCTGGTCTCAGCGGCGGGCGCGGATGCGGGGTCGCGCATCTTCTACAACCGCGTGAAGGGCGAGACGGAGGCGGCGGTGGCGGCGTTCCCGTTCGACGGCGTGGCGCTCCTGAGGCCCTCGCTCCTCCTGGGCGAGCGCGCCGAGCGGCGCCCCGCCGAGGCGCTGGCGCAACGGATCGCTCCCCTCCTCTCACCGCTGCTGCAGGGGCCGCTGCGGCGGTACCGCGCGATCCACGCGGATACGGTGGCCGCGGCGATGGTGCGGCTGGCGAGGGAGGGGGTGAGCGGCACGCGCACCGTGGAGTCCGACCAGATCGAGCGGCTCGGCCGCTGAACCTCACAGACCCGGCACACGCTTGCGGAAACCACCCCACGACGACCTCCCGGACGGCATCGTCCCGCTCCCCCGCGAGCCGAATCCCAAGCCCCCCGGCGGGTGCGGACTCACGGGATGCCTCTACGGAACCATGATCCTCTTTGCCCTGCTGCTGCTGGTGATGGTGGGGCTGGCGCTCTTCCGGCAGTGGCAGGTGCCGGTGCCGGCATACCCAGGCCGTTGAACGCGACTCCTTCAACCCGACGAACGATCATGCGCACCGTGCTCCGACTCCCGATCCTGGCCCTTCTCCTTCTGGTGGCCGCCTCCTGCAGCTCCAACCGGCAGCCGGGGAGCGACCCGGGCCCGGCGGCGCGGGGAGCCACCGTCCGCATCCAGAACAATGCCTGGCTGGACATGAACATCTACGTCCTGCAGACCAGCGGCGCGCGCCGTCGGCTCGGGATGGTGAACGCCAACGCGACCACTACCCTGCGCATCCCGGGTCCGGTGGTGGGGCTGGGGCAGCAGCTCAGATTCATCGTCGACCCGGTGGGCAGCCAGCGGACGGCGAGCAGCTTCGAGATCTACGTGCGCCCCGACCAGCAGGTCACCCTCACGATCCCCGCGACCGTCGGACGATAGCTCACACAGAGACACAGAGGCACAGAGACAAGTTCATCTCTGTTCCTCTGTGTCTCTGTGTCTCTGTGTGAGCCCAGTCAGTCGTTTTCCCGCGCCCGCCTCTCCGTCTCGTCGTCCAGCACGGCGCGCAGGGCGGCGACCAGGGCGGGCTCGGCCGTGTACTGGCGGCCGTAGCCCAGGTTGAAGCGGTAGTCGAAATCCGGCGGGTTGGCGCCCTGCGTGTGCTGGAGGATCGTCTCCAGCTTGTCGAGCGCCTTCGCCAGCTTCGCCTCGGGCGTCTCGGCCGCCTCGTACTCGTCCCACAGCGCGGTGATCTCCTCGCGCAGCGGGGCGGGGAGGGGCGCCAGCAGGTGGATGAGGTCGCGGCGCTCGTCTTCCGCCTTGCTCCCGCCGCGCCGCGCCTGCTCGGGGGCGGGCACGTCGCCGCCGATCGCCTCGCCCAGGTCGTGGACGATGCAGATCTTCACCAGGCGCGCGAAGTCCACGCCGGGAAAGCTGGGATGGAGGACGAGCGCCATCAGGCAGAGGCGCCAGCTGTGCTCCGCCACGCTCTCGGGCTGGGCGGCCGAGGTCCACGCGCTGCGGGTGGCCGTCTTCAGCGCCTCCGAGGCGCGCAGGAAGTCGAGGACGCCCGCGATGTCTGAGTCGTTCATGAGTCCTAAGTCCTAAAGTCCTAAGTCCTGAGTCCTAAACTCCTGAAGCGCACTAACGCACTAACGCACTAACGCACTCACGCACTCACGCACTCACGCACCGCCGTTCAGCACTCAGCACCCAGGACTCAGCACTTCCCGGCGAATCCGGAACATTCTCCGTAATCCGTATCATACCTTGAAGAAGATCTTGCGCCGGTAGAGGATCTCCATGGCGCCGGTCCAGAAGAGCACGAAGCAGAGCGCGAAGGCGAGCGACGCGTTCACCGGCGCGAGCCACGACGCGAATGCGTGGTCGAAGATCCACGTCTTGAGCGCCACCGGCTCGGGCGACGCGGGGAGCTTCACCAGGTTGAGGATGCGCGCCATCACCCCGGAAAGGAAGAACGCGGTGATCGCGTTGACGCCGAACACCAGGAAGGGCCGCGTCCAGCGCTGATACCCGCGCACGTCCACCATCCAGTAGCACATCGCCAGGAAGTTGAGCGCCATCCCCGCCGTGAACACCACGTAGCTGCTGGTCCACAGGTTCTTGTTGATGGGGAACACGGCGTGCCACGCCAGCCCCGCCGCCAGCGCCACGTTCCCGGCGAAGAACATCCCCACCGCCTTCTCGGCGGGCGGGCGCTCCGAGCGCAGCCAGCGCCCGGCGAACACCCCCAGCAGCACCGTGGCGATGGCCGGAAGGGTGCTGAGCGCCCCCTCCGGGTCCCACGTCTTCGCCGAGGCCCACATGTGGTTGGTGCCCAGCAGCGCGCGGTCCACGAACGCGGCGAAGTTCCCCTCCTTCCCCAGGTCCCCCGCGCCGAAGCCGGGGACGGGGACGAGCTTCATCGCCGCCCAGTACCCCAGCAGGAGCGCCGCCGTGGCCCACGCCTGCGCGCGCGGACTCAGGAAGAGCACCAGCGCCGCCGCCGCCACGAACGCCACGCCGATCCGCTGCAGTACGCCGGGGATGCGCAGGTGCGCCAGGTCCAGGTTGTAGTAGGGGAACGCCGCCAGCAGCAGCCCCAGCCCGAACAGCTTGATCCCGCGCGCCGCCGCCTTCCCCATCAGCTTCCCGCGCGGCGTCCCCCGTTCCGCCGCGGGGAGGAGCGAGAACGCCATCGCCACGCCCACGATGAAGAGGAAGAAGGGGAAGATGAGATCGGTGGGGGTCCATCCGTGCCACTCCGCGTGCTTCAGCGGCGGGTAGATGGCGCTCCAGCTCCCCGGGTTGTTCACCAGGAGCATCCCCGCCACCGTGATCCCCCGGAAGACGTCCAGCGACAGGAGGCGTCCGGGCGCGGCGGGGCCGGACACCGGGGCGGCCTGCGGCGCGGGCGGAGCGAGCGTCTCGGTCATGGTTCCCCTGGAAGAAGTGCGGGATGACATTATCGGCGTCGCGACGGGCCGGGTCAAATCACCCTTTCTCCCACGCCCGGCGCACGGTTAGGATGGTCGGATGACAAACAGCGGGGCTCGCACAGAGGCACACAGGGTCCATCCGGCGGACGCGGCGACGCTGGCGATCCTCTTCGTCGTTGCGGCGACGCTGGGGGTGAGCGCGGCGGCGGGGCGGCCGGTGGGGGGCGCGTTCGCGGTGCACGCGGCGCTGCTGGCGGGGTTCGCGGCGCTGGCGTGGTGGATGGCGAGGCGCGAGGCGGCGGCGTGGGTGCCGTACCTGCGCGGCGTGGCCGTCATCAA
>DASVSA010000331.1:0-2008 GCA_036388335.1 Longimicrobium sp. | reverse complement strand
TGGGCTGGGAAGACCAGACGGGCAAGTACTTCACCGTCAGCGTGAAGGGCGCCACCAAGGCCGAGAAGTTCTGCATCGAGGCCCAGCCGACCCAGGCCGGCACCGACGCCGGGATCGTGGCCAAGTACATCACGCAGGACCGCATCGTCTCGACGACCGCCTGCTAAGCTGCATCCGGCACACGAGGGAGCCGCCGCCCGCGGCGGCTCCCTCGACGCATCCACACACGAAGAGTCCCCCACCATGCGCAACCGTGATGGCTTTACCCTGATTGAGCTCATGGTGGTGGTCGTGATCATCGGCATCCTGGCCGCCATCGCCATCCCGAAGTTCGGCGCGGTCACGCGCGGCGCCAAGGAGTCGGAGGCGGAGCCCATCCTCAAGCAGATCTACACGCTGCAGGAGCGGTTCAGGATGAAGAACGACTCGTTCGCCACCGACCTGGACGCGCTGGAAGGGGGCGCCGGGATCTTCGACGAGGCGAAGTACTACACCTTCGCCCTCCCCACCGGCACGGCGGACGCTTACATTGCCTGCGCGACGCCGCGCACCCCCACGGCGGGGATCCGCGCCTTCGCGATCGACGAACAGCGCAACATCATCCCGTACGACGGCGGCTGCCCCTGACCGCCGGCTCCGCGCACGGCTTCATCACCACGTCCTCCGCGGCCCGCTCGGACCGGCGGAGGAATCTTTTTTGTAGCACGACGGATCTCCCACAGAGTCACAGAGATGAGCGACACCTTGAAAGCCCCCGTACGGCCGGGCTCGCGCGCGCCGAAGCAGGCGCAGGCGAAGGGCGCGGGCGCGCTTCCGCGCGAGCGGTTCTTCGTGCTGCTGGCGCTGGCGGTGGGGGTGGTGTACCGCCTCCTGCAGTACGTGAGCGACCGGTCGTTCTGGCTGGACGAGGCGCTCGCCGCGGCCAAGTACCTCAACCACTCGCCCGCGGAGCTCCTGCAGCCGCGCCATTTCGGGGGCGTGGGGCCCGGGTTCTACCTGGTTCAGTGGGCGGCGGCGAACACGCTCGGCACGAGCGAGCTTGCGCTGCGCCTCCCCGCTTTCGCGGCGGGCGTGGCTTCGCTCTTCCTCTTCCTGCTGCTGGCCCGGCGCTTCCTGAGCGGGTACGCCGTGCCGCTGGCGGTGGGGATGTTCGCCGTGTCGCCGTACCTCATCTACTACACGTCCGAGGCGAAGCGCTATTCGCTCGACGTGTTCTTTGGCGTCTTGCTGCTGCTGCTGGCGGAGCGCGTGCACCGCGGCGGCGCCTCCACGGGCTCGGTGGCGGCGTTCGTGGCGGGGTGCGTGGTGGCGGTCTTCTTCTCCCTCCCCTGCGCCTTCGTGGCCGCGGGAACCACGCTGGGGCTGGCGTGGAGCTTCCATCGCGGCGGCGACCCGCGCGCTGCACGCGCCATGCTGGCGGTGGCGGGCGTGGCGGCGCTGGTGCTGGGCGTGCCGCTCCTCCTGTTCGTGGGGAGCGTGAGCGGGCACGGGGCGGCGGCGGACTTCTGGAAGGCGGGGTACATGCCCTTCCCTCCCACCTCGGTGGAAGAGCTGCGCTGGTACCCGGCCACCTTCCTGCGCACCTTTGGCGACCCGCTGGGGCTGATCCGCAACCGCGGCATCATGCCGGTGGTCCACACCCTGGCGGGGGCCCTGGCCTTCGCGGTCGGGATGGTTGCGCTGCGCCGCGACCGCCGCGCGCTCCTCCCCCTGCTGGTGGCGCCGCTCGCGGTGGCCCTCCTCGCCTCGGCGCTGGCCGTGTACCCGTTCGGCGGCTCGCGGGCCACGGGCGGGCGCACCATCATGTACCTGATGCCGGTCTTCTACCTGGGGATGGCGGCGGGTGCGGCGTGGGTATGGAGCTCGCTCAAGACCCCGCTGCGGGCCGCCGGGATCCTGGCAGCGCTGCTCCTGGTGGCGCCCCCGCTGGCCGAGGCGGTGGCGGCCGTGCCGTACGGGAGGATGGAGGCGCGCAGCATCATCTCGTACGTGAGCACGCAGCGGCGCC
>DASVSA010000330.1:0-1650 GCA_036388335.1 Longimicrobium sp. | reverse complement strand
TGATGGCGGGCAACGTCGGGGTCCTGAAGCACGCGTCCAACGTGCCCCAGTGCGCGCTGGCCATCGAAGACATCTTCCGCCGCGCCGGTTTCCCCGCTGGCGCGTTCCAGACGCTCCTCGTGGGCGCCGGGGCGGTGGCGCGCATCCTGGACGACCCGCGCATCCGCGCCGCCACGCTCACGGGGAGCACGCCGGCGGGGCAGAGCGTGGCCGAGCGGGCGGGGCGCAACCTCAAGAAGACGGTGCTCGAATTGGGCGGGAGCGATCCCTTCATCATCATGCCCAGTGCCGACCTGGACGCCGCGGCCGAGACGGCGGTGAAGGCGCGCACCATCAACAACGGGCAGAGCTGCATCGCCGCCAAGCGCTTCATCGTCCACCAGGACGTGGCGGACGAGTTCACACGTCGCTTCGTGAGCGCCATGGCCGCCCTGCGCGTGGGCGACCCCCTGGACCCCGCCACCGACGTGGGCCCCCTCGCCACCGCCTCCATCCGCGACGAGGTGGACGAGCAGGTGCGCCGCTCGGTGGAGATGGGTGCGCGCGTGCTGGTGGGCGGCGAGCGGATGCCCGGCGCCGGCTTCTACTACGCCCCCACCATCCTCACCGACATCCCAAGGGATTCGCCCGCGTACCTGGAGGAGGTGTTCGGCCCCGTCGCCCTCCTCCACCGCGCCACCCACGCCCAGGACGCGCTGCGCCTGGCCAACGACACCGTCTTCGGCCTGGGCAGCAGCGTGTGGACGCGCGACGAGGAGGAGGCGGACTTCTTCATCCGCGGCATCGAGGCGGGGATGACCTACGTCAACGCCATGGTCGCCTCCGACCCGCGCCTCCCGTTCGGCGGCGTCAAGCAGAGCGGCTACGGGCGCGAGCTCGCCGCCTTCGGCATCCGCGAGTTCGTCAACGTCAAGACGGTGTGGATGGAGCGCGGCGAGGGGCCGGCGCGGCATCCGGCCGCGGAGTAACAGCAGCTCACACAGAGACACAGAGGCACAGAGAGGAACTTATCTCTGTGCCTCTGTGTCTCTGTGTGAGCCCGTCCTCCAGACCCACCACATCAGCAGGGGCTGAAACGGGAGGCGCAGGAGGAGGAGGGCCTGGGCGGTGGGGGAGCGGGCGTCGAAGAGCATCTGGAAGTTGGCGGGCCAAACGGCCAGGAGGAGGAGCACCAGTCCCCACGCGGCGGCGCGGCGGGTGCGCGGGTAGAGGAGGCCCAGGCCACCCGCCACCTGGCACGCGCCGCTCAGCAGCACCAGCTCGCGCGGGTGCGGCAGCCAGGGCGGCATTACCCCCAGGTACGCGTTGGGAAAGATGAGGTGGAGCACTCCCGCGGTCACGAACACCGCGCTCAGCACCGCGCGCGATACGGTGGCCCGCCGGGACGTCGACTCCATTACCGCCTTCTGGCCCTGCGAGAAACGGGTCGGGGGTGATCCCCCCACCGCTGTCAGGCAAGCAAAGGGCCCCGGCATTTCGCCGGGGCCCTCCGCTCCGTTCACGCTGCGGTCCGCAGGGTCAGTACCACTGGTCCAGCGAGATGCCCGTGTAGTAGTGCTTCAGGATCTCGTCGTAGGTGCGGCCCTTCTCGGCCATCCCCACGGCACCGGTCTGCGACAGGCCCACGCCGTGGCCGAAGCCGCCGCCGTA
>DASVSA010000329.1:0-4257 GCA_036388335.1 Longimicrobium sp. | reverse complement strand
GCCGCTCATGGCCTTCTGGAAGGACTTCATCAAGAGCGAGCTGATCGACATCGTCGAATGGCTGGACGACAGCAGCGACACGCTCGTGCACCGCTTCGTCCGCCACGAGAACGAGATCAAGAACGGGGCGCAGCTCATCGTCCGCCCGGGCCAGGCCGCGGTCTTCGTGGACCAGGGCCGCATCGCCGACGTCTTCGCCCCCGGGCGCTACGAGCTGAAGACGGAGAACCTCCCCATCCTCAGCACGCTGCGCGGGTGGAAGTACGGCTTCGACTCGCCCTTCAAGGCGGAGGTGTACTTCGTCACCACGCGGCAGATCACCAACCGCAAGTGGGGCACAAAGAACCCGGTGATGATGCGCGACGCCGACTTCGGGCCGGTGCGGCTGCGCGCCTTCGGGTCGTACTCCATCAAGGTGGCGGAGCCGGGCAAGCTGATCGCCGAGATCGTGGGGACGAGCGGCCACTTCACCGTGGACGAGATCGGCGACCAGCTGCGCGACATGGTGACGGCGCGCTTCACCGACGCGCTGGGCGAGGCCAAGGTCCCCGCGCTGGACCTGGCCAGCAACCAGGACGAGATCGGCGACCGCCTGATCTCGCGGATGCAGCCCGAGTTCGCCGCGTACGGGCTGGAGCTCACCAAGCTGCTGGTGGAGAACATCTCCCTCCCCGAAGAGGTGGAGAAGATGCTGGACCGCCGCACCAGCATGGGCGTGCTGGGCGACCTCGACGCCTACACGCAGTTCCAGACGGCGCAGGCCATGGAGAAGGCCGCCGGCAACCCGGGCGGCGCCGCGTCGGACGCCATGGGGATGGGGATGGGCTTCGGCATGGCCAACCGCATGGCCGCGGCCATGGGCGGCGCCACGCCCGGCGGCCCCCCGCCGCTGCCGGCGCAGAGCACCTACTTCGTCGCCGTGGGCGGCGCGCAGACGGGCCCGCACGGCATGGACGCCCTCCAGCAGCAGGCCGCCTCCGGCTCGCTCACCCGCGCCACGCTCGTGTGGAAGCAGGGGATGGCCGCCTGGACCCCCGCCTCCGAGGTCCCGGAGCTCGCCGCCCTCTTCGCGGCGACGCCGCCGCCGCTACCCTGAAAGAAGCTCACACAGAGACACGGAGGCACAGAGATAACGTCATCTCTGTGCCTCCGTGTCTCTGTGTGAGCCAGCTTTGAGCAGGTAGACGGCGAGCACGAGCGCGACCAGTGCCGCGAACGCCAGCTTCAGCGGGCGCGGGAGGTCGGAGGGGGAGACGAAGCCCTCGATGGTCCCCGCCACCAGCAGCAGGAGCGCGGTGCCGCCGATCAGGGCGATGGCTTCGCGGCCGCGCACCACCAGCGCCTCGCGCCGCGTCAACCGGCCGGGGACGAGGAAGGCGGAGCCGAGCCACAGCCCCGCCCCCCCGGCGATGCAGATGGCCGTGAGCTCGATGATGCCGTGCGGCAGCACGAAGGTCCACAGGTGGAGGCTCTGCCCTTGGTTGGCGAACACGGCGGCCACCGAGCCCAGGTGCACGCCGTTGAACACCAGCACCCACAGCGTCCCGATCCCCGCCATGATCCCGCCCGCGAAGGCGAGGAACGACACCTGGACGTTGTTGGAGATGATGCGGCTGGCCATGGCCGGCATCATCAGCTCGGGCACCTCCACGTAACCCTCGCCGCGCGCCTCCTTGCGCGCGGCCTCCTCGGCGCGCGCCATCATCTCTGCCGGGACGAGCTCGCGGGCGCGCGCGGGGTCCGCGCGCACGTAGGCAAAGGCGAGAAGGCCGGGCAGGTAGAAGAGGACGGCGGCGAGCGCGATGGGCCTCCACAGGCGGCGCACCAGGGCGGGGAAGCCGCCCGCCACCCACGCGCGGAAGCGTGGCCACGAGCGCGCGGGGGCGCGGTAGAGGAGGTTGTGCCCGGCCCCCACGCTCCGCTCCAGCGTGTAGAGCAGCTCGGGCGAGCCGCCGTAAGTGCGGGCGCGGGCCAGGTCCGCCGCCACGCCTCGGTAGAGCGCCGCGAACCTGGACACCGTGGTCTCGTCCAGCTTCCTCAGCCCATCCTTTTGGGCGCCCTCCAGCAGGCGGGCGTACTCGTCCCACTCCGGGCGCTGGCGGCGCACCAGGGCGGTGGCCTGCGCCGTCCCCGCTCGCCCGCCCGCACCCGACGCCTGGCGCCGCGCCGTCTCGTCGGCGTGGGCGGCCACCAGGAAGTCGTCGGCGGAAAGGCGCGAGCGGCGGGGGTCCTCGGCGAAGGCGCGCTCCATCCGCCCCAGCAGCGTGCGGGCGAGCTGGCCGCGCACTACGGGGTCCAGGTCGCGCCGCCGGTCCACGAACATCGAGACGGCGGCGAACTCCTCGTCGGAGAGCCGCGGCGGCCCCTGCTCGGCGGCCGGGAGCGGGGGCGCCTCCTCGGGAATGCGCTGCCCGCTGCGGTCGCGCACCACCACCGTGCCGGCGGCCAGGTCGCCCAGCCGCTTCGTCTGCGGGTGGAGCGACATGCAGAGCCCGCCCACCATGCACGACGGCATGGGCTGGATGTCGATGACGCGGATCAGGTTCCTGACCGCCGCGCCGTGCAGCGTCACGGGGTACCCCCCGTCCTGCACCACGCGGATCCCCATCCGCCGCTTACCGGGCGTCTGCCCGTCGCGCAGCCCCTCGTACAGCACGAAGTAGCCCCACTGCATCGCGAACATCCCCGCGATCATCAGCGCCATCCCCACCCCCTCCACCACGCTCGCCGCCGCGCCCAGCATGCGCCCCACGGCGAACACCGCCAGCACGATCCCGAGCTGCGCGCCCATCAGCAGCAGGTAGTCGAGCAGCATGGCCGTGAAGCGCGACCCCAGGTCCGCGAGCTCGTACCCGATCGCCACGTGCTCGGGCGTCTCGACGTCTACCTGGCGGTCCTGGAGTACGTGCGCGGCAGCAGGCATGGCGGCAGGGGGGATGTGAGGCGGGGAAGGGGCAGCGCGCGGACGGAGGGCCCCCTCCCCCGTCCCCTCCCCCGCAAGCGGGGGAGGGGCGCATCCGCGGTGTCGTGGTTCGGGTGGGTTGGGCCGCGCCCGCCGCACCGGCGAAAACGCCCGTGCCCGCCCACGTTCTCCCCCTCCCCCACGCTCCCCCGCACGCGGGGGAGGGGGCCGGGGGGTGGGGGCCCGCCCTTCGTCCCAATCTACCCGTCGCCCCGGCGCCCGGCGAGCCCCCGCGCCGCCACCGCCCGCACGGCCGCGCGCACGACGAAACCCACCCCCAGTGTCGCCACGCCCGCGCCGATGGTGCCCGGCGCCAGCGACACGGCCAGCGCGGCGCACGCCACCAGCCCGATCGCCGGGACGAAGTCGGGGAAGCGCTTGGCGGAGCGCGGCATGCGCAGGGCGGCCAGGTTGGCGATCCCGTAGTAGACCAGGATGGCGAACGACGCCGCGGCGGCGATCCCCCGCAGCGTGCCGAAGGCCGCCAGGCACCCGGCCGCAGCCCCCACCACGAGCACGGCCCGCAACGGCGCGCCGGAGCGGGGATGCACCGCCGCCAGCCCTTCTGGCAGGTCGCCGCGCCGCGCCATGGCGAACACCATGCGGCTGAGCCCCAGGATCTGCGAGAGGAGCACCCCCAGCATCGCGGCCACGGCGCCACCCGCCACCACCCGCTCCAATCCCGCCACCGGCAGGCGCCGCGCAGCCTCCGCCAGCGGGGCCTCGCTGGCGGCCAGCACGGGCGCCCCGACGGCGCCCACCGCAGCCAGCGCGACCACCGCGTAGAGCAGGAGCGCGCACGCCACCGTGATCGCGATGGCGCGGGGGATGGTGGTGCGCGGGTCGCGCACCTCCTCCCCCAGCGTGGCGACGCGCGCGTAGCCCGTGTAGGCGAAGAAGAGCAGCGCCGCCCCCTTCATCACCCCGGCCGCGCCCTCCGGCGCGAAGGGGCGCAGGTTGGCGGGATCGAACGAGGCCGCCGCCACCCCCGCGAACACCAGGAGCGAGGCCACCGCCACGGCCACGATCGCCACGTTGGCCTTGGCGGACTTGCGCACGCCCCACGCGTTCAGCGCGGTGAACACCGCCACGGCGCCCACGGCCACGCCGCGCGCGGGCACCCCGGGCGCCAGCACGGCCAGGTACGCGCCCAGCCCCAGCCCCACCGTGCCCGCGGCGGCCGTCTTGCTGGCCAGAAAGAGCCACCCCGCCGCGAACCCGGCCCAGGGGTGCAGGACGCGGTGGCCGTACTCGTACGCCCCTCCGGCCTGCGGAAATTCCGCGGCGAGCTGCGC
>DASVSA010000328.1:0-20496 GCA_036388335.1 Longimicrobium sp. | reverse complement strand
ACCGAGGCGCTGGCGAGGGTCCCCGACGCGACCGCGGTGACGCGGGGCACGTCGGCGAAGAAGACGCGGTTGCCGCTCGCCGCCGCGGTCACGCCGTCGGTGGTGCCGATGAGCTGCCCCATCTGGCTGGTGAGCGCCACGTTCATCCGCGTGGTGTCCTCGTCGGCCGGGTTGGCCCTGGAGGTCGCGGCCCCTGTGGTGACGTAGGCGATGTACGGCTTGCCCACGATCAGGTCCGCCGAGGCCCCGCCGGACGGGCGCGGCGTCGCGCAGCTCTGCGTTCCCGCCTGCACGTCCACCGTGCACTCGTGGAGCACGGTGTAGCCGCCGTTCTTCGGCTCGCCCTTCACGCCCTCGCCCATCCCGAAGCGGGTCAGGTCGCGCCCGGCGGCGAAGGCCTGGATGATGGCCGCGTCCACGCCGGTGATGCGCCCGTCGCCGTTGGCGTCGCCATTGGGGAGCAGGGTGATGCCGGCCCGGGCGGGACGCCCCGCCACGTGGTCACGCACGGCCTGCGCGTCGGCCGCGGTCACGCGTCCGTCGCCATCCACGTCGCCACGGAGCGCCTGCTGCGCGTGTGCCGAGATGGGAAGAAGGCCCAGGACGGCGAGTCCAAGGAGCGTGTGGAGCCCGAAGTTGCGCATGTCTGTCTGTGGGAGCGGGAAGCGAAAGGAGCCATAAGGCCAGGAGAGCGGGCGGGGCCGCTCCATGCTTCACCGCGAGCTGACGCTCACCGCGGGCGCACCGGCATAGACGAGAGGCGTGAGGTCCGAGAAGTCCTCCGCCGCGGATACTTCTTCGAACGATACGGCGAAGCTGCTGGAGCTCACCGGGCCCCGCCGCGTGAAGCGGAGCGAAAGCAGCGGCACCTCGCCCACGCCTTCCACGGCGGAGGCCACGAAGCGGATCTTGCCGGCGGTCCCGTCGTTCACCACGCCCTCGGTGCCCTCGGGGAGCGACCAGCGCTCGAGGGTAAGCACCGCGGGGTCGTAGCTCAGCTCGCCCTGGTAGCTCCCCAGGCGCACGCCCGCGGGCTTGCGCAGGAGCGACAGCTTGACGTCGGACGAGGAAGCGGGGCCGCTCACCACGATCTGCGGATAAAGGCCGTCGGCGGCGCCGCGCGGGATTCCGGCTACGGAATCGGCGGAATCGGTGCAAGCGCTGAGCGCCAGCACCATTGCCACGAGCAGCGGCCGGGACGAAAGCTTGAACATCGGTGGGGCCCTGGGAGGTGGGGAGGTCGGCGCGTGTAAAAAGGCGGGGTGCTTCGAGACTATGCAATGAAGTGCATATATTCCATTCGCGCAAGGGGATACGAGGCGGTGTACGTATCAATCGTCTTCGTTCCTGCCTCCGTGTGGCTCAGGAGCGATCCGGGGCCTGCACGCAGCCTGTGCGCGGCCCGCGGCACGCCGCGCCGGCTCGAACCGCGGCGCCCGCCGCGTCCGCAATGTCACGAACGGGAAGCGATGCAGAGAAAAACCGCCATTACCTGAGATTTCATTTTATTGCAGCGCCGCGGCAGGTCATCGCCCATGCGCGAGCTCGTGGAGATGTTCTATCACGGAGCCGCAGGTGGTCGATTCGCCACCCTGGCGCGCACCTCTGGCTTCCGCTCCGGGACGCGCTCCATGCGACAAGCGCGTGGTACCGCGATCAACCGGGCGGCACACGAACGGTGGAGGCGAAGTACGCCTCCACGCAGCAGCGCCGTTCAGCGGCGATGGGAAGGGTGCACTGGAAGGTGCTCCCCTCGCCCGGGGTGCTCGCGGCCCACACGCGGCCGCCGTGCTGGGCCACGATCCCCTGCACGATCGCGAGCCCCAGCCCGATCCCGCGCCGGTCGTTGCGGCTCGCCCGCCAGAAGCGGTCGAAGAGGTGGCCCAGGTGCCCGGCGGGGATGCCCAGCCCTGTCTCGGCCACCCGGAAGCGGACGACATCGCCATCGGCCACCGCGCCGAGGGTGACCTGGCCGCCGCGCGGGGTGAACTTCACCGCGTCGCCGCCCAGGTTGCCGATCACCTGGAGTATGCGGCCATGGTCCGCCAGCACCGGCGGAAGCTCGCCCTCCAGCTCCGGGTGATCCCGCCGGCGCCCGCCATCGGCACCAGGAGCTCGGCGCCCGCGCAGCAGCGCCGCCGCGGGTACGGGCGAGAGCTCCGCCGAGAGCCGCCCGGCGTCCACGCGGCCACGTCCAGCAGGTCCTCGATCATCCGGTTCATGTGCTCCGCCGAGCGGCCGATCATGTCCAGCTGCCGGCCGATCTGCGCGTCGTCCGCCGGCACCAGCTCGCGGAGGAACGCCGTGCCCATCGTCACCACCCCCAGCGGGTTGCGCAGGTCGTGCGACACCACGGACAGGAGCTGGTCGCGCGCCCTCCGCCCGGCCCGTCCTCGTGGCCTGGGAGGCGAGGATGTCCCGCTCCGGGTGCACGGGATAGGCGAGAAACGCCTCCATCCGCTCGCGCTGCTCCGGGTCGCGGTGATCGACCACCCGGATCATACCCGCGCGGGCGGGGCCGTGGCGGGAAATCCGCCTCCTCGCACGCCCCTTGCTTAGCGGGGTGTGCAAACCCTGCAAGGAGACGAGGATGACGAGAAGTCTGATGAAGACGTGGACGGCGGGCGGCGTGGCCGTGCTGTTCGCCATGGCTGGGTGCGGCGGCGGCGACGCGCCGGCGGAGAACAACGGCGCAGCGGCGCCGCCCGCCGGTGGCACGGCGCCCGCCGCGCAGCCGGCCCCTCCACCGCAGCCCCCCCAGGAGCTGCGCCTGGAGGTGGACGCGGGGGCCAAGGAAGTGCGCGTCTTCCGGCGCGACCAGCTGGAGAAGAGCTACGGCATCGCGGTGGGGACCAAGGAGTGGCCCACGCAGAACGGCTCGTGGAACGTGACGCAGGTGGTGTGGAACCCGGGCTGGACGCCGCCGCCCGACGAGGAGTGGTCCAAGGAAGAGGAGCCCAAGGAGCCCGGCGACCCGGACAACCCGCTGGGCACGGTGCAGATCGTGTACGATCCGCCGCGCACCATCCACGGCACCAACGAGCCGGAGTCCATCGGCACGGCGGCGAGCCACGGCTCCATCCGCATGCGCAACGCCGAAGCCGAGGAGCTGGCGCAGATGCTGATGGTGGCGGGCGGCGCGCCCAAGGACGAGGCCTGGATCCAGCAGGCCCGCAGCAACCGCAAGGTGCGCCAGGAGGTGCAGCTTCCCAACCCCATCCCCATCCGCGTCATCAACGGCGTCGACAACGCCGACGCGGTGGAGGGCGACCGCCCCGAATCGGGCGCGGGAACGGCGTCGAAGGCATCGGGAAGCGCCTCGAAGGCGTCGGGCGGAAGCACGCGCTCGGACACGGCGTCGCGCTCCAGCGGCTCGTCGCGCTCGGACACGGCGCGCAACTCGCGCCGCTCGCGCTCCGACACCACCGCGCGCTCGACGGCGCGGGATACCGCCAGGCCGTAAACGGCGGGGCTCACACAGAGACACGGAGGCACGGAGATCACCTCCGTGCCTCCGTCGCGCACATCGAGCTGGGCGAGCGCGTGTTCTTCAACTTCAACTGCGTGGTGCTGGACGTGTGCCCCGTCCGCATCGGCGACTTCACCCTGTTCGGCCCCGCCGTGCAGATCTACACGGCGCTGCACCCCATGGACGCGGAGCTGCGCCGCCGGGTGGAGCACGGCAGGCCGGTGGAGATCGGCCGCGATCACGGAATGACAAGAGGCACGGAGATGAGCTCATCTCCGTGCCTCTTCTCGCGTCTGAGTCCTGGCGTTACGGGTGCACCAGGGCGCGCACCTGCGCGTACACGGTAGTGTCCGTGTAGAGCGCGCTGTGGCTCACGCAGGGCGCCTGGGTGTTGATGGCGCCCGTCAGCAGCACGCTGTTGTCGGGATCGATCACCAGGTCGCACGCGGACCACCAGGTGGCGTAGCGCGGGGCGCCCGGGGTTTCGTCCGTGGCGTTGAGCGCCTTGAGGAAGGTGGAGCCGGGGCGCATCTCCACGCACGCGGTCTGCGCGCAGCCGTACGCGGTGGTGGTGCCGTGGTTGGGGCCGCCCAGCGAGACCCATGCGTCGATCTTGAGGTCGCCGCCCAGGTTCTTGGCGTAGTAGCGGCTGGAGAGCCCGCCCATGGAGTGCGTGATCACGTCCACCCGGGTGGCGCCGGTGGCGGCCAGGAGGGAGTCCACCTTGGTGGCGATCTGCTTGGCCGTGGTGGCGTTGGACTGCGACGTGTTGTACGACCAGCTGTGGAGCTGCGCGGCGGTCCACCCGTCGGCCTGGAAGCGCGACATCATGGTGCTCCACACCGCGCCGGACGAGTTCCACCCGTGCACGAAGAGGATTGGATGGCGCTCCGGCACGGTGTTGTGGCGGGCCTCGTTGGGCAGAAGCCCTTCACCGCACCCCGCGAGCAGCGCGATGGAAGAAACGGCGGCGATCAGGGCACGGCGGAGCGGGACGGACATGCGAGGACCTCGGGAGATGACAGGCGTTGCGGGGGAGGGTGAGCGCGCGAACAATAATGGCCGGAAGCGTTTTCGTCCATCCCCATCTGTTTACCTCACACAGAGACACAGAGGCACAGAGAAGGACTCATCTCCGTGCCTCTGTGTCTCTGTGTGAGCCCCGCTGTTTCTCAGCCCGAGTGGTCGTGAACGGCGCGCCACCCGTCCGCCGTGCGCACCCAGACGAGGGTGAACCACCCGGTGGCGTCCGGCTGGCCGCCGCCGGAGAGGATGAAACGGCCGGTGCCCAGCGCCGAGCCGGGGCCGAGCGGCCTCACCGCCATCTGCTCGAAGCGCAGGTTCTGCTTGGGCTGGCCGCCCTGGAAGAACGTCTGCGTGAACGACTGCTCGATCGCCGCCACGCCCGGGCGGGGACCGTTGCGCGTCATGAAGGTCACCGAGTCCACGTAGATCGCGAGGTGCCCCTTCAGGTCGCCGCGGTTCCAGGCATCCGAGGACGCCTGCATGGCGGCGCGGATCTGCGCTTCGTCGGCGCTCCAGTTCTGCGGGACGGGCCCGGCCCCGGCCGGCGGCGTCGCGCACGCCGCGGCGGAGAGTGCGACGAGGAGGGCCCAGGCCCGGGTACGGGAGGTGCGTTTCATGGCTACCGGTGTGCGGGAAAGCGGCACGCGCCGCGTGGGCGGGAGACGGCGCTCTCAAGGTACGCGCGCGCGGCGGCGAACCGCAAACCGGGTGTCCCCGCGGGCCGTGCGCCCTAACACGCGGCTAACCGGCCGGCGGCACTGGTGTGCGCCTCCGCCGGTGGCTCCGCTTCTCCGAAGGAGCGCAGCCCGCCGCGGCCATCGGGCGGGCTGCGCCGCTAGCGGGATGGTTCGGTCGGAGACGTGTACGGAGATGATCCCGCCCTGGTGCGCCCCCGCCCTCTTCAGGACTCCACGATCCGGGTGCCCTCGGGCGGCGAGACCGAGAACACGTCGTCCGGAATCGGCTCGTCGAAGCGCACGGACCGGATGGAGAACGTGCCGGCCTCTATGCCCTCCACCATCGCGGCGCAGCGGAGGACCACCCCGCGCTCCAGGTCGACCACCACCTCGTAGTGGTCCACGTACTCCCAGAACCCCTCCGGGGCCGCTGGATCAATGCGGATCGCCCGCAGACGCACCCCGCCGCGCCCCGCGAAGACGCACTCGCCCGTCTCGGTGAGCTCCCACCCGTGGTGATTGAACCAGGGCAGCAGGGGCGGGACGTGCGCCAGGCGATCGGCCACAGTCGGCGGCGGAAAGTCGATCTGGGGGCGCCGCTGGAGAATGGAGCGCAGGGGAGCCCTTCCGGGTCTCCCCTTCGTATAGAGAGTGGAGAGCCGCGAGACGTACGAAAGCGCGGCGTCACCACAGGCGATGCTCACCACCGTGCCGCCGTCCGGCCCTGCGAGATCTTCCCGCCAGCACGAGGGCCTGCGCCACCAGACCCGCCAGTCGTGGACCACCCGCCCCCCTTCCTGTATCCCCGCCTGCTCCCCCGCAACCCGGAGCGGCGCGGCCGTGCCCGACCGCAGCCGTTCCGCGAGATCGGAAACCGAGTGCTCCAACGCGCGCTGCAGCAGGGGCCCATCGTATTCCGCGCGCGAGGCGAGGGAGACGGCCTCGAAGCTCTCTCCCGCGCGCGCCAGCAGCTCTCGAAGGCTTCGCCTCGTCATGGTGCTCAAAGGTCAAAGCCCCGCGAGCCCTTGGCCGGCGCCGCCGAGGATCGCATAACAGGGAAGCTCTGGAACTCAAGCCGCCTGGGACGGAACGATCTCGGGTAGGAGATGGGTGATCGGGATCGGGGCTGTCCCTCCTGGGGTGTAAGCCAGGAGAGACAGGTAATTGCGAACCGGCGCGTCTTGCAGAATGCGCAGAGCCAACTCTCGAAGCTCGTCCGATAGGTCGACCAACCCGGTCAGCGGAACGCTGCGCAGCCCCAATTCCGTGCGTTGCGCCATGACGGAGTAATTGAAGATGCTGAGCCCCACCGCGACGCGCTCTCGCTTGTCGATCCGCAGCAGGATATTCTCATTCAGCTCGATCCCCGTTGCGCTCCCTCCTGGCATGAACGATATGTGGAGAGTGTCGCTCGGTTCGTCGTACTTCTTCTGTGGATGAGCCATAGTTACCGTAGCTGCTTCAGGTACGCGGTGGCCCGCTCCCGCCGCACCGAAGGGAAGTTGTCCAGGAACTCGTCGAGTGTATGCCCCCCTTCCAGCCAGTCGACTAGGTGGCGCGCGGGCACTCGCGTCCCAACGAACACGGGCTCCCCGCTCACGATCTCGGGTGGCTGTGGATGACCATCGACTCACTCATCAGTTCTCTGCGGGACATGGATTTCGCCGGGGGTGTGAATGCGCACAGCCAGTGCCGTGCCGCTACTCTGCGCTCTCCGCCCTCCCGCACGAGCTCCGCCCCGCTCGTGTCCCCAGCGCCTCCCCGCCCGCGGGGAACGCCGCCCCCGGCCTTATCTGGGAGGACGCAGCTTGCCTCGCCCTGCGTGTTGATCAAACGGGGTCGATTCCGTCGAGGATGGATTGTAATTCCTCTCGAAAACGCACGAGGTTCGCACCTGGGTCGGACAACGTGTTAAAGGTTCGCTCAGCGATTTTCTCACCAGAGCCAGTCAACGCGATCAGCTTCAATGTGTAATCTTCATCTCCATCTACACAGTGAACGCCGCGTCCCGTAGGCTCCTCCTTCACACCCTGAGCACGCTCGATCAGCGATTTGAGATACGCTACCGCTGTTTCTTCAGCTTCCGGCGATTCATAGGGCGGGATGAAGATTGGAACATCATCGAACCACGGTTCCCTCTCGCGTAACTGATCACGTTGAATCAGCGCCTCAGCGGTTTCGATCAGCGCGATCACTCGGTCGCTCGCGCCCTCACCTGACATCAATTGGGTGTACTCCCGAACGATCTCGCCGCTATGGTTGACAGAGATGACTCGCAGCTCAGGCCGACGGCTTACAATGTGAACACCGCGCGCGTACCGCACTCCCTGCTCAGAGATCTCGACCGAGTCATCATTCCGCATCTTCCCTCCCGGTGATGTTGCCACGCTTCGCGTAGAGCTGGGTGCTGGTATTTCGGTAATGGCTACATGTGTACTGTGCACGAGCGGCCACCAACTCGCGCCGATGACCCCATCCACCCCTCACCATCCCCACCCGCCCCGACTTCGCCGCGGGCGGCGGATCCGGATCGATTGCCCACGCTACAACCCAGGCCACCTCGCCGCGATCTCCTCGCATGCGGCACGGACGTCGGAGAGGCGCTGCTTATGTGCGCGTGGGGCAGGGTAGGCGCGTCGAGCAAATACATCAACGACGATGCATAGTTCGCATGGTAACTCCTGCTGATCGCTCGCGTACCGTTGCATGTAGTGGTGCAGTACTGCTCCCGTATATGCGGCTTCAGCATCTTCGACTTTGCGGGTCTTCGAGAAACAGAGCTTGATTGCTCCGACATACGGCCGGCCGCGGTTGTCCTGTCCCGCGAGGAGTATGTCCGGCTTCACACTGATTCGAACACCGCTTCTCAGTAGCTTCGGGAATCGGAGCTCTGCTCGTTTCGCGGCGGATTGGCCGATTGGAAGGCCAGAGTCGAACCCCTCGAACGCTGCGATTGCGTCCAGGCAGAGGTTCGCGTTTTGCGCATCATGATCTGATCCACGAGCCACCAGCCGAAGTCGAGAGCGGTGCTTTTCCAGAATCTGCGGATCGTGACCACGACAGACGAACTCGACGACGGCACGATACGCGTCGCGATAGACATGGGTGATGTAACCACGTGGGTACTTCTGATCCATCAGAATGCGCTTCCGCCGAGCCGCCGTGGCAATCAGGTACTCGCTCAGCTTGTTTATCGAGATTTTAGGTTCAGCACTTTTTTTCTGCACGACGGGAACTCCTACTGCAGGTTTTTGGAGCGAGCAGCACTAAGCAGTGCCTTCCAGTAAGCTCAATGGGGATGGATGGCGACTAGTCGCCATCCATCCCCACATCTGCTTTAGCGATGGCGCGCGATCCGAACGAGATCCTCGATGCTCGTCGCGCCCTCGCGGTGCCGGAGCGTGTCCAACTGCATGTCGCTACGAACTCCGAAGTCGACCCCGTAGGCCTTCTCGATCGTGCCTACATGCGTGTCTCCCCGCTTCTGCCGGAACTGCCCATCGTTGTTTCGATCACGAGCCATGATGACCTCTCAGGTACGTGGTTTCTGACCCTGATTCAGCCGCACTCGCTGTAGCCGCAGGCGTGGCACTTCATACAGCCCTCGGCGAACTCGAGCTGGCTGTTGCACTCCGGGCAGGTGCCCATGAAGGACTCGCCCGGGTCGTAGGTGCCCAGGTTCAGGGAGGGCTGGGCGACGGCGGCCACGACCGGGGAGGTGGCGTCGCCGGTGATCAGCGGGAGCACGGCCTCGGGGATGAGCTCCTGCTGGATGCCGGCCTTCTCCTGCTCGCGCAGGCCGATGGCCTGGGCAATGGCGTCGGGGAGGGAGAGCACCTTGTTCTGCCCGAAGCCGATGGCACGGTCGGACGAGATGCCGCGCAGCTGCGTGTAGACGTCGTTCACGGGGACGCCGAAGCGCAGCGCCAGCGAGATCAGGCGGCCGATGGCCTCCACGTCGGCCATGGCCACGGAGCCGGCCTTGCCCAGCGTGGCGAACACCTCGAAGGGGGTGTTCTCCTGGTCCTCGTTGATGGTGACGAACACGTCGCCCAGCGGCGAGGTCATCTTGCGCGTGGTGCCGCGCAGCACGTCGGGCCGCTTGCGCTTGAGGCGGCGGGCCTGCGTGACCTGCGACTCGGCCGTGGTGAGCGCCGTGCGCAGGCGGGCAACCTCGCGCTCGAGCTTGGCCTCGCGCTCGGCGGCCTCGGCCAGCTTGGCGTGCGCCGCGGCGGAATCGGCCTGCTCGGCGGCCTGCTGCGCCGGCGTCTTGGTGGCGCCGGTGGAGAGCACCTGGTTGTCGCGCGAGCCGTCGCGGTACACCGTGACGCCCTTGCAGTTGAGCTTGTAGGCGAGCTCGTAGATCTCGCGGACCTGCTCCACCGTGGCTTCGTTGGGGAAGTTGGTGGTCTTGCTGATCGCCGAGTCGCAGTGCTCCTGGAAGCCGGCCTGCTGGCGGACGTGCCACTCGGGGGTGATGTCGTGCGCCGTCACGAAGGCGCGCTGCACCGCCTCGGGCACCTCGGGGAAGTGGATGTGCCCGCTCTCCGCGATGCGCCGCATCAGGTCGTCCGAGAACCACCCGCCCGCCTTCGCCACGCGCACGAACTCCTCGTTCACGTCGGGCATCAGCGCGCCGGCCTGGTTGCGCATGAACGCCACCGCGAACAGGGGCTCGATGCCGCTGGAGCAGCCGGCGAAGATGGAGATGGTGCCGGTGGGCGCCACCGTGGTCACGTTGCAGTTGCGCAGCTTGCGCATGGGGCGGATGCGGTCGCCGTTGGGGGCGCGGGCGCAGCTCTCGTCCGGGCCCCAGATGGAGCGCTCCCACTCCGGGAAGGCGCCGCGGGTCTCGGCCAGGCGCTCGCTCTCCTTCTTGGACTCCTCGTCCAGGAACTCCATGATGCGGCGGCCGATCTCCACCCCCTCGGCCGTGTTGTACGGCACGCCCAGGCGGATGAGGAGGTCGGCGTAGCCCATCACCCCCAGGCCGATGCGGCGGATGCGGTTCGCCAGGTCGGTGATCTCGGGGAGCGGGTACTGGTTGGCGTCGATGACGTTGTCCAGGAAGTGCGTGGAGTGCTGCACCACGCGGCGGAACTCCTTCCAGTCCACCTTCTCGTACCAGGGCGAGTCGGCCGGCACGTCGTCGCGCACGAAGAGGCCGACGTTCACCGAGCCCAGGTTGCACACGTCGTACGGCAGCAGGGGCTGCTCGCCGCAGGGGTTGGTGGCCTCGTAGGCGCCCAGGTGCGGCACCGGGTTGTAGAAGTTGGCCCGGTCCACGTAGAACACCCCCGGCTCGCCGGTGCGCCACGCGTTCTGCACCACCTTGTCCCACACCTCGCGCGCGTCCTGCTGGCGCACCACCTCGCCGTTGCGCGGGTTGATGACGTCGTACGTGGCGCCGCGCTCCACCGCGTTCATGAACGCGTCGGTGACGGCCACCGAGATGTTGAAGTTGGTGATCTTGGTGATGTCCTGCTTGCAGTCGATGAACTCTTCCACGTTGGGATGGTCCACCCGCAGGATCCCCATGTTGGCGCCGCGGCGCGTGCCGCCCTGCTTCACCACCTCGGTGGACGAGTCGTAGAGCGACATGAAGCTCACCGGCCCGCTGGCCACGCCGGTGGTGCTCCTCACCAGGTCGCCCGAGGGGCGGATGCGGCTGAACGAGAAGCCGGTGCCGCCGCCCGACTGGTGCACCATCGCCATCGACCGGAGCGTGTCGTACACGCCGCTCTGGCCGTTGGAGAGCGCGTCGTCCACCGGGAGGACGAAGCAGGCAGAGAGCTGCCCCAGCGGGCGCCCGGCGTTCATCAGCGTGGGCGAGTTGGGCTCGAACAGGCGCTTCGTCATCAGCGAGTAGAACTCGCGCGCCACGGCCTCCACGTCCTCGTCGGTCGCGCCGTACGCGCGGTCCGCCGAGGCGATGGTGTAGGCGACGCGCCAGAACATCTCTTCCGGCTCTTCCACCGGCCGACCGGTCTCGTCTTTCTTGAGGTAGCGCTTGGCGAGCACGATCCGGGCGTTGTCGGAGAGCTCGGCGCGGGGGAGGTCTACCCGCGGCAGTGCGACGGATCCGGTCGACGTGGTGGGGGTCATTCGGTCATCCTGGGCGGCTTGGTTGATCGCAAACGGTGGAACGATGGGCATTTATCCCGTGCCCGCCGACTCGGCCACGTCCTGTGCGCCTGCACAAGCTGTAGCGGGATGACAACTGTACATCCCCAACATGATGTGGTCAAGCGTCTCGCAAGGGGCGCAAACGTTGTGCCCGTCGACACCCTCCGGGGCGCTTGCGCATCCTCCTGATACACCCAAGCGGGCCTCCCGCCGAACGTTGCGCTGAATCGGCTTTCAGTGGACCGCCGGCCCCTCCACGCGGCGCGACGCCGGAGGGCCCGGACCCGCTCGAAAGAGGCCGCCGCGGGGCGAGAAGTATCGGACAGAAAGAAGCGGAGGCACGGAGAATCTCTTCTCCGTGCCTCCGCCTGTGCCGCCGCCGACCCCGGGGGATCAGGGCATGTCGTTCAGCTTGCGGTCCTTGTCCTCACCGGGGCGCCCGCCGTACATGCTCTCGTCGTCGGGGGTGCCGGTGGTGGTGCCGCCGTGGTCGGTGCCGCCCGCGTTGGCGGGGAGCACGGGGACGTCCGTGGGCGAGGCGGACGATTCCTGCGCCGCGGCTCCCTGCGCGTTGACGTCCACGTGCGGCGGGTGGCGCTGCGAGTCGGCCGCGGTGCCCACCTCCTTGCGGGGGCCGGGCTGGCTGGCGCGCGCCGGGCCGGCCCCGTCCGCTCCCGCGTTCCCCGACTGGCTCACGCGCCCACTCCTTCGTCGCGCGGATCGGTGTTGCCGCGGGCCTCGCGCTCGCGCCCCTCGTCCTGCGCGCTCGCCGAGCCGCCCTCGTCCAGCGGGTTGCCGTCGATGTCCACCGGCGTGCCGGCGCGCGCGTGCACGGAGGGCGCGGGCTTGCCGGGGTTCATCGGACCCGCCTCCATCTCCACCTGGTGCTCGGACTGGGCGAGGCGCTGCTTGTCCAGCTGCACCGTGTCGTCCAGGTCGGAGTTGCCGTGCCCGTTCTGCGGGAGGTTCTTGTAGTCCGTGGCGCCGCCTTCGCGCGGATCGATGCGGTACTGGTCGGGTCGCTTGCCGCCCATGATCTCCCTCCTTGGTGCCGTGATGCGGGACGCTTCCCCGCGCTGGGGTGGCCGGGTACTTCACGATCTGTGCCCGCGACCAGGCCCCGACCCCCCGGCCCCCTCCCCCGTGTGCGGGGGAGCGTGGGGGAGGGGGAGAACTACGGCGCGTCGGGTTCGGTCCCGATCGCGGCGCGGATGGCGGCGAGCACCTTCCCGGTGTCGTTCAGGACTTCCTCGTTGCGGAAACGAATGACGCGTATCCCGCGCGCCGCGAGGTAGTCGGTACGTACCTGGTCCTGCTCCGCCTGGCTGTCGTGCACGTCACCATCCACCTCGATGGCGAGCTTGAGGGACGTCGCATAGAAGTCGAGCACGAACTGCCCCACCGCATGCTGCCGCCGGAACCTCACCCCGCGCACCTGGTGCTTCCTGAGCCCCTCCCAGAGCACCACCTCCGCCCGGGTAGGCTCGCACCTCAGCCGCCGGGCCGCCGCCTGGACCTCGGGCGATGAAGCCCTCATCCTCTTGTCCATCTATCCTCTCTAGTGGGAGGTGTTCTCCCCCTCCCCCACGCTCCCCCGCACGCGGGGGAGGGGGCCGGGGGGTGGGGGCCCGCCGCGCCCCACCAACCATCACACCCCACCATCCGCCGCGAAACCCCCGCCCGCAAACCGGTCCGCGCGCTGGCCGGAGCGTTGCGCGAGCGGTACTTGGCGTACGTTCGTGAACCAGCGATGTATCGAGCCAGTCCCCTGTCACTCTTGCAGATCGCTCTGCCAGGGAGGACGGGGGATTTGCCAATTTGATCGATCTGGACGGGCCCGCGGGTTGCTTTACGCGAGGGCGGGCCGCGGGGAGGCCCATCAAACCCAAATGGAGAACTGACGAGAGAACCGCAGGAGGCGAACATGGCACTGTATCCGACGCGCTACACCGATCCGTTCGACCAGCTGTTCAACACGGTGCTGGGGGCGAACGGCTCCCGCGGCGGGAACGGGAGCAGCCTGATGCGCGCCCCGGACACCGACGTCATCGAGACGGAGCGCGAGATCCGCGTCGTAACCGAGATGCCGGGGCTGAAGCGCGAGAGCATCGAGGTGGACGTGGAGAACAACGTCCTCACCATCCGCGGCGAGAAGCGCGAGGAGCGCCGCGAGGGCGAGCCGGGCCGCTTCCACCTGGCCGAGCGCCGCTACGGCACCTTCACCCGCTCCTTCGTCCTGCCGCGCGACGTGGACGCGGACCAGATCCAGGCCGACTTCGAGGACGGCGTGCTGACCATCGCCATCCCCAAGAGCGAGCGGGCCCGCCGCCGGCGCATCCAGGTGGGCGGAATGCAGAACGCGTAAATCTCACACGGAGACACAGAGGCACAGAGAAGAAGTTCTTCTCTGTGCCTCTGTGTCTCCGTGTGAGATCAAGCAGTCGCGAGGATCTCTCCGAGGTCGCAGACGACGCGGACGCGCTCGGGGGGAGAGCCGAACTCATCGGGGATGCCGCTGCCGCCGACGACGACCTCCACGCCGGCGGGGGCCGCGGCGCGCAGCTCCAGCAGGAGGCGGTGGAACTCGTCGGGGCCCATGGGGCGCATCACCGAGGTGCAGATCATGGCGGGGCGGCGCTCGGCGGCCACCCGGCCGATCTCGTCGAGCGGGACGTTGACGCCCAGGTAGATCACGCGCCAGCCGGCGTCCAGCAGGTGGAGGGCGGCGGCCATCAAGCCCAGCTCGTGCTCCTCGGCGGGGAGGCCGGCGCACAGCGCCAGCGGGCCGCCCACCGAGCCGGCGTCCAGCTCCTCGAAGATCGCGGCCAGCTTCTCGCGCGCGAAGGCCGTGGCGTAGTGCTCGTCGGCCACCCCGATCTCGCCGCGGGCCCAGCGCTCGCCCACCTCGCGCAGCACCGGCATCAGCACCTCGTCCACCCGGCGGAGGGAGGAGAGGGACTCCAGGCGCTCCCAGCTCGCCTGCGCGCGGGGGCGGTCCATGGTGAGGAGCGCGTCCAGGATCTCGTCGCGCACCTCGTGCACCAGGCCCGCGTCCGCGTGGGCGGCCAGGGGCATGGAGCTGTGGCGCACCCGCTCCAGCGCCTCGCCGATGGAGAGGCCCTCGTCGATCAGGCGCTTGATGCGGGAGAGGATGGAGATGTCTTCGTCGCTGTAGAGCCGGTACCCCGCGGCGCTGCGCCGCGGGGTGAGGAGCTGGTACCGACGCTCCCAGGCACGAAGCGTAGCCGGATTGATCCCGGTGAGGTGCGCCACCCGTTTGATCCGGTACGTCATCGTGTTGGGCCCCCCTGCCCGAAATGATACGGCTTACCTCATGAATCCGCCCCCGGCAGGCCCCGCAGGGCCTGGTGGAGGGAGCGGTCGTGCGTCCAGCGCGGCGTGAGCCCCAGGATGGCCGGCCGCAGCGAGGCGGCCACCGCCCGCACACCCCAGGCCAGCTTTTCCGGCCACGGCACCACGGTGCGCCCCGCCAGCGCGTCCGAGCTCGCGCGGCGCAGCCGCACGCCGATGGCCCGGTAGGTACGGCTGGCGACCAGGATCGCGGGGCGGAATCGCCAGGGGATGTCGCGCATCCCGCCATCCGCGCTGCGGTAGTAGCTGTCGGCCAGCGCCAGCACGTCGGCCACCACGCGGGCTACGCGCTCCGGCGCCGCGCGTCCATCCACCAGCCACTCCGCGTCTACCCCGGCGCGGCGCAGGCGGTCGGCGGGGAGGTACACCCGCCCGCGCGCCGCGTCTTCCGCCACGTCGCGGCAGATGTTGGTGAGCTGCATGGCGATGCCCAGGTCCACCGCGTGGGGAAGGGCCTCGCGCCGCCTCACGCCCAGCACCGCGCACATCATCAGCCCCACCGTGGACGCCACGCGGTAGCAATACCTCACCAGCTCGCCGTCGTCCGCCACGCGCACCACTTCCAGGTCGCCGCGCACGCCCGCGATCAGCTCGGCCGCCGCCTCCAGCGGCAGCCCTCGCCGCAGAGCCACCGCGCGGAACTCGGCCACCAGGGGTCTCGGCTCGGAGTGTCCCTGAACTTCATTGGACAAAGCCTCCAGCGCAAGCTTTGCATCAGCCCTGTCCAGAGTTTCATCTCCCGTGTCGTCCACCTCGCGACAAAACGCGTAGACCGTTGCCGCGTCATCGCGCACGGAGCGCGGAAGGAGGAGCCCCGCCCACCAGAACGTCCGCGCTTTGCGGCGGAAGACTTCGTGGCTCGCAGCCAGGATCTCGGCGTTCATGGCAGGGCCACGGGGTGCGCCGGCTGGGGCACCACCCGCTCCAGCACCTTGGCGGTGGAGAGGACGCCCGGGACGCCCGCGCCGGGATGGGTGCTGGCCCCCACGAAGAAGAGCCCGCCCACGTGCGGCGACTGGTTGTGGTAGCGGAAGTACGCCGACTGCGTGAGCCGCGGCTCGATGCCGAACCCCGCGCCGTGCGTGGACCTGAGCGTGTCGCGGAAGTAGGTAGGCGTGACGTGGAACGACGTCGCCAGGTTCTCGCGCAGCCCGGGAAGAACGGTGCGCTCCAGCTGCGCCAGGATGCGGTCGAAGTACTCGGGCCCCGCCTCGTCCCAATCGATCCCCGCCTGCAGGTTGGGGACGGGGGAGAGGACGTAGAAGGTCTCGCACCCCGGCGGCGCCAGCGCGGGGTCGGTGCGCGTGGGGGCGTGGAGGTAGAGCGAGAAATCGTCCGCCAGCACCTTCCTGTCGAAGATGTCGTCCAGCAGCCCCCGGTAGCGCGGGCCCATGAGGATGGTGTGGTGGGCCAGCTCCGGGTACTGCTTGCGGGTGCCGAAGTAGCCCACGAAGAGCCCCATCGAGTACCGCCGCGTGCGCAGCGCCGCGCGCGTGCGCCAGTTGCGCGCCTCCGGGGCCAGCAGCGATCCGTACACCTGCGTGGGATCGGCGTTGGCCACCACCATGGACGCGGCGATGCGGCGCCCGCCGGCGTGCACCGCCACCACGCGGCCGCCGCGGGTCTCGATGCGCTCGGCCGGCGTCCCGAAGTGCATCTCCACGCCCATCTCGTCCAGCAGCTTCACCAGGCCGTGCACGATGGAGGTGGTGCCGCCCCTGGCGAACCATACTCCCCACTTCCGCTCGAGCCAGTGGATGAGGAGGTAGATGGAGGTGATGCGGAAGGGGTTGCCGCCCACCAGCAGGGGCTCGAAGGAGAAGACCTGCCGCAGCCGCTCGTCCCTGATGTACTTCGCCACCTGCGCGTACACGGAGCGGTGGTTCCCCAGCCGCAGCATCTCGGGGAGCACGCGCATCATCTCGGAGATGCGGCCAAAGGGCACGTCGGAGAGCTGCGTGTAGCCCACGTCGAAGATCTTTTCCGCGTGCGCGGCCAGCCGGCGGTAGCCGTCCACGTCGCCGGGGGAGAGCGCGTGGATCTGCGCCAGGAGCCGCTCCTCGTCGCCCACGTAGTCGAAGCGGGTGCCGTCGGCGAACTCCACGCGGTAGAACGGGTCCACGGGCACGAGCTCGAAGTAGTCGCGCGAGTCGCGCCCGGCCAGCTCGAACAGCTCGTGGAGGAGGTAGGGCGCCGTGATGACCGTGGGGCCGGCGTCGAAGGTGAAGCCGTCGCGGCGGAAGACGGCCGCGCGCCCGCCGGGCTGGTCCATCGCCTCCAGCAGCACCACGCGGTGCCCCCGGGCGCGCAGCCGCACCGCCGCCGCCAGCCCGCCGAAGCCCGAGCCGATGACGACCGCCGGATCGCTCATGACGCGGCCGGAAGCTGCACGGGGAGCGAGAGCCCGGCGTCCAGGTGGGCGATGGGCGCCAGGGCCACGCACACCAGCTCCCACGCCAGCTCGCGCAGGGCGGGCACACGGCGCAGCTCCGGCGCCGAGATCATGCCGTCCGCCTCGTGGCGGATGCGGCCCAGCACGCCGCGCAGAGCGCCCGCCGTGCGGAAGCGGTCCATGGCGCGCTTCACCTCGTCGTCCGGCGTGAGGTCGCGCGGCAGGGCGAGAAGCGAGCGGATCCAGGGGCCGTCCGCCGGGTGAAGGGCCAGGTGCTCCACCACCAGCGCGCTCACCTTGCCCTCGCGCAGGTCGCTGCCGGGGGCGCCGCGGCCCTTTTCTCCGTAAAGATCCAGCACGTCGTCCTGCAGCTGGAAGAGCACGCCCAGCCCGCGGAAGCCGGCTGCGAGGGAGCGCGCCTCGGCGGGGTCGCGGCCGGCCAGAATCGCGGCGCCCTCCACCGGGAGCTGGAAGAGCGCGCCGGTCTTTCCCTCGACGGCCGCCAGGTAGTGCGACCACTCCACCGAGTCCGCGCCGCCCAGGGCGATCTCGGCGGTCTGGCCGCGCACGGCGGCGGTGGCCTGGCGCGCGATGGCGGCGGACAGGGCGCAGCGGTGCTCGGCCGGCGCGGAGACGCGCTCCACGGCCAGGAAGGGGAGCATCAGGAGGAGGTCGCCCGCGTTTACCGCCTGCGGCGCGCCGAAGCGCTGCCAGGTGGTAGGCCGCCCGCGGCGCGTGGTGTCGCCGTCCTGCAGGTCGTCGTGGATCAGGGTGGCGTTGTGGAGGAGCTCGCACGCGGCGGCCCAGCCGACTCCGCGGCCCCGGTCGCCGCCCAGCACCTCCAGGGCCGCCAGCGCCAGGCGGGCGCGCAGGCGCTTGCCGCCGCTGGCCAGGTGCTCGCACACCATGCGCGCCGCCAGGTCCGTGCGCGGGTCGCCCGCCAGCGCGAGCATGGTCTGCTCCACCCCGGCCATCCCCTCGTCCGAGCGGAGGGCCCGGCTGAGGGCGGGGGCGGCGCGCCGCGCCGGGCGCGGGGCTTCCAGGGCGAGCTGGGCGCTGGGGGTCATCCGACTCCTTGATCTGTGAAGAAGTGCGTGAGTGCGTGAGTGCGTAAGTGCGTGAGTGGCTTCCGCCACCCGCTACACCGCCGTACCACTGCCACCCGCCTACTCACGCACTAACGCACTAACGCACTCACGCACTAACGCACTAACGCACTCACGCACTTCCTGTGAGCAGCGAGGCGGCCAGGGCGCGGCCGCCGGGGCCGAGGGCGCCCACGGCCAGCCGGCGGCGCGTGGCTCCGGGAGCGCGGGCAAAGAGGCGCGCCATCACCCCGCTCACCTCGCGCGCGGACAGGCGGTCGCCCAGGTAGCCGCGCCAGTCCTCGTCCGGCAGGGCGAAGAAGGCGTCGAAGAACTCGCGCACCGCCGCGCCCTGCATCCTCAACAGCTGCTCCATCCCGAAGCGGAAGAGGGCGGAGCGCCGCCGCCGGTCCGCGGGCCAGACGGAGTCCCACCCGGCGGCCACGGCGCGCTCGGGGGTGGCGCCGGGGGCCCCCAACGACTCCGCGAGCGCCGCGGCCAGCACCGGCGCGGCGGCGAGGGAGCGGGCGATGGAGTAGCCGGTGGCCGGGTGCACGAAGCCGCCCGCCGCCCCGAACCCCACCACCCGCGCGTCCCGCACGGGAAGCGCGCCGCCCATGGGGATCCACACCTCCTCGCGGTCCGCGATGCGCCGCACCCTCACCCCCAGCCCCGCCAGCCGCCGCCGCAGCCGCGCCTCCAGCCGGTCGATGGGGACGGCCGGGCGCGCGGCGAGCGCGGTCTCCTCCACGAAGAGCCTCCCGTCGCGCAGCGGGTACGCGTAGAGGAAGGTCGGTACGCCGCCGCGCTCCTCCGGCGCCAGGTGCCCGTCGCGCCAGTCCATCAGCACCGCCTCTTCCGCCGCGAAGGGGTGCTCGTCCGCCTCAACGGTCCAGCCGATGGCGGTCTGGTACGCCTGCGCGGGCCGTTCGCGCCGGTGCAGGAGGGCGGGGCGGTGTCCGGTGGCATCCACCACCACCCGCGCCTCCACCCGGCCGCCGCCGCGCAGCACGACGGCGGTGGACGCTGCCCGTGGCTCCATCGCCGCGGCGTGGCCCTCCAGCTCCATCACCCCCGCGCGGGCGCAGCGCCAGCAGAGCCAGGCCGCCATCCGCTCGTTGTCCACCCGCCCGTAGGTGCGCCGCAGCCGGTGCGTGCGCTCCCCGTGGACCACCGCGACCGGCCAGGCTTCCTCCAGAAGCGGCGGGTATCCCGCCATCTCGTCCGCCCACACGCCGTACGTGGCGGGCCAGTGCACGTCCCCCACGGGCCCCAGCAGCGCCGCCGAAAGCCCCCGCTCGCCCACGGCCGCGGCGCACGCCAGCGCGGCGGGCCCCTTTCCAACGACGAGCACGTCGAGCATCGTCATGGCTGCCGCGGGGGATGTGGTTGCACAAACATTGTACGAAGATTATATCAACGGCGCGAGGATGCAAGGCGCCCGCGCCACGGAGTTGAACGTTTGATCGAAATTGGGAGTACGGACGCCGGGGTTCCCCTGGATCTGCTGGACGCGCCCGGAGGGTTCGCCTGGTGGTACGCCGACCTCGTCACGCCCGCGGGCGACGGGGCCGTGCTGATCTGGTCGTACGGCCTCCCCTTCCTCCCCGGCTACGCGGATGCGGCCCGCCGAGGCGCCCCGCAGCGCCCGGCCGAGCGCCCCAGCCTGAACCTGGCCGTGTACCGCCGCGGAGCCCCAAACTTTTACCTGCTGCAGGAGTATCCGGCCGCCGCGGCGCCGTCCAGCCTTGCGCACGAGCAGCGGGTGGGTCGCTCCATCTTTAGGCACGAGGTGGACGGCAGCCGTTGCACACTGGGTGCCGCGCTCGACTGCGACTTACCCGGAACCGAAGCACGGCTCACGGGAACGTTGTTGCTGAACGGCGCGGCCCGCCTCCCGGGTCCCTCCGCCGGGAGCCCGCCGCACCTGTGGACGCCGATGACCGGCCCCGCCACCGGCACGCTTTCACTGGAGCTGGACGGCCGCCCGCTGGCGCGGATCGAGGGCCGCGCCTACCACGACCGCAACGCCGGCCGCGTCGCCCTGCACGAGCTGGGGATCGACCGCTGGATGTGGGGCCGCGTCCCCCTCGCGGACCGCGAGCTCGTCTACTACCTCACCTGGCCCAGCGGCGCCGCCCCGCCGATCCACTTCGGCGTGGAGATCGGCGCGGACGGGATCACCACGCGCACGGAGCTGGAGGTGGAGCTGGGGCGCGAGCGGCTCGCCTTCGGCGGGCTGCGGAGGCCGGAGCGGATACGGCTGCGTGCCGCGGGGCGCCCCTGGCTGGACGTGGCGCACACGCGGGTGGTGGATGCGGGCCCCTTTTACCTGCGCATGCTCTCGGA
>DASVSA010000327.1:0-4399 GCA_036388335.1 Longimicrobium sp. | reverse complement strand
TAGTGCCCAGTAACTGCGATTCAGGACTCGGGACTTCTGTTGCTAGGCACTCGGCACTGGGCACTAAGCACTTCTCAAGTGCGCCAGTTTTCCCTGCAGCTCCTTCCGTGCGCGGTGGATGAACGTCTTCACCGTGCCCAGGGGGAGGCCCATGATGTCGGCGATCTCCTGGTACTCGCGGCCCTCCACGTGGCGCAGGAGGATCGCGGTGCGGTACTCGGCGCGCAGGGCGCCGATGGCTTCCTCGATCGAGCTTCCCAGCTCCTTGGCCTCCAGGAGCTCCTCCGGGTTCTCGTCGTCGCTGGCGATGGCGATGGTGGACGCCTCGATCTCGTCCGCAGTCACCGCGTAGCGCGAGCCGTCCATCGATACCGTCGCCACTTCCTTTTTGCGGATGTGGTCGATGGTCAGGTTCGTGGCGATCTTGAAGATCCACGACGAGAACTTGTACTTCGGGTCGTACCGGTCGATGTGGTTGAAGACGCGGACAAACGTCTCCTGCGCCAGATCTTCCGCCTGCTCGCGGTCGCGGAGCATGCGGTAGATGAGGGAAAACACGGGCCGCTGGTAGCGCCCGAGCAGCTCGCGATATGCCTTCTCGCTCCCTTTCTGGGCGAGGGCTACGAGCTCGTGGTCCGTAAGCGCGGTTGAGATCAACGTTGGAAACGGGGTGAAAACCGTACCTCCTGGCTTCGGTACGGCATCTTCCGGCGGGAAGTTTCAGGGAGGCGGTGCGGCCTTGCTGGCGGCCACGGCGGGGGGTACCTTTCCGCGTCTATTCTACACTCGCGAGCCCATTTACGGTATGCCGCACACCCCCGTCCGCCCAGCGGTCCTTCCGCCCCAGGAGGAGAAGGCCGCGCACGTACGGCGGATGTTCTCCTCCATCGCGCCGCGCTACGACCTGCTCAACCACGTGCTGTCGCTCAACATCGACAAGCTGTGGCGCCGCCGGGCGGTGGACCGCTTGGGGTGGGAGCGCACCCCCCGCGGCACCTTTCTGGACACCTGCGCGGGCACGCTGGACCTGGCCGTGGAGCTCGCCCGCCGCCCCAGGTTCGCCGGTCGCGTGGTGGGGAGCGACTTCACCTACGCCATGCTGGAGCACGGGGCCGACAAGCTGGCCCGCCTCCCCGTGGAGCCCGCCTGCGCCGACGCCATGATGCTCCCCTTCGCCGACGCCTCGTTCGACGGCGCAACGGTGGGGTTCGGGGTGAGGAACCTGGCCGACCTGGACCAGGGGCTGCGCGAGACGGCGCGGGTGCTGAAGCCCGGCGCGCGCTTCGTCATCCTGGAGTTCACCACGCCGGGGTGGCAGCCCTTTCGCGGCCTCTACCTCTTCTACTTCCTGCGCGTGCTCCCCGCGGTGGGCCGGCTGGTGTCGAAGCACGACTCGGCATATTCGTACCTCCCCGAGTCCGTGCGCCAGTTCCCCGAGCCGCCCGAGCTTGCCGCGCGCATGGAGCGCGCCGGCTTCGCGGACGTGGGCTGGACCACGCTCTCGGGCGGGATCGCCGCGCTGCACTGGGGCACGAAGCGCTGATGTCCAAGGGCCTCCAGGTCTTCGCGCTTACGCTTTTCCTGGCCTTCGTGGGGTGCTGCGTGGCCTCGGCGCTGCTGCAGATCATCGCCTCGCTGCGCCACTCCACCGGCGGCGCCCGCGGGTTCATGGCGATGTGGAGGCCCGAGGGGAAGTTCGACGACATCGGCGTGTTCCAGATGCGGCTCGCGCGGCGCCTGCTGCTGGTGGGCGCGGTCGCCTACCTCTCCTACGGCCTGCTGATGATGGTGGCGCACCAGGTGGACGTGCGGGGGTAAGGGGAAAGTGCCGAGTGCCTGGTGCCGAGTGCCCAGTAACAGAAGTCCTGGACCGCAGTTACTAGGCACCAGGCACTAGGGACCAGGCACTCAGGATCTTCGAGACGAACCTGTAAGGGCTGCGGATATAGATGATCTACCAGAACCTTCGTGACTTCCTCCGCTTCCTGGATCGGTCGGGCCAGCTGGTGCGCATCCGCCAGCCCGTGTCCGTGGACCTGGAGATGGCGGAGATCACCGACCGCACGATGAAGCTCCCCGGCGGCGGGCCGGCGCTGCTCTTCGAGCGGCCCATCCTCATGGACGGCACGGAGAGCCCCATCCCCGTGGCCATCAACATCTTCGGCTCGTGGCGCCGCATGTCCGCGGCGCTGGGGGTGGACGACGTGGAGGTGCACGCGCGCCGCATCGCCGAGCTGGTGAAGCCCGAGATCCCCAAGGGGCTGTGGGGGAAGATGGCGATGCTCCCCAAGTTCGCGGAGCTCACCAAGGTGCCGCCGCGCCCGTACAAGGGCGCGCCTCCGTGCCAGCAGGTGATCCTGCGCGAGGGCGAGTTCGACCTGACGCGTTTCCCCGTGCTCAAGACCTGGCCTCACGACGGCGGGCCCTTCATCACCCTCCCCATGGTGGTCACGTCCGACCCCGAGACCGGCATCCAGAACATCGGGATGTACCGAATGCAGGTGTTCGGGCCCGATTCCACGGGGATGCACTGGCAGCAGCACAAGGGCGGTGCCGCCCACTATCGCGCGTGGAAGAAGAAGCGCGGCGGGCGCATGCCCGTGGTGGTGGCCCTGGGCGGTGATCCGGCGACGATGTACACGCCCACCGCTCCGCTCCCGCCCGGCATCGACGAGTACCTGTTCGGCGGCTTCCTGCGCCGCGACCCGGTGAGGACCTGCAAGGCCATCACCGCCGACCTCACCATCCCCGCCGAGGCGGAGATCGTGCTGGAGGGGTACGTGGACACCGACGAGGAGCTGCGCATCGAGGGCCCGTTCGGCGACCACACGGGCTTCTACACGCTGGAGGACCTGTATCCCACCTTTCACGTGACCACGGTCACGCTGCGCGAGGACCCCATCTACCCCGCCACGCTGGTGGGGCGCCCGCCGGTGGAGGACGTGTACCTGGGCGGCGCCACGGAGCGGATCTTCCTTCCGCTGGCGCGGCTGACGATGCCGGAGATCGTGGACTACCACATGCCCCCCGAGGGCGTGTTCCACAACCTGGTCTTCGTCTCCATCCGCAAGGAGTACCCGGGGCACGCCTACAAGGTGATGAACGGCCTGTGGGGGATGGGGCTGATGTCGCTGGCCAAGGTGATCGTGGTGGTGGACGAGGGGATCGACGTGCGCAACACGCGGGAGGCGTGGTGGTACGCGCTCGGCAACATCGACCCGGAGCGCGACGTGCGCTTCACCAAGGGCCCGGTGGACGACCTGGACCACGCCGCCCAGAACCCCTCCTTCGGCAGCAAGATGGGGATCGATGGCACGCGCAAGTGGGCCGACGAGGGCTTTACCCGCCGCTGGCCCGAGATGATCGAGATGGACGCCGACGTGAAGACGCACGTGGATGGCCTGTGGGCACGCCTCGGCATCGAGCCGATCGACTGACCAACGGCGGGCTCACACAGAGGCACTGAGACACAGAGGAGCGGGATGAGTGATCGCGTGATGGAGGGGCAGCACATCCGCGGGCGCGGGAGGCTGGCGGACTTTTCGAACCTGGTGAAGCTGCCGCACACCATCTTTGCGCTGCCGTTCGCGCTGGTTGGGGCGACGCTGGCGTCTTATGAGCACCCGGTGTACCTGAGGAGCATCTTCCTGATCCTGACGGCGTTCACCTCGGCGCGGTTCGCGGCGATGGGGTTCAACCGGATCGTTGACCGCGCCATCGACGCCAGGAACCCGCGGACGCAGATGCGCGAGATCCCCGCCGGGAAGCTCTCCGTGGCGGAGGCGGGGGCGGCGGTGGTGGTGGCCAGCGGGATCTTCTTCCTTTGCGCGGCGCTCCTCAACCCGCTCTGCCTGGTGCTGGCGCCGCTCGCGCTGGGGTGGATCCTGTTCTACTCGTACACCAAGCGCTTCACGCGCTGGGCGCACCTGGTGCTGGGCGTGGCGCTCGCCATCGCGCCGGTGGGGGCGTACCTGGCCGTCGCGGGGGAGTGGAGCCGGCCGGCGGGGGCGCTGCTGGCGCTGGCCGGGGCGGTGCTCTGCTGGGTGGCCGGCTTCGACATCCTCTACTCGCTGCAGGACATGGAGTTCGACCGCGCCGAGGGGCTCCACTCGGTTCCGGCCGCGCTGGGAGCGCGTGGGGCGCTGATCGTATCGCGCACCCTTCACGTCATCTCCACCGCGCTGTTCGTGGCGCTGGGCTTCCTGGTGCCGGCGCTGGGCGCGCTCTACTTCGCGGCGACGGCGGTGATTGGCGTGATGCTGGTGTACGAGCAGAGCCTGGTGCGCTCCGACGACTTCTCGAAAATCGACGCGGCGTTCTTCAACGTGAACGGCGCCATCTCGGTCATATTCTTCCTGATGGTGCTCGCGGAAAGGCTCTTCGCGTGAGCGGGAAGCCC
>DASVSA010000326.1:0-5213 GCA_036388335.1 Longimicrobium sp. | reverse complement strand
GGATCGACTTCACCCTGACGGAACGGGTGAACGGGCGTCCGGTCACCCGCCGCTTCTCCGGCCGCGTCACCGGCACCGGGATGAGCGGGAGGGTCGCCGGGCGAGCGTGGAGGGCCGTGAAGCACTGAGCTCCTTCCTCTGTGCCTCTGTGTGAGATTGCTGCTTCAACACTCCCGGAGCCGAATGCCCCTACGGCGCACCACCTCGTCGCCCGCGCCCGCGACCGTCTCGCTCGCCATCTACGACAAGGTCCGCTCCCTGATCGTGCGCGGCCGGCTCCTGCCGGGTACGCGAGTGACTGAAGTGGACGTCGCGACGGAGCTGCAGGTAAGCCGCACACCCGCCCGCGAAGCGCTTCGCCGCCTCCAGCAGGAGCGGCTGCTGGTGCCGGCGGGGGCGAGTGATGGCGGGAAGGTGCGCCTCGCGGTGGCTCCGATGACAGCTGGCGAGGCCCGCGAGCTGTACGCCGCGGCGGGCGCGCTGGAGGGCGTCATCGCCCGCAACGTGTCGGATTACGACGCGGACGAGCGGCTCGCGCTCGCGGCGGAGCTGACGAAGTCGCAGGCGGCGTTCCGGCGCGAGGCGACGAAGCGCACGCCGGACTGGGACCGGCTGTTCGAGCTTCACAACGCCTTTCACGAGGTGCTGAGGACCCGCCTCGCCGGGCCGCGCCTCCGCTTGCTGCTGGATGGGCTGCGTCCGCACCTCGACCGGTACGAGTACTTCTACGGACCGCTCCACCGCTCGGGCTTCGAGGAGACCTTCGAGGAGCACGACGCCATCGTCGCGGCGCTCGAGTCCGGGCCCGCGGACGCCGCGGAGAGCGCGGTGCGCGCCAACTGGTTCAACGGTGCCGGCCGGCTGGTGAAGATCGTGGAACGAGCGGGCGAAGCCGGGTTCCTCCGCGAGTTCACGTCGGCGCAGCAGCAGCACACGCGCGGCGCGCGGGAAGCCGGCTGAGGAACAGCGGGGCTCACACGGAGGCACGGAGACACGGAGGAGCGTTTCTCGCCTCAGCAAGCACTTACGACGGCCGTTCCTCCCGTCATCCGCTGCCAGTTGATCGCCGTCGCCTGAGAGGGCAGCCAGCTCGCGCCGGAAGGAGTGGAACCGTAGCACGCGTACGGCGAGATCGCGCCGGTCGACCGGTTGCCGAGCCAGCCGGCCGATTCCGTCGTCGTGCGGAGCGGCGCACCGGCAGTGGCCGGCAGGCGTGCCGTGAGGACCGCGTCCATCCAGCCGAACATCTGGTCGATGTCGGCCATCGGGTCGTGGCCCAGGGCGTCGGTCGAAAGCGCCCAGGGTGCCCCGGCGGCCCGGCCGGCTTCGAACACGCCCGTGATGTTGTCTCTCCGGAACGTTTCGTCCATTCCACCGATCAGGAAGTACCCCGGAACGGTGACCGCTGCCTGTGGGGGGCCATTGTTGTGGCAGGCGCCCTTCATGGTGACGAACCCGGCCACCCGCGCCCCGTGAGCGCGGCTGAACCCGTACGCGGTGCACCCACCCATCGAGTGCCCGACGAACAGGATGGGGATGCTTCCAAGCTCCGGATGGCCGCTCTGCGTGCCCAGCGCGGAGAGTGACTGGAGCAGCGACTCGTAGCTCGCGGGCTGTTCGATCAGGGTGGTCGTTCCGATGAGCGCCACGTTTCCGCCGGCGAGCTCGAGCGAGCGCTTCCTTACCTCTGCGATCACGGCCGGATTGCACCAGATCGGGCATGTCGCGCCCATGGGGCCACCCACGAGCCCTCGCGAGTCCAGGGGGTTCTGGGTGGCGGGGTCTCTCAGGCCGGGGAGGAAGACGATCGCGGCCCGGTACTCGGCGATCCCCAGGGGCAGATTCGCTACGACGCTCTGGTGCGTGAAAATCGTCTGGTGTGCCAGCTCGACGTCGCGGACGTTGCTCCCCGTCGTCAGGCTGATGCTCTCCGTCCGCGGATCGAAGCGCGGAGCGCTCGTAACGATCGTCGCGCCGCCAACGGGCAGGTCCTGGAGCTCGAATCGTCCGTCGGCGCCGGTCGTCGCGGCTGCGCTGCCGATCTTCACCGATGCGCCCCCGATGACGTCTCCGCCGGCGGCGCGTACGACGCCGGACACGGTCGCGGTCGGGGTCGGGGTCGTGGTCACAGGGTCACTCCCCCCGCATGCGGCCACAAGAAGCGATGCCAGAGTGATCGCGAGCGCAGGGATCGATGTCGAGAACCGCATAGAACCTCTCGGACGTGGAAGTCAACGAAATCTGGTAGGGGCGATTCATCGCGCCCGTGCTCGGCCCTCCCGACGCATCGTGCTCCATCTACAGAGCAGCCAAAACATCATTCCAGCCGCGTCTACGCCCGTTTTCTGCGAGATCGTCCTGGACACCCCCCGGAACGCCAGACCCGTGGAGCGCCGGGACGCTGCCCGCTGACGGTCACCTCAAAAGATCCGGGCGGGGCCCTGGGGTCGGACGGGTGCATCTTCGCGCGGCGCGCCACCCACCGCGTAGGACGCGAACAGCGACAGCAGCGGGCGCGCCGTGCGCCGGCGGCTCTCCTGCGTAAAGGTCGCGTCGGCGATCCGGAACTCTAGGCGTTCGCTGCGCAGCGGGTCGTTGAGGCGCAGCGTCACGCGCCCCCGGCCGCCGGCGAGCCGCTGCGTCAGCGCCAGCTCGCTGGTGAACGCCGGCAGGATCTCGCCCTGTTCGATGGCCTGCCCACTCCGGCGGTACGCGTAGAGCTGCGCCGTGGTGTTCGCGGCCACCCGCAGGTCGACGGTGAGCCGCGCCGTGGCGTACACGCCGCCGCTGCTGAACGAGTCGGCCGCCGTCTCCATGTGGGCGAGGCTGCCCACCAGCATCACGACGAGGCCGTCCGCCGGCCGTGCGCGCACGCTGCCGTCGGCGCCGGTGGCACGCGTCCGGTCCAGGTTCGCCAGCGTGGTCGTGGAACGGCCGCTCGCCGTCACGGCCTTGAGCGGGCGGATCGGGTCGCGAGTCCAGCGGAGAAACGGGGTCAGCTGCAGAGTCAGCAGCGGGCCGGGCCGTTCCAGGCCGAATTCCACCTGGTCCGAGACCTCCGGCAGCAGCGACGGGTTGCCGATGATCTCGTTCATGTCGTCCTCGCCCATGGAGAACGGGTTCAGCATCTCCGCCCCCGGCCGGTTGATGCGGCGGCCGTACGCGAGCCGGTACACGAGGCCACGATGCGCGTATTGGCCGCTGATGCTGGGGAAGAGGCGCACCGCGGATCGTGCGCTGGCGGTCTCCAGCTGGACGCGCGTCCGGTCCGCTTCCAGGCGCAGCCCCGCCTCCGCGCGCACGCCGCCGGTGGACCGGTGAACGGTGAGGTAGCCGGCGTGCACATCCGCCTCGTAGCGGTAGGCCTGCGCCACGGTCGCGCCAAAGTGGGTCGCATCGTGCGCGGCGGTGAGGGTGCGGAGCCGGGATTCCTGCCCCACGTCCAGGTTGATGCCCGGCAAGCGCAGGCCGAGGTCGTTCCGCAGGACGTGCTCGCGCTGCCGCGAGGCCATGGCGGTGGTCATGTAGCGGTAGCCCGCGTCCGCATCATCGTATTCGCCGCGGTAATCCTCATCCACGAAGCTGGTGCGCGCCTCGGAAGCGAAACGGACGCGCCCCCGGTCCACGGTCGCGACGGCGCTCAGCTCGGCCGACGGGATCACGTGCTCCATCAGGCTGCCGGTCGCGCTCGTCCCCCGGTTCCCCGCCGCATCCGTGTACACGAACGCGGTGCTGTTGCGGTACTCGCCTTTCATCCAGGAGTACGCGCCGCGCAGCGCCAGGGACGTGTTCGGCGTCGGCGTGACGGCGGCGCCCGCCAGGATGGAGTGAAGGCGGTGCCTGGCGCGTGCGCGGCTGTCCTCGTCCGTCTGGAGGGGGAGGTCCCCGGGCACGAGGCTCCAGCGCGCCGTCCTGGAGTCCGTCCGCGGCCGCGTGCCGGACAGGGAGTACATCGCGTCCCAGCTCAGGACGTCCCTCACGTTGCCCGTGGCGGCGGCGGAGCCCATGTAGTGATCCTCCGTCGCCACGGAGCCCGCCAGGGAGCGCATGCCGGTGCGCCGCGCGGCATCATCGCGGAAGACGAGGTTCACCACACCGGCGGCGCCGTCCGCATCCTGCCGCGCGGACGCGGTGGTGGCTGCCTCGATGCGCTCCAGCGCCGTCGCCGGCATCTGGCGCAGGAACGCGGCGAGGGCCTCACCGGTCAGCGGGATGCGCCGCCCGTTCATCAGCACGAGCACGCCGGTGCCGCCGCGCATGGCGATGCGCCCATCCGCGTCCAGCTCCACGCCGGGCACGGTGCGCAGGAGGTCCGCGATGCTGCCCCCCGCCGCGGCGGACGCGCGCGCATCCACGACGGTGGCGCCGCCGCGCAGCTGGACCACGTCGCGTTCCGCGCCCACGGCCAGCGTATCCAGCCCCAGCGGACCGCACCGGATGCGCACGTTGCCCACGCGGACGGGCGCGTTCGCGACGGTCACCTGCTGGCGGTGCGGCGCATCCCCCGCGTTGCTGATCTCGAGCGCGTACGTGCCGGCGCCCGCGCGCACGGCGAAGCGGCCCGCGGCATCGGCCACCGACGCCGCCACGAGGTGACGGCCGCCGCCGTGGAAGAGCTGCACGACGGCACCGGCCAACGGCGTGCCTTCCGCGCAGGAGGCGGTTCCCATCAGCACCACCTGCGCGCCGCTGGCCGGAACGCCGTGATGCTCATGCTGCGCAGCCGCCGGTGCGGGGATGGCCGCCAGGGCACCGCACACGGCGGCGAGCGCTGCCGCCCGTGCATGCATGAGCATCATGAAGCCCCTCAGCCCCCGCCGCTGGAGGCCGGCAGGCGGCTGAGGATGAAGCCCGCCACCTGTCCCGCGGCGGGCGGGTCGAGGTTCGACAGGACGACGACCACGTACCCGCCGTTCGGCTCGAACGCGAGCTCCCCGTTCATCCCCGCCGCGCCCCCGCCGTGCCCGACGAATCGCCGTCCGCCCACGACGCGGTCGATGAACCCATATGCGTATCGAAAGCTCGGGCCGACCGCGACCTTCCCGGAGAGGAGCAGCGCCGTGTGCGCCGAGTCCAGAAGTCGGCGCTCCCGAACCGCGACGGCGAAGCGCGCGAGGTCACCCACGGTGGAGTACCCGCCCCCCGCGGGTGTGCCGCGGTAGGGCAGCGTTTGCGCGTTCGACACGAGCGCGCCTGACCCCTGCCGCATGTAG
>DASVSA010000325.1:0-11139 GCA_036388335.1 Longimicrobium sp. | reverse complement strand
CCGTGCCTCTGTGCCTCTGTGTGAGACCTGTTTCTCAGAAGTCGCGCGAGCTCGCCGCGGCCGTGCTGTCCGTGGTGCCGCTGACGTCCTGGCCCGTGCCCAGCCCGCCGTTCTCGGTGCGTCCGGGGGCAGGGCGCTCGCCCTCGGTGCCGGCGGCGGAGAAGCCGCTGTCGTTGCCGTAGCTGCCGTCGTGGTGGTCGGGGGCCGTCCCGGCCTGGCGCTCGCCGCGCTCCACGGGGTCGCCGCTCACGCCGGAGCCCGCGCCGGCCATTCCCTCGCGGCCCGTCATGTCGTCCTGGTCGTGGAGGCGCTCGCCCTCGCTGCGCCCACCGGTGGAGTCGTCCATCTGGCGCTCCACGTTCCCCGGGTTGCTCTCGTTCTGGTCCATGCTTCCTCCTCTTTCGGGTCGCCTGTGCTCAGGGAGGGGGACCGCTGGCAATTCGCATTCCGGCGACCGAAGGGGTCACACAGAGGCACGGAGCCACAGAGAGAGGCCGCCGTCGCAGTTGGCATACGGGACCGCCCCGGTGTATCTATATAAGCTTGCAACCGGATACGACACACCCGAACGAGCAGACCCGTGGCTGGAGCCTGGACGGATAGATGGAGCGGCGCGCGCGCGCAGGCGCGGGGCGGATGGCGGCGGCTGCGCGCGGCGTGGCGCGACCGGCAGGAGCGGAAGATCGTGATCGGCCTGGCGCTGGTGACGCTGGGGTCGTGCAGCACCGGCGGGGTGGTGGCGGCGTGGACGCGGGCGTGCCCCGGCACCTGCCCCACCGCCGACCAGGTGGCCGACTTCGCGCCGCGCCAGGCCAGCCAGGTGCTGGACGCGCGGGGCGTGCCGCTGGGCTCGTTCCACCGCGAGCGCCGCACGGTGGTGGCCATCCGGGAGCTGCCGCGCTACGTGCCCATGGCGTTCGTGGCCATCGAGGACGCGCGCTTCTTCGACCACGAGGGGGTGGACCCCTTCCGCGTCATCGGCGCCATCCGCGACAACATCCTGGGCGGGTTCGGGGCCACGGGGGGCAGCACCATCACCATGCAGCTCGCCCGCAACCTCTTCCCCCAGCAGCTCCCGGCGGGGGAGAAGAGCCTGCGCCGCAAGATCGCCGAGGCCAAGCTGGCGCTGGAGATGGAGCGCAAGCTCTCCAAGGAGCGCATCCTGGAGCTTTACATCAACCACATCTACCTGGGCGCGGGGGCGTACGGCATCGAGGCGGCGGCCCGCACCTACTTCGGCAAGCCGGCCTCGCAGCTCACCGTGCTGGAGGCGGCCACCCTGGCCGGGCTCCCGCAGGCGCCCAGCGCGTACAACCCGCGCGAGCACCCCGAGCGCGCCCAGCGCCGCCGCGACCGCGTGCTGGACATGATGGCCCGCTCCGGCGTCATCACCGCCGCCCAGGCCGCGCAGATGCAGGCGCAGCCGGTGACGGTGGCCCCGCCCGCCGGCGCCTTCCGCGCCCCGTACTTCGTGGAGGCGGTGAGGCGCGAGCTGGAGCCCCGCTTCGGCGAGCTGCTCTACACGGGCGGGCTCAAGATCTACACGGCGCTCGACCCCGTGCTCCAGCAGACGGCGGAGCGCAGCCTGGAGGATCACCTCCGCCAGATCGAGGGAGGCACCTACGGCGGCTACCGGCATCCCACCTACGAGCGCTTCACGGCCACGCTCAAGCCCGGCCAGTCGGTGCGGCACACGCCCTACCTGCAGGGGGTGGCGGTGCTGATGGACCCCAACACTGGCGCCGTGATGGCCATGGTGGGCGGGCGCGACTTCAAGCAGTCGCAGTTCAACCGGGCCACGCAGGCGCTCCGCCAGCCGGGCTCCGTCTTCAAGCCCTTCGTGTACGCGGCCGACCTGGAGCGGGGGCGCTCGCCCCTCTTCGCCGTGAGCGACGGGCCGCTGACGGTGGGCAGCTGGAGCCCCAAGAACTACGACGGCAACTACGGCGGATACGTGACGCTGAGGTCCGCGCTGAGGAACTCGCGCAACCTGGCCACCATCCGCGTGGGGCGCGACGCGGGGTTCGAGAAGGTGAAGGACCTGGCGCGGCGCGCGGGGATCAGCACGCCCATCCCGGGCTTCCCCTCCGTGTACATCGGCGCGGCGGCGGTGTACCCGATGGACCTGATCTCGGCGTACGCCACCTTTGGCAACGGGGGGTACCGGGTGGAGCCGCGCTACGTGACGCGCGTGGAGGACCACCAGGGCAAGCTCCTCTGGCAGCCCCCGGCGCCCACGCGGCAGACGGTGGACCCGGCGGTGGGGTGGATCCTCACCGACATGATGCGCGAGGTGGTGGACCGCGGCACCGGCTACGGCGTGCGCGACCCGGGGATCGGCGGGATCTCGTACGACATCCCCGTGGCCGGGAAGACGGGAACCACCAACTCCGCAACCGACGTGTGGTTCGTGGGGTATACACCGGATCTGCTGGCGGGCGTGTGGCTGGGGCTGGACAATCCGCAGACGATCCTGGCGGGCGCCACGGGCGGCACGCTGGCGGTGCCGGTGTGGGCGCGGATTATGCGAAAAGCTTATGAAACACGGCGTCCGCCGCCGGCGTGGCCCCGCCCCCGCGGGGTGGTGGCGCGCCGGATGAGCCGGGGACGCGTGCTCACCGCGGACTGCCCGTACGGCGGCGGCCAGACGGACTACTTCGCGGCCCGGTTCGCCCCCGAAGCAACCTGCGAGGCCCCCGCGCCGCTCCCCGAGCGCTTCGTGGATCCCACCCCGGAGCTCCCCGGGCGCCCCGTGTTCCCGGGCCAGCCCCGGGTGCCGCAGCCGGGCGACTTCATCAACAAGCCCCCACCCGCGAGCCCCTGAACGAGGCGGCGGGGGGGAACCGAGACGAGATGAACCGAAAGCTCAAGATCGTCCTTCTTTCCCTCCTCGCCCTTTCCGTGGTCGGCTTCGGCTGGCTGTGGTTCGCGCCGTGCGGGCTGGGCGGGTGCGCGCCGGTGTCGGAGCTGGACCAGTACCAGGCGGAGGGGTCCGAGCTGCTGGACGCCAACGACAAGCCGTTCGGCACGCTCTCCACCGTCAACCGGCGGGTGGTGTCCATCGACTCCCTCCCGGCCTACCTCCCCAACGCCTTCGTGGCGATCGAGGACCGGCGCTTCTACGACCACGGCGGCGTGGACTGGCAGCGCTTCGGCGGCGCCATGGTGGCCAACGTGAAGCGGGGGGGCGTGGCCGAGGGTGGCAGCACCATCACCATGCAGCTCGCCCGCAACCTGTTCCCCGACGCGCTTCCGTACACGGACCGCTCCATCCGCCGCAAGGTGATGGAGATCCGGGTGGCGCGGCAGATCGAGCGGGCGTTTCCCAAGAAGAAGATCCTGGAGCTTTATCTAAACCACATCTACCTGGGCGAGGGGAGCTACGGGGTGGAGGCCGCGGCGCGCACCTACTTCGGCAAGCCGGCCTCCGAGCTGACGCTGGCCGAGGCCGCCACCATCGGCGGGCTGGGGCAGCTTCCCTCGCGCCGCAACCCGCGCGAGGACCGCGCCGCCGCCCGCAAGCGCCGCGACATCGTGCTGCGCGCCATGGCCGACGGGGGCTACGTGCCCGTGGCCGAGGCCGAGGCGGCGATGAAGGAGCCGGTGCGGGTGGCGCGCAAGGGGCGTGACCCCAAGGAGCGCGGCTCGTACTACGTGGACCGCGTGAGGCGCGAGCTCGAAGAGCAGGTGGGCGAGCGCTTCGCCACCACGGGGCTGCGCGTCTTCACCGCCTACGACCCGGTGGCCCAGGCCGCCGCCGAGTCCGAGGTGGCACGCCAGGCGACGGCCATCGAGAGCGGCGCCTTCGGTGGGTTCGACCACCCGAAGTACACGCGCGGCAAGGGCGCCGACGACGAGTCGGGGACGGACTACCTGCAGGGCTCGGCGGTGGTGATGGACGCCCGCAACGGCGAGGTGCGCGCGCTGGTGGGCGGGCGCGACTACGAAGACTCCAAGTTCGACCGTATCTACCAGGCGAAGCGCCAGCCGGGCTCCGCCTTCAAGCCCTTCGTGTACCTGGCGGCGCTCGAGGACGGCATCGCCCCCACGCGGCGCATCGAAGACGCGCCCATCAGCATCCAGCTCTCCCGCGGCAGCTCGTACAGCCCGCGCAACTACACCGGCACCTTCGACGGTCCGGTGACGATGCGCGACGCCCTCACCCGCTCCAAGAACGTGGTGACGGTGAAGCTGGCGCAGGAGGTGGGGATGGGGCGCGTGGCCGACCAGGCGCGCAGGCTGGGGATCACCACCCCCGTGCCCAACAACCCGGCCGTGGCGCTGGGCTCGGCCGAGGTGCGCCCCATCGAGCTGGTGAGCGCCTACGCCACCTTCGCCAACCTGGGCAAGCGCGTCACTCCCCACCTCGTCCGCCGCGTGGAGAGCCGCGACGGCGAGGTGCTGTGGGAGGCGGAGAACGACGGCGAGGAGGTGCTGGAGGCGGCGGAGGCGTTCGTGCTCACCACCATGCTCCGCGACGTGGTGGACCGCGGCACCGGCACCCCGGTGCGCGCCGCCGGCTTCCGCGCCCCCGCGGCGGGGAAGACGGGGACCACCAACGCCGCCACCGACGTGTGGTTCGTGGGGTACACGCCGGACATGGTAGCCGCCGTCTGGTTCGGGTTCGACCGGCCGCAGACCATCGTGCGCGGCGCATCGGGCGGCACCATCGCCGCGCCCGTGTGGGGGCGCATCATGCGGCGCGTGTACGCCGGCCGCGCGGCCCCGGCCGAGTGGGCCGCGCCCCGCGGCGTGCTGACCGAGACGGTGGACCGGGCCACGGGGCTGGCGGTGGCGCAGGGGTGCCCCGCGCGCGGCGCCACGTACACCGAGTACTTCGTGAACAGCCGTCCCCCGGCCGAGGTGTGCACGCCGGCCGGCGGCTACCCGCCCATCGCCATGGACACGGCGTGGCGCGACGAGGAGTGGGGCTCCACGGACATCCAGCTGCCGGAGCCTTACAACCCGGACACGGTGGGGATGAGCGACCTGGAGCAGCGGGGGATCAACTGGCCGGAGCTGGAGGCGCAGCGCCGCGCCGGCGAGCGCCCGCGCACTCCCGAGGCCGGGAACGTGGAGCCCCTGCAGCCGGAGCCGTACACGCCGCCGGAGACGCGCACCACCACGCCGCGCACGCCGCCCCGCGCCACGCGGCGCACGGAGGAGCCGCCGCGCGAGCGTCCCCGTCCGCGCGTGCTGGGCGAGCCGGTGACGCCGGCGGAACCGTCTACCCCGCCGCCCGCGCCGCCCCCGCCGGACACCACGGGCGGGGGCGCCCCGGCGGCGCCCCGATGAAACCTGCGGGCGCCTTCGGGGTTGAAGACGCGCCGCAGAAGCATCAGAGCGCGGGCCGGTGCCCGCGTGGAAACCAGCAGTGGAGAGCTCGTTGACCAGCAAGATCCGGCGGGTGGGAACGCTCGCCTTCGCACTACTCGCGCTTCCGGCGGCGCTCGCCGCCCAGTCGCCCCGTCCCTCGCCCGTCCGCGCACCGGCCGCCGCGCCCACCCGCGAGGAGTCGCGCGCGCTGATGGCCGAGCTGCAGACGATCGCCACGCGCCTTCAGGGCATCCACTCCCGCGCCATGCGCGCGGGCGACCTGGCCGCCACGCAGACGGCGCTGATGCGCGACATCAAGACCGCCATGGAGCGGCAGGACCCGCAGCTCCCGGCGCTGGCCACGCGCGTGCAGGCCATGGAGGGCGAGGCGCGCGCCGCCCAGGCCCGCAACGACGCCGCGCGGGTGCAGACGCTGGCCCGCGAGTTCGCCGCCATCCGCGGGCGCTTCATGCGGGCGCAGCAGGCGGTGATGCAGCAGCCGGCCATCGCGGCGCGGGCCCGCGCCTTCGACGACCGCCTCCACCGCCAGATGCTCGCCGCCGACCCGCAGACGGACCAGCTCCTGGCGCGCAGCCGCCAGCTCCAGGCCCGCCTCCAGGGTGCGCAGCGGAGCAGCAGGCCACAATAACCGCTGGCTCACACGGAGACACGGAGGCACAGAGATGAAGTCATCTCTGTGCCTCCGTGTCTCCGTGTGAGCCCCGCTGTTCGAGATGCTTGACAGCGAGGGGACGATCCGCGCACCTTACCCTCACCTGCTACGGGGAGCATGGTATGGGGAACCCTCACGCGAAGGACCGATGGCGGACGAATCTCTGGAGCTGGTGCCGGGAACGCTGGCCGTGCTCATCCTGCGTACGCTGGGCTGGGAGCCCATGCACGGGTACGGCATCTCCCAGTGGATCCGCGAGCGCACGGGCGGAGTGCTGGCCGTGCAGGACGCGGCGCTCTACCAGTCGCTGCGGCGGCTGGAGAAGAAGGGGTGGGTGGAGGCGGAGTGGGCGCGGACGGAGAACAACCGCCGCGCGCGCTACTACCGGCTGACCCCGGCGGGGAGGGCCCAGCTCACCCACGAGACGGCCACCTGGCGGCGCTACGTGGAAGCCGTGTTCAGCGTGCTGGAGCCGGCGCCCGGGGGGGCCGCATGAGCGGGCTCACACGGCTGAGGCGCGCCTTCCGCTTCCCCTGGCGGAGCCGCGACCAGATCCGCGAGGAGGTGGAGGAGGAGCTGGGCTTCCACCTGGACATGCGCGCCGAGGAGCTGATGCGCGGCGGGCTCACGGAGGAGGAGGCCCGCGCGCGGGCCCGCCGCGAGTTCGGGGACCTGGAGGGGGCGCGGCGGGCGCTGTGCCGTACCGACGAGTCGCGCGAGCGGGAGCGCAGGCGCTCCGACTGGCTGGGGGAGATGTGGCAGGACCTGGCGTTCGGCGCGCGGCAGCTGCGGCGCCGCCCCGCCTTCACCGCTGCCGCCGTGCTCACGCTGGCGCTGGGGATCGGCGCCAACACGGCCGTCTTCAGCCTGGTGGACGCGGTTCTGCTGCGCGACCTGCCTTATCTGGCCCCGGAACGGCTCGTCCGCATCACCAACCACTGGCAGGACGAGCCCGAGGGCGCCCTCTCCCCGCCGGAGTACCTGGACTACGCGGAGCGGCTCCGCTCGCTGGCGGGGATGGGGGTGTACGCGGTGCAGACCGCCAACCTCACCGGCGACGGAAGTCCGGAGCGGGTGCGCACCGGCTTCGTATCGGCCGGACTGATCCCCACGCTGGGAGTGGCCCCCGCCGCCGGCCGCGCCTTCGCCGCCGCCGAAGACGCGCCCGGCGGCGACCCCGTGGTGGTGCTGAGCCACGGGCTCTGGACCCGCCGCTACGGCGCGGCGCGGGACATGATCGGCAGGAGCATCCGCGTGAACGGCGCCGCGACGACCGTGATCGGGGTGATGCCGGCCTCGTTCCGCCTCCCCCGCGATTTCGAGGAGGGCGAGGAAACCGAGCTCTTCCTCCCCCTGGGGATCGACCGGTCGGTCGCGACCGGCCGGGGGAGCCACTTCCTGGAGGGAGTGGCCCGGCTCCGCGCCGGCGTCTCGCGGGAAACGGCGGACCAGGAGATCGCCGCGCTGGCCGCCGGCTTCACGCGCGACTTCCCCGACGACTACTCCGCGGAGATGCGCTTCGGGGCCGGGATGGTGCCGCTGCGCGATGCGGTGCTCGGCGGGGCGGTGCCCACCATCACCCTGCTGGTGGGCGCGGTGGCGCTGGTGCTGCTGATCGCCTGCGCCAACGTGGCCAACCTGCTCCTGGCCCGCGTGGATGCGCGGCGGCGGGAGCTGGCGGTGCGCGCGGCGCTGGGGGCGGGGCGCGGGCGCCTCGTGCGGCAGATCCTGGCGGAGAGCGCCCTCCTGGCGGCGCTGGGCGCCACGGCCGGGGTGCTGCTGGCGGCCTGGGCCGTCCGCGCCGTCCCGCTGGTGAAGATGGTGGAGATGCCCAGCGTGGCGCCCGTGCGCATGGCCCCACAGGTGCTCGCCTTCGCGCTGGGCACCACCCTGCTCTGCCTCCTCTTCTTCGGCCTGGTGCCCGCGCTCAAGGCATCGCGCGGCCCGCTGTTCGAGACGCTCAAGGAGAGCGGGCGCGCCGGCGCGGGGGGGATGGGACGGAGGAAGATGCGCGGCGCGCTGGTGGCCGGCGAGGTGGCGGTGGCCGTGGTGCTGCTGCTGGGCGCGACGCTGCTCATCCGCAGCGTGCTGGCGCTGTACGGAGTGGACCCCGGGTTCCGCACCCAGGGCGTGCTCACCCTGCGCGTGAGCCTCCCCGCCTCGTCGTACGAAGGCGATGGCCGCGTGGTGGGCGGCTTCAGCGAGATGCTGCGCCGCGTGGGCGCGGTGCCGGGCGTGCTGGACGCGGGCGCCGTCACCAACCTCCCCCTCGCCAGCAAGCTGGGCGACCTGAACTTCGAGATCGAGGGGCGCCCGGTGCCCGAGGGCGCGTCGAGCAACCGGGCGGACTGGCAGGTAGTCACCCCCGGCTACCTGCGGGCGGTGGGGATGCGGCTGGTCAGCGGCCGGGGGATCGAGCCCGGCGACGACGAGAAAGCGCCTGGAGCCGTGGTGATCAACCAGTCGCTGGCGCGGCTGTACTGGCCGAACGCCTCCCCGCTCGGCCGCCGCTTCAAGCTGGGAGGGGAGGCGGGGCCCGGGTGGGTGACCGTGGTGGGAGTGGTGAACGACGTCCGCCACGCCGGCCTCGGCGAGCCGCCGCGCCCGGAGATGTACATCCCCCACGCGCAGTTCCGCTTCTGGAACGGCGGCGGCGCCGCGCGCGCGCTCACCCTGGCCATCCGCGGCCGGGGCGATCCCTCGGCGCTGGCGGGCCCGGTGCGCGCCGCCATCCACGGCATGGACCCGGAGCTCCCGCTGGCCGACGTGCGCACGCTGGACGAGGTCCGCCACGAGTCCGTGTCGCAGCCGCGCTTCCTGGCGCTCCTGCTGGGCGGGTTCGCCGCGACGGCGCTCCTCCTGGCCGTCACGGGGATCTACGGGACGCTGGCGTACCTGGTGGCCCAGCGCACGTACGAGATGGGGGTGAGGATGGCGCTGGGGGCCCGCCCCTCGTCCATCCGGGCGCTGATCGTGAGGCAGGGGCTGGCGATCACGCTGGCGGGGGTGTTCATCGGCGTCCCCGCGGCCTTCGCCCTCTCCCGCGTGCTCGCCCACCTGCTCTACGGCGTCGCCCCCACCGACGCCGCCACCTTCGTGGCGGTGCCGTGCGCCCTCGCCCTCACGGCCCTGGCCGCGGCGTACTTCCCCGCGCGCCGCGCCACGCGGGTGGACCCCCTCGTCGCCCTGCGCGGATCGAACTGAAGGCTCACACGGAGACACAGAGGCACAGAGATGACTTCATCTCCGTGCCTCTGTGTGAGCCCCGTTGTGTCAGGGCGGGCGTGCGGATTGCGCTAGCCGGCGCCTCCACTTCCACCAGGAGGCTCCGATTCAGCAGTTCGCACCCTACATCGGCTACGTGGCGGGCGCGCTCACCGTCATCTCGTTTCTCCCGCAGGTGGTGCGGGTGTGGAAGACGAAGAGGACCAACGACCTGTCGCTGGGGATGTTCGTGATCCTCATCACGGCGGGCGCGCTGTGGATCGCCTACGGGGTGGTGACGAGCGACTGGCCCGTGATCGCCACCAACGGCGGGATGGTGACGCTCAACATCGCCATCCTGGTGGCCAAGCTGCGCTTCAAGTAGCCAGCGCCAGCACCGCCGCGCGCACCCCCTCCACCACCATCGCCATGCGCCGGTAGTCCAGCGTGTCCGGGGTGTCGTGGGCGGTGTGGTAGTGCGGGTTGCGGTAGAAGGCGGTGTCGGTGACCATCACCGCGTCGAACCCCGCGGCCCAGTAGCTGGCGTGGTCGCTGAAGTCGACGCCCGGCACGGCCTGCGGCGCCTGGATGGAGCGCACCGTCAGCGGCGACGCGCGGCGCATCGCCCGCTTCACGCGGCGGATGAGCGGGCCCTGCCCCAGCCTCCCCACCACGGTGATGAAGTTGCCGCGGGAGGGGTAGAACGGCTTCAGCAGCGGGGAGGGGAAGCTCTGGCTCCCGGGCGCGTCGCTGAAGAAGCCGATCATCTCCAGCGCGATCATCGCGCGCACCCGCACCCCCTCGTCGCGCAGGGATGCGGCGTGCACCATGCTGCCCATGAAGGGCGTGCGGAAGAAGGGGGGCTCCTCGCACGGGTACGCCACCAGCTCCACGGGCACGGCCAGCGGCGCCCCCGCCAGCACCCGTGCCAGCTCGATGACCCCCGCCACACCGCTCGCGTTGTCGTCCGCGCCGGGGAAGGGGCCGGCGGCGTCGTAGTGGGCGCCCACCACCACCCGCTCGCCCTCGCGGGGCCCCAGCCGCGCAACCACGTTGCGGAACGTCTGCCCGTGCGCGCGGTAGCGCTGGTCGGCCACCTCCGCGCCCCCCTCCGCCATGCGCGCGGCCACGTACGACGCCGCCGCGTCCAGGTTGGCCGGGTGTGACACGCTGCGCGGGGCGAGCTCGCCCGCCAGCATGCGGACGTGACCTTCAAGGCGCTCCGCCGAGACTGCCTCCATCGTCGCTCCGGTGCCGGGGTGGATGGCGCGTCCCCCGGAAGCACCGTGCCGCGCGGCGCTACAGCCCCGAAGTCGCCACGCCCAGGTCGCGCAGGATGCCGTCCTGCAGGCGGTACACCCACCCGTGCACCGTCAGCGGCTGGCCGCGCAGCCACGCGTCGCGCACCACCGTCGTCTCGCAGACGTGGCGGACCTGCTCGGCCACGTTCAGCTCCACCAGGCGGTCCACCCGGTCCACGGCGTCGGGGATGGCGTCCAGCTCGCCGCGGTGCTTGTCGCGCACGTCCTGCACGTGGCGCAGCCAGTTGTCGATGAGCCCCAGCCGGGCATCCTCCGCCGCGGCCCTCACGCCGCCGCAGCCGTAGTGCCCCACCACCATCACGTGGCGCACCTGCAGCACGTCCACCGCGAACTGCAGCACGGACAGGCAGTTGAGGTCCGTGTGCACCACCACGTTGGCCACGTTGCGGTGAACGAACATCTCGCCCGGCGCCAGCCCCACGATCTGGTTGGCGGGCACGCGGCTGTCCGAGCACCCGATCCACAGGTATTGCGGCGTCTGCTGGTTCACCAGCCCGGTAAAGAACCCGGGGTCGCGCTCCGTCATCGCCGCGGCCCACGCGCGGTTGCGCTCGAATAGATCGGTCAGCTTCTCCATGCTCTCACGGTCGTGTGTGGTTGGCGGCCTATACTGGCTCCGGGAAG
>DASVSA010000324.1:0-2706 GCA_036388335.1 Longimicrobium sp. | reverse complement strand
AGCAGCTTTCTCCGTGCCTCCGTGTCTCTGTGTGAGCGCCGCTTTTACAGCTCTTCGGTCTTCCTGCGCCGCCGGCGAGCCGCGGCCAGACCGGCGAGGCCGGTGCCCAGGAGCGCCATCGAGACGGGCTCCGGCGTGGTGGTGGTGCCCTGGATCAGGAACTCGTGGTCGTTGTAGTCCCAGTCCGTGTACAGCTCGTCGTTGGTGCACATCGCCGGCGGGTTGTCCACGCGGCACAGGTCCTCGAAGCCCACCCTGACCGTGCCGCCGCCCAGCTCCGTGATCTTGGCGTGGATGCGCGCGTCCGGGTTGCTGCCGAAGTCACCGGTCCAGAACCAGCGGCCCGCGCCGGCGTCCAGGTCCTTCACGAACAGCGCGAACACCAGCGAGGTGCCGCCCAGGAACGGGCCGCCGAACGCGGCGGTGTTCAGGTCGCCGGTGGGGTTGCCCGCGGCGGCGCTCCCGTTCCAGCTGCTCACGTTGGAGCCCTTGTTGGCGAACAGGAAGTGCCCGCCCACGGGCATCTGGTTCGGCCCCTGGTTCACCGAGCCGAAGAACCACAGCTCGGAGCGGAGGTAGGCGTTCTCGCCCACGAACGAAGCGTAGATGTTGCCGCCCGTGGACACGAGCCCGGCCTGCGAGCCCGGGGGGAGCGGCCCGGCCGCGTGGGCCTGCGTGGTGCACAGCGTGGCGACCATCGCCAGCGCGGCACCCGTGTAGCGTAACTTCATGGAAAATCCTCCGGAAAAGGGAAAGGAACGGACGGAGCGGATCAGGCTTTCTGTCCCTGGGGTTGGGGGTGGAAGAGGATCGAGGAGTCCTGGGTCGCCCTCTCCGCGCGGGAAAGGGGTGCGGCGCGGGTGGCGATCCACCCAGCGATCCCGAGCCCGAAGGCCGCGGGGATCGAGATCCCGAGCAGGAGCATGGACTTGAGCACCGTGGCGTCCAGGCTCCCGCGCATGCGCGGATCCACCATCGCGCGGACCTGGAAGAAGTCGAGCACGAAGAGAGCGAGCACCGCCAGCATCAGCCCGCCCAGCGCCAGGTGGGCGACCGACATGGCCCGCAGCGCGCGCCGGTGCCCCAGCAGCGCGGCCACGCCCATCATCCACACCAGGGCGAAGATGACCCCCAGCGCCGACGCGGTGCCCAGCCCCACGGCGCCGAAGCGCCAGCGCAGCTCGCCGAAGCGGAAGGGCCACGTCTGCACCAGCGGGTCGGCGAGCGACGACACCAGGATCAGCGCGCCGATGGGGTAGAGCGCCTTCAGGAGCGGGCGGAGCGACTGCGGGTTCATCGGGGGCTTCCTTGCAAGGGGGATGGCTCAGGCCGGGAGCGCGCGGCCGACGGCGGGCACCAGCTCGCCGGCCACGCGGGCGGCCAGGCGGAAGGCGTCTTCCTCCGAACCCGTCACCGGCACGATCACGCGCACCAGCGCCTCGTCGCTGCGCCCGCGGAGGGCGGCGTCGCGCAGGAGGTCCCACTTCACCCGGTACTCGCCGGCGGCGATGCGGCCGCGCCCCTGGTACCAGTAGAGGACCAGCGCGCGCTCCTTGCCCCGCTGCAGCAGGTACCGGTTGACCTCGGCCGGGCCCGCGGCGCTGGCCACCATGGCCTTCCGCGAGGTGAGCGCCTCCCACCCGGCGCCGGGGAGGCAGTTCTTCGGCGAGTGGATCGTCTTGCCGCGCGTCTGGCTGGCGTAGTAGCCCACGTACACGGAGAAGCCGGCCGCAGCCGCGCCCGCCGCCGGGGCGTAGGCGCGCATCACGTACTCGCTCATCCCCGCCACGCGGCGCTCTTCCTCGGACACGGTGATGTCGCGCCCGCGGAAGGAGGCGATCTCGGCCGGCACCGAGCTCCCGAGCGGCGCGCGCAGCGGGAGCGAGGCCTGGTCGTGAGCGGCGATGGTGAGGATGGTGCCCACGGCCATCAGCGCGGCCGGGGCCCAGAGTAGAAGCTTCATGCGCGTGCCCTCCTCCAAAGCTGCTCGCCGCGATCGAGCGTCCAGGCGAAGCCGCCCAGGATGCCGAACGCGACCACGAAGATGATCCAGCCCTCGGTCATGTGCATGAAGCCCTGGCCCAGGCGCGGGTCCACGTAGTAGACCAGGAAGCCGGTGAGGAACACGCGCACCCCGTTGAGCACCATGGCCAGCGGGATGGCCGCCACCACCAGCAGGAGGCGGCTGATGGGGTAGCGCAGCCACAGCCCGCCGATCAGCACGCCCAGCGCGAGGAGCGACGCAAGGGAGCGCAGCCCGCTGCACGCCTCGGTCACGAACAGGTCCTGCCCCGGCAGGTGGAGCACGTTGCCGCGCATGAACACGGGAACGTTCCTCATCTCCAGCAGCGCCGCGCCCATCTCCGTGGCGCGGAACTGAAGGGGGAGGGCGATGGAGCCCACGATCATGGCCGGCAGCGGCACCGAGAGGGCGAGGAGGGAGAAGGGGAGCCACCACCTCACCACGGACCTCACGCCGCCGTAGAAGATCACGAGCCCCACGGCGGCCAGCAGCATGGAGCCGCGCAGGGTGAACATCTCGGCCGCGAGCCCGGCCAGGTGGCGGAGCACCACGGCCAGCAACAGCACCGTCAGCCCCAGCAGGGGCTGCGGGCGCGCGTCCCGGTTCCACCCGGCGCGGTAGCCCAGGTACACCGCCAGGGGGCCCAGCAGCAGGCCATGCCCCGCCTCCGGGTCGCTCCACCA
>DASVSA010000323.1:0-6924 GCA_036388335.1 Longimicrobium sp. | reverse complement strand
CTGCTGCGCGGCGGCCGGTACGGCCAGGAGGAGCGCGGCAGCTGCGAGTACGAGGCGGCGGAGGAGCATGGGGAGGCGGAGGTGCGGGACGGAAGGATACACGTGTTCCAACGGGATGATACCCGCGCGGGTTTCACGGGGGAAGGCTCACGCACAAACATGGAGGCACGGAGACGATCCCGTCTCCGTGCCTCCATGTGCTTGTGCGGGCCAATGCCCTAACCGATCCACTGCTCGTCGTCGTCCTCGTCGTCGAGCGCGGGGGTGGGCGGCGGCCGCACCGGCTTGGGGCGCGGCGGGTCGGGCGAGATCAGGACGTTGGAGGCCGCGGCGAAGAACGGTGCCGCGCCCGGATCGTCCAGGCGGATTTCCAGGAGGCGGCTTCCGTCGCTCGTCTTCCCCAGCACCGAGACGATCTCCCCCTCGCCCACCGAGCAGACCACGGCATCGCCCACGCGCGGTGCACGCTCGGCGCCCGTGCTCCACCCCGGGTGCGCCTCGCGGTCGATGCGCAGGTCGGCGTTGGGCCGGCCGCGCGGGCGATCCGGCGTCCCTTCCGGGCGGGCCTGGGCTCCGCTCCCCATCGAGAACCAGTTGCTGCTCATCGAATCTCCGCAGAACGGGTCACCTGCAGCCCCCTACTTGTGCCGGAAGGTGATCCGGCCGCGCGTAAGGTCGTAGGGCGACATGGAAAGGGTGACTCGGTCCCCCTCCAGCACCCGGATCTTGAACTTCCCCATCTTCCCCGCCGCGTAGCACAGCACCACGTGGCCGTTCTCCAGCTTCACCCGGTACTTGCGGTCGGGAAGCACCTCGTCGACCAGTCCCTCCACCTCGATTCCCTCTTGCTTAGCCAATTGTAGCCCTTTCGCTGAAGAAAATCCAATTACGCGAAAGCCCGCGGCATACGTCTGCGGAGACGTTCGCCGCGGGCTGCAACCAACCAGGGACATGCAGTCCCCGTGCCAGCAAGCCCATACACGCGAAGCGGGACAAGGGTCCGGGCGCTGGCTTCGGGCTCCTCGACAGCTTCTTGCGTATCGCCCCCGCCGGGAAGTTACGCGCTGATGACCAACGGAAGCACCGGGATGAGCGATGGAGGTTGAGCGCGGGAGGGAGGTGGTGCAAGCGCTGCTGCGGGAGCGCACCACCGACCTCCGCTACATCGACGCGGAGGGCTTCCGGGATTGGCTCCAGCGCCAGCTCGCCGGGTGGCGGCGCGATCCCGTGTTCGCGCAGCGCGAGCGGATCCGCGACCTGCGGCGTGCCTGCCCCGGGCTGCGAGCGCTTGAGCGGGAGGTGAAGCACTCCCGCCAGGCCGACGCCGCGTCGCCCGGCGGAGAGCGGCTGGGGCAGGTGGAGGAGGAGCTGCGCGGAGTGGAGCAGGGCGTCGCGGGGCTGGCCGGCGCGAGCGAGGGCGCCGCGCCCGCCCGCCGCGCGGAGCTGCGGGAGAAGCTCGCCGCCTTCGAGGCTCGCCGCGCGTCGCTGACGGCGGAGCGGGACGCGCTGACCGCCGCGAGCCCGGCGCGCATGCGCCTGCTGCGCGCGGAGAGCGAGCTGCGGCGCCTGCGCGCGCAATGCGGGCTGGAGGCGGAGGAGGCGCGGCTGGAGGAGCTGCTGCGGGAGCAGGGGCAGCGGTCGGGGCGCTCGGGGGGCGGCTTCGAGGAGATCGCCGTCCAGGCCATCCGCGAGCACCTGCTGCCGGAGATGGGCGAGCCGGAGCCCGTCATCCTCGCCGGGGTGAAGCTGGGCGCGGCGGGCACCGAGATCGACCAGGTGATCGTGCGCCGCGGCGACCCCGTGGAGGTGCTGGCGGTGGTGGAGGCGAAGCGCAATCCAAACGACGTGGCGCACGGCTTCACGCGCCGACACGCGGACCTGGCCTGGCTCTCGGGAGACCGCCGCGCCTACGACCCGGCCGCCCGCGTCACCCGTCACTTCCCCACGGGCCACTTCGACCGCCCCGCCGTGCACGAGCAGTACGGCGAGCGCTTCGTCTTCGCCCCCGGCTCCTTTCGCCGCTTCGGCCCCGACCGCCTGTTCTTCGTCACCCGCGTGGCGCCGCTCGCGGGCCTGTCCACGGGCGCGCTGGCCCGCCTCCGCCACCGCGTCGCCACCGACGACGCGCCGCCGGACGAGCTGCTGGCCTGGTGCCGCACCCTCGCCGAGCCGGTGGAGACGCCGGACGTCCTGAGGCTCATCCCGGACCAGATCCTTTTCATCCCACACGGACACACGGAGGCACGGAGATGACCTGATCTCCGTGCCTCCGTGCTCTGTGTGAGATTCTTTTGCTAAGCCCGTGTCAGTCGCTTGCGGCGCGGCGCGAAGCGCGCCTCCAGCTCCCGCCACCATGCGCCCTCCGCGGCCTGGAACTGCTCCGGATACGTGCGGGCCGCTTCGGCCAGCGCTACGCGCGTAAGGCAGCAGCGGCAGGTGCCGGCGCGGCTGCAATCGCACTCTTCGTCTTCGTGGTACTCGAGCAGAAGGCCGAGAAGGCCCGTGAGAAGATCCATCGGAGGATGGCTACGGTGGAGAGGGAGACGTACGCAAACCCTTGCAGGAACGAAGGATAACACGAATCCTCCATTTGCGCCACCGTGCCGCCGTGCCCCGCCCTCCGCTTGGAGGGCGGGGCGGCCTTTGCTACTTGGTGCGGACCACGGAGATCCTCACTTCGGGCGCCGCCGGATCGGCCGACGCGGAGCGCGCGGGGGCGCCCCGGCCGAAGAGCGGGCGCAGCACCTGGCGCTCGCGCTCGCGGAGGCGAGACTCCCACCCGCCGTCGCCGCGGGCCTCGAGCGCGGCGGCTCGCGAGAGCGTGGGGCCGGAGGGCGAGAGCGACGGGTTCGGCGGCCCCAGCACCGGCGCGACACCGGTGGCCGTGACCGTGAGCTGAGTGCGCGCCGTGGAGCTGGTGGAGCCGTTGAAGGGGATCAGCGCGTACTCCCCGCCTTCCGTCCCGCCCTCGAAGCAGAGGGCCGCGGCGGCGGCGGCGGTGCCCTGGTACACCTGGCCCACCGCGAGCGGAACGGTGGTGCAGGCGCCCCCCACCGTGGTGCCCGGCGTGCTGGTGCGCACGTCGGCGCGCAGCCCCGGCAGCACGCGGAAGCGCATGTACGCCTGCGACCCGGCCACCACGCTCACCGTGTTGGGCGACCCGTTGATCAGGTTGTAGGTGCGCAGGCGGAAGCCGCCGAACGCGCTGTTGCTCAGCACCTGCCGGAAGTTCCAGCTGGGGTGCGTGTGAATGGGCGCCACGCCGGGCACGGCGTCGTCGGTGTAGTTGGCCACCCCCCAGTTCTGCAGCAGCGGGACGGGATCGCCCAGCACGGCCGTCAGGTTGGCGATGCCGCTGAGCTTGGAGTTGGCCAGCGACTGCCAGATCTGGCGCTCGTCGCCGCCCTTGTGGTCGGCCGCGTAACGCAGGAAGGTCCAGGCGGCGCCGCGGGTGGCCAGGTCGTCGTCGTCCTGGATGGGCGACTGCACTTCGGGCTCTTCGAGGTACTCGGCGACGCGGCCGAAGTTGGCGACCTGGTACTGGTCGAACACGTCCACCCGCGCCTGCGTGGGGAAGAACGAGGTGGTGAGCGCCACGTTCTGCCGCGGCCCCAGCCCCGAGGAGGCGCGGTAGAAGGAGAGCTCCTCGGCGATGTGGGCGAGCCCCTCGTCCAGCCAGGTCTCCTCGAAGCTCGGCGCGTCGTTCTTGTACAGGCGGCGCGAGGCGTTCACCAGGTGCTGGAACTCGTGCGCCAGCGTGCCGAAGCTGGTCCTGCGCACGTACGCCTTGCTGCGGGTGTTGCCGTTGATGGTGCCGGACGGGTCGGGCGCCAGCAGGTAGAAGAGCTCGCGCTCGTTGCTGGACGCGCACCCGTCGATCCCGTCCTCGTCGCGCACGGGGAAGAGGTCGCGCGAGAAGAAGAACCCGCCCACGATGTAGTCCGCGCCGGCCGGCGTCAGCTCGTTGACGGAGCTGGTGAACAGGATCAGGATGCGGTCGTTGCGGTCCACGTCGCCCGGCGTGCCGAAGTTCTCGGTGACCACGGGCCACACCACCCGGTCGAACTCGTCGGCGAACACCTGGTACTCCGCCTCGGTGAAGCCGTTGGACGGGTTCTGGAGGTCTGCCAGCACCGCCGCGTGCTCGGAGAGCGCGACCACGCGCGCCTGCCTGTTGGTGGGCTTGTCGCAGACGTCCACGCCGTTGACGTTGAGCGACAGCGTTTCCCCGATCTTGAGGTTCTCGCGTGCCCCGGTGGGGTTGCGGTCACAGGCGGCTGCGCCCAGCGCAAGCAGAAGGACGGGCAGGAGGCGTTTCATCAGGGTGGTCCTCGCGGAGTTCGTCGCCGGCCGGCGGATGCGCCGGCGGCCCTGCAGAGAAGGTTTGCATCTAGTGGGCCGTTCCGGTGTTACCCTCGGCGGAGTGCCAAGTGCCAAGTGCCAAGTGCCAAGTGCCAAGTGCCTAGTGCCTAGTGCCTAGTGCCTGGTGCCTGGTAACAGAAGCCTGAGTCACGAACCGCAGTTACTAGGCACTTGGCACTGGGCACTGGGCACTGCAGTTCACATCAACAACGTATCGACGCGGTGGCCGTGGACCATGTTCTCGCAGGGCGACCAGGCGAACACGGTGAAGCGGCCGTCTTGCGAGGCGACCAGGGCCAGGGCGTCGCGCTGGTCGTGGACGAACTGCACGGCGGAGAGGTGGCGGGTGCCGCCCAGGCGCGAGGGGTCCACCACCGTGGGGGTGTTTCCTACGACCGGCTCGGTGACGGATACGCGCTCCACCCGCTCGCTTCCCCGCTTGCGCACGATCTTCATCCCGAAGGCCAGGAGCTCGTAGCGCTCGTTGAGAACGGTGGCGCCGTCCACGGCGGTGAGGCGCGCCACGGCGTCCACCGAGCGGCGGAACGACTCGCGCCACGCGGGAAGCTCTCGTTCCTCCACCGGACGCGCCAGCAGCCCCGACAGGTCGGCGAAGGGGCTCACCGAGTAGGGGATGGGGCGCGCGGCCGAGGCGAGCCACCCGTCGCCCTCGCCGGGCACCACCAGCAGCGAGCCGCCGCGGCCGTGCGCGCGCATGGACACGGCAAGCTGAGTGAGCACGTTGGTGGGCCCCACGGCCGGCGCCGCCGCCTCGAAGCCCAGCAGCGCGGTGAGCAGCGTGGGGCAGTCGGGAAGGCTCCCGCCCTCCTCGTCCACCACCTTGATCCGCTCGCCCTCCAGCACGGCGATGGTGCCGTACTTGTCGAACTCGTCGCCGCGGCGGTACTTGACCACCAGCAGGCCCGGCTCCGCCACTTCCAGCACGAAGCACAGGGTGGGGACGCGCCGCGTGGTGCCCCACACCTTGAGCGTGTCGCCGTCCGGCCACACGCCCAGGTGCGTGCCGGGCCCCTCCACGGCGGGGGCCAGCCGGGCCAGGTCGCGCGGGTTGAGCGGGAGCCAGCGGTCCAGCACCATGGCCGTCCCCGCCTGCTCCGGCGGGAGGTAGGCGAGGGAGATGCGCGGCCAGTGCCCCTCCTCGCGCCGGAGGGAGGCCCAGAACGAGGTGTTGATCACCGCCTCCACGGTGCGCGCGTCCGGCTGCGGCGCGAACCGGGTGACGCCGCGCTCGCGGGCCTGGGCCAGGTGCGTCTCCAGGTGCTCCACCACCGTGGGTGCGACGATCCTCGCCGCGGGGTAGCCGGGCTTCCTGCGTGTCTGCTCGGGCATGCTGCCTGGGATCGTTGATCTCGGTCTGTCTGTACGGGGCTGCCTTCTTTATAATGCAGCCGGCGGCCTCCGCGCGCACGCCCCACCCGCTCCCGACCTTATGTGCATCCAGACCGCTAGCCTCTCCGCAAATGCAAGAGCTCCCCGTCATACTGTTCGAAGACCCCGCCGCGTGGGCCGCGTGGCTGGAGGCGAACCACGCGGACGCGCCCGGCGTCTGGCTGCGGCTCGGCAAGAAGGGCGCGCCCATCCGCTCGCTTTCGTACGCGGAGGCGCTGGACGAGGCGCTCTGCTACGGGTGGATCGACAGCCAGAAGAAGAGCTACGACGAAGATTCCTGGATCCAGAAGTTCACGCCGCGCGGGCGCAAGAGCATCTGGTCGAAGGTGAACCGCGACAAGGTGGCGGCGCTGGGGGAGCGGATGAAGCCCGCCGGACTGCGCGAGGTGGAGCGCGCGAAGGACGACGGGCGCTGGGACGCCGCCTACGACTCGCAGCGCAACGCCACCGTGCCGGACGACCTGCAGGCCGCGCTGGACGCCAACCCCGCCGCGCGGGACTTCTTTGCCACGCTGAACGGCGCCAACCGCTACGCCGTCCTCTTTCGCGTCCAGACGGCCAAGAAGCCCGAGACCCGCGCCCGCCGCATCGAGACGCTCGTCGCGATGCTGGCGCGGAACGAGAAAATCCACGGCTGAATCCATCCAATCACTAACAGTTTTGCCCCACGCGGAGACGCCTCCGCGCGAGTCCCCGCTCGGCCCCATCCACGCCCCGCGCCCCGGAGCCCCTCGATGGACACGCCCCCGCCCGCGCCCCCCACCCGCAAGCGGATCGCGGTGATCGCCGTCCACGGAGTCGCCGACCAGAAGCCCAACGAGTCCAACGCCGCCATCGCCTCCATGCTGGTGCAGCACGGCGAGCGCCCGGGGACCGCCCACGGCAGGTACACGCCCTTCGTGACCCACGAGGTGCACCTGCCGCAGTTTCCCGTGATCCCGCCGCCGGAGAAGGGGATCGCCGACGCCGGTCACGCGGCTGGCGAGGAGACGTCGCGGCGCCACGGGCGGTGGCAGATCCTCTCCAACCGGGACTACATCGAGAACACCCTGGGCGCCCTCGGCGCCGCGGGCGACGCGCCCGTGGACTTCGAGGCGGCGGCGGACGGCGCGGACGGCGACCCCAACGACGCCGCGGGCGAGCTGGGCTACC
>DASVSA010000322.1:0-1861 GCA_036388335.1 Longimicrobium sp. | reverse complement strand
CACCCCCATGCCCAACCCCCGCTCCCACCACAGCAGCTTCGTGCGCGACGGCCACCTGTACATCGCCGGCGGGCTCGCCAACCACCCCGGGCTGCCGATGCTTCACGTGGACGTGAGCCGCGCCAAGATCAACCCGGACGGCACACTCGACCGCTGGCAGACGGTCTCGTTCACCCCGCACGCGTACGCCACGCACTCCAGCTTCGTGGCCGGCGACTTCCTCTACATGGTCGGCGGCGTGGAAGACAACGTGCGCTTCACCGACGCCATGTGGCGGGCACCCTTCCTGGCGGAAGGCCGCATGGGCCCGTGGGAAGAGGTGAAGCCCGGCCTCCCCGCCGCGCGCGCCCACGTCCACAACACCCCGTTCTGGAACGGCCGCATGTTCTCCGTCGGCGGATCCGCATCGCGAAAGGTGCGCACCGAGCTGGACATCGCCACGCTGCCGTAACCTCGAATCACACAGAGACACAGAGGCACGGAGATGAACTTATCTCTGTGCCTCTGTGTCTCTGTGTGAGCCCAAATCAGTTCAGGTCCTTCGTGTTGTCCTCGATCGCCCGGTCGATCAGCTTGTGCAGCGGGTCGATGCCGGCGCGCTCGGGAGCCTCCTTCACCTGCACGCGCACCGTCTGCACGCCGGCGCGGATGCGGTGCTTGGCGAGGTAGAGCGGCACGTCCTTGTCGGGGCCGAACACGCCGATCTCGATGCGGTCATCCAGAGGCACCTCCGTTTCCGTGCCGAGCGAATCGGCGCGCACCTTACGCGCGCGGATGCGGAGCTCCACCTCGTACCGGCCGGGGCCCAGGCGCCGGGAGGTGGCGCTCTCGGTGCGGTTGTCGTAGAGCGTGACGCTCTCGAAGAGGTCGCCGATCAGGTAGCGCAGCGAGTCCGGGGTGGCGGCGCGCAGGTGCACCAGGAGGTCGCGCGACGTGGGGTACGGCGGGCCGCGGTACTTCCACTGGTCCAGGAAAGAGCGCAGCGCGGCGTTCACCCGCTCCTCGCCGATGTAGTCGCGCAGGGCGTACATCGCCAGCGCGCCCTTGTTGTAGTGGATGTACTGCTGCTGCTCCACGAGGGCCAGCGGCAACTCGGCGCGTCCCTCGCCGCCGCGCCCGCGCAGGTACTGGTCCAGCTCGTAGCGCAGGAAGCGGCCGATCTTTGCGCGCCCGAACTCGCGCTCCATCACCATCAGCGCGCTGTACTCCGAGAGTGTCTCGCTGAGCATGGCCGCGCCCTGCACGTCGGCGCCCACCAGCTGGTGCCCCCACCACTGGTGCGCCACCTCGTGCGCGGTCACGAAGAACGGGTAGTCGATGTCGTCCTTGCGCACGTCGGCGATGAAGCCGATCCCCTCGGAGTAGGGGATGGTGTTGGCGAACGACTGGGCGAACTCCGCGTAGCGGGGGAACTCCAGGACGCGGACCTGGCGGTGCTGGTACGGGCCGAACTCGGCCGTGTAGTAGTCGAGCGACTTCTTCACCGCCCCTACCATCCGCTCCACGTTGTAGCCGTGAGGCGGGTGGTGGTACACCTCGATCGCCACGTTCCGCCAGCGGTCGCGCCGCACGGCGTAGCGGCCCGACAGGAAGGCGTAGAAGTTCAGGATCGGCGCGTCCATCCGGTAGTGGAAGTAGCGCCGGTTTCCCTCCTTCCAGCTCCGCTGCAGATAGCCGGGGGCCACCGCCGTCTGGTCCGCGTCGGTCACCACGGTGGCCTCGAAAGTCACCCAGTCCGCGTCGCGGCTTATGAAGTTGACGTTGCGCGCCCGTGCGTCGCCGATGCTGGGCGTGCGGGGGCGGCGGGCGAGGCCGTGCTGCTCGCGGTCGCCCTCGCCCGTGATCTCCCCCTCCGGGTTGT
>DASVSA010000321.1:0-18943 GCA_036388335.1 Longimicrobium sp. | reverse complement strand
CGCGGCACCCACATCCTGAACCGGTTTCCATACATGCGCTCCGACGAGATCCGCGCCCGCTTCCTCGACTACTTCGCACGGCAGGGGCACTCCGTGCGCCCGTCGGCGTCGCTGGTGCCGATGGACGATCCGACGCTGCTGTTCACGAACGCCGGGATGGTGCCGTTCAAGAAGGTGTTCCGGGGGGCCGAGAACCCCGGCTTCACGCGGGCCTCCACCTCGCAGAAGTGCGTGCGCGCCGGCGGCAAGCACAACGACCTCGAGAACGTGGGCTACACGGCCCGCCACCACACGTTCTTCGAGATGCTGGGCAATTTCTCGTTCGGCGACTACTTCAAGCGCGACGCCATCCGCTTCGCGTGGGAGCTGCTGACGGTTGAGTACGGCATCCCCAAGGAGCGCCTCTGGGTGACGGTGCACTACACCGACGACGAGGCGGTGGAGCTCTGGAAGGAGATCAGCGGGCTCCCCGAGGCGCGCATCTTCAAGCTGGGCGACAAGGACAACTTCTGGCAGATGGCCGACACCGGCCCCTGCGGCCCGTGCAGCGAGATCCACTTCGACCTGCGCCCCGAGGGCGCGCGCGGCACCGAGGTGACGAAGGAGCAGTTCGAGGAGCTGGGCGAGGAGGGGCAGTTCCTGGAGATCTGGAACCTCGTCTTCATGCAGTACGACCGCGACGCGGACGGCAACCTAAACCCGCTCCCGGCGCCCTCCATCGACACGGGGATGGGGCTGGAGCGCCTCGCCTCCGTGCTGCAGGGCGTAGGCGCCAACTACCTCACCGACCTCTTCACCGACATCATCGACCGCGCGGTGCAGACGGTCGGTGTGCCGTACGATTACGACACGCCGCAGGGCGTATCGTACCGCGTGCTGGCCGATCACGGGCGCGCCACGGCCTTCCTCCTGGCCGACGGCGTCTTCCCCTCCAACGAGGGGCGCGGCTACGTGCTGCGCCGCATCCTGCGCCGCGCCGTGCGCCACGCGTACCTGCTGGGCCGCCGCGAGCCCACGCTGGTGCACGTGGTGGAAGCGGTGATCGAGCGCATGGGCGGCGTCTACCCGGAGCTGGTCTCCCGGCGCGAGTACATCCTGCGCAACACGCGGGCGGAGGAGGAGCGCTTCCTGGCCACGGTGGACGCGGGGATGCGCCGCTTCGACGAGATCGCGCCGATGGGCGGGAGCGGCACGGTGGCGGGCTCGGAGGTCTTCCGCCTGTACGACACCTTTGGCTTCCCGCCCGACCTCACGGAGCTGATGGCGGCGGAGCGCGGGTACTCGGTGGACACGGAAGGGTTCGAGAACGAGCTGGAGGCGCAGCGCCGCCGCTCGCGCGAGGACCGCGCCGCCTCCGGCATCGGCGTGGGCGCCGACGCGCTGGCGGACGGGTGGGAGAGGGTGGCCGACGTGGAGCAGGAGTTCGCCGCGTACCGCGCCACCTCGCTGGACACGGACGTCCTCGCCTTCCGCCGCATGGAGGACGGGCGCATCGCGCTTCAGCTCCGCGAGAACCCGTTCTACGCGGAGAGCGGCGGGCAGGTGTCCGACGCCGGGCACGTGCGCGGCGACGGGTGGACGATGAAGGTGGACGAGGTGAGGAAGGTGAGCGGGCGCGTGGCGGTGGTGGGCCCGGTGGAGGGCGACTTCGCGCCCGGCCTGGTGCGCGCCGAGGTGGAGGAGCCGCCGCGCCGCGACACCGAGCGCAACCACACGGCCACCCACCTCCTGCACGCCGCCCTGCGCGCGGTGCTGGGCGAGCACGTGCACCAGATGGGCTCGCTGGTGGCGCCCGACCGGCTGCGCTTCGACTTCTCGCACAGCGGCCCCATGACCCCGGCCGAGATCTCGGAAGTGGAGGGCCGCGTGAACCGCGCCATCTGGGCGAACACGCCGGTGGAGCCGCGCGAGATGGGGTACCAGGACGCGATCGGGATGGGCGCCATGGCGCTCTTCTCCGAGAAGTACGGCGACGTGGTGCGCGTGGTGGACATCCCCGGCGTCTCCATGGAGCTGTGCGGCGGCACCCACGTGCGCACCACGGGCCAGATCGGCCTCTTCCGCATCGCCTCCGAGGGCGGGGTAGCGGCAGGGGTGCGCCGCATCGAGGCCGTCACGGGCCCGCAGGCGTTCGAGCGCGTGCGCCGCGACGAGGCGACGCTGCGCGAGGCCGCCGCGCTCCTCAAGACGCGCGAGGACAACCTCCTCCCGCGCCTGCAGCAGGTGCTGGGTGAGCAGCGCGAGCTGCAGAAGGCGCTGGAGCGCGCGCGCACCCAGGGCGGCGGCGACGTCATCGGCCGCCTCCTGGAAGCCGCCCACCAGGTGGACGGCACCCGCGTGATCGCGTCGAACGTGGACGTGGCGGACTCGGACGAGCTGCGCACGCTGGGCGACCAGCTCCGCGAACGGCTGGGGAGCGGCGTGGCCGTGCTGGCCGCGGCGTTCGAGGGGCGCACCGCGCTCTTCGCCGTGGCCACCGACGACATGGTGACGCGCGGCGTGCGCGCCGACCGGGTGGTGCGCGAGGTGGCGGCGCTGGCGGGCGGCAAGGGCGGCGGGAAGCCGCACATGGCGCAGGCCGGCGTGTCGCAGCCCGAGCGCGTGCCCGAGGCCCTTGAGCGCGTGCCGGAGATCGTGCGCCCGATGCTGGCGGAGACCGCCCGCGCGTGAGCGCCCGCCGCTGGCTCCACGAGCACCTCTCCGACGCCCCGCCGGAGCTTCTGGACGCCATGTCCGCCGCCGTCCCCGACGACGGCGACGCGCCGGAGGGCCTGGCGGCCGGCGCGATGTCGCTGTTCGAGCAGGTCCTGCGCGGCTCGGGCGGGCGCGAGGACGCCCTCTCGCTCCTCGCCGCCGACGCGCTCCTCACCCACGCCCTCGAAGCGCAGGCGGAGCTGGACCCCCACGCCCTGGCCGCCTTCGCCGCGCGCTGGGGCGGGGGAGGCCGGCTGGGGGCGCTCGCGGGCGGTTGAAACCGCGGCAACGACCACACGAAGTCCCCCTGCGGGGACTACCAGGTTCCCGCTCGACACCGAAGGACGAGTCCACGCAGGTGGACTTTGTGCTGTTGTTGCAGCGAATTTATTCGCCCGCAACAGCTGCTATCGGTGGTTTCTGCCTCGCATGCAACAGGAGACGGTGGATGGATAGGCTCGGGTGGATGGTTTGCGGGTGCCTGGCGCTCGCGGCGTGCGGGGGGAAGGAGCCGGCCCCCACCGGCAAGGATGCGCCCATCGTCCTGGTGAACCCCGGAGCGCCGGCGGCGTCCAGCACCGACACCACGTGGACGGTGAGCGCGCGCGGGATCGGGCCGGTGCAGGTGGGAATGACCACGGCCGAGGCGCTGGGCGTGGAGGTCACCAGCGGCGCGCAGACGAAGGAGTCTTGCGAGTACGTGCAGGCGGGCCGCCTCCCCGCAGGCGTCGGCGTGATGTCGAACGGGGGCCGCGTGGCCCGCATCGACGTGGACAGCGGACGCGTGGCCACCGCCGAGGGCGCCCGCATCGGCGACACGGATGCCCGCATCCGCGAGCTGTACGAGGGGCGCGTGAGGGAGACGCCCAACAAGTACACGCCGGGGCACTCGCTGGTGGTCACCCCCGCGGAGGCGGACCACCGCATCATCTTCGAGACGGACGGCAAGGTGGTCACGCGCTTCCGCGCCGGCCGCCTCCCCGAAGTGGAGTGGGTGGAGAAGTGCGGATGAGGCGCGGGCTGATCGTGGCCTCCCTGCTCCTGGCCGGCTGCGGCGAAAAGGGGGGCGACTTCGAGGGGCGCGTGACGGGCTCCATCGAAGGCCCCATGCGCGGCACCGCGTGGCACTGCGAGGGCCCGCGCGGCTCCTTGCTCGTGGTGCACGACGAGCGGCGGAAGGCGATGATCGCCTTCACCGGCGCGCCGGGGGCCATCAAGCCGGGCGCCTGGCTCCTTCGGCAGGAGGCGCTGCCGGGCGGCTTCGGGATGAACGCGATGATGCAGCTCTACCCCGACCCCGACGCCGAGCGGCTGGAGGCGCGCGTCCGCGGCGGAACGCTCACCATCGACGCCATCGATGACGGCCTCGCCGCGGGCCGGTACCAGGCGGACGTGGTGACGGTGGACGTGATCCCCACCCTGAAGCCGGATGGGCGCGTGGGGCGCCTCCCCAACAAGGCCGGCACGCTGGTGGGCTTCTTCAAGGCCGTGAAGCGCGAGTGCCCGGCGAGCCCGCCGCAGCCCTCCTAGAGATCTCACACAGAGACACAGGGGCACAGAGAACGCGACTTCTCTGTGCCTCTGTGTCTCCGTGTGAGCAGCAGTTATGTTGTCCCGGTCACCCCGAACCTTCGATGCCCGTGGACGCAGATACTCTCACGATGCTGCACGAGGCCCGTGCCGCCGAAAAGGCGCAGGCGCTCTTCTACCGCGCCCTGGCCGCCGAGGCCGAGCAGCGCGGCGCCGCGGCGCTGGCCGAGCGCTACAACGACCTCCACGCGGACGAGCAGCACCACCTCTCGCGCCTTACGGCCCGGCTGCTGGAGCTGGGCGCGCCGTTGGCGGAGCTCGGTGGGATGAAGGGCGAGCTCGTCGGGATGGACGGCTGGGAGCCCGCCGCCCGCATCCGCGAAGAGGCCGAGATCGCGCGCTACGAGGCGCTCCTCGAGCGCTCGCCCGACGAGCAGACCGCCGCCCTCCTCCGCGAGATCGTGGACACGGAGCGGAACCACGCGCGCGAGCTGGGGGGCAAGTGGACACCGGCCTGAGCATCGACCTGCGGGGACGCCGCGCGCTGGTCACCGGCGGCTCACGCGGCGTGGGCAGGGCGACCGCTCTCCTCCTGGCCCGCGCCGGCGCGGACGTGGGGATCGGCTACCTGAGCCGCGCGGACGAGGCGGAGGCCGTGGTGGCGGAGCTGCGCGCGCTGGGCGTGAACGCCTTCGCGCAGGCCGCCGACCTGGGGACGGCCGAGGGGGCGCGCCTTCTCTTCGACCGCTGCCGGGAGGAGCTGGGCGGGTTGGACCTCTTCATCGGCAACGCCGGGGTGTGGCCGCCGGACGACGTGCCCATCGCGGAGATGGCGGACGAGCAGTGGTCGCGGACGATGCGCGCCAACCTCGACTCCATCTTCCACTGCGTGCGCCTGGCGGCGGCGCGGGTGGCGGATGGCGGGCGCATCGTGCTGGTGTCGTCCACCGCCGGCCAGCGCGGCGAGGCCGGGCACGCCGACTACGCGGCGAGCAAGGGCGCCGTCATCTCCCTCACCAAGTCGGTGGCGGTGGAGCTGGGGCGGCGCGGCGTGACGGTGAACTGCGTTGCGCCGGGGTGGATCGACACGGAGATGGTGGCGGCGCCCATGGCCGCGGGGCGCGAGCGCATCGAGGCCGCCATCCCCCTGGGCCGCATCGCCTCGGCCGACGACATCGCGGGGCCCATCGTCTTCCTCTGCTCCCCGCTGGCGCGGCACCTGACGGGCGAGATCCTCAACGTGAACGGCGGGAGCGTGCTCTGTGGCTGACGGCGAACTCCCCCGCGTGGTGCTGATCGCCACGGGCGGCACCATCTCCATGCGCATCGACCCGGAGCGTGGCGGCGCCGTGCCGCGGCTCACCGGGGCGGAGATCCTCGACACCGTGCCGGGCGTGGAGCAGGTGGCGCGGCTGGAGGTGCGCGAGTTCGGGCGCTACCCCGGCCCGCACATGACCATCGACCGCATGTGGGAGCTGCGGCGCGCCATCCTGGACGCCATCCGCGAGGGCGGGGTGGACGGCGTGGTGGTCACCCACGGCACGGACACCATCGAGGAGACGGCGTACCTCCTGGACCGCTCCCTCCCCGCCGAGATCCCGGTGGTCATCACGGGCGCCATGCGCAACTCCAGCGAGCTCTCGTGGGACGGCCCCGCCAACCTGATGAGCGCCGTGGAGGTGGCCGCCAGCGCCGACGCGCGCGGTCGCGGGACGATGGTGGTGATGGACGAGGAGATCGTGCAGGGCGCCGAGGTGGTGAAGACCCACACCGAGGCCGCCGGCACCTTCCGCTCGCCCAACTGGGGCCCGCTGGGGATCACGGACAAGGGCCGCGTCCTCTTCTACCGCGAGAGCCGCCGCAAGCGCGCGCTGGAGCCGGACGCCCCCACCACCGTCGTGGACCTGGTGAAGGTGGTCGCCGGGATGGACGCGCGCCTGGTGGAAGCCTCGCTCGACTCCGGCGCGCGCGGCATCGTGCTGGAGGCGCTGGGGCGCGGCAACGTCCCGCCCGCCGTGGTCCCCGGCCTGCGGCGCTGGGTGGATGCGGGGAGGCCCGTGGTGGTGGCCTCGCGCTCCGCTCGCGGCCGGGTGCTGGACACGTACGCCTACCCCGGCGGTGGCCACGAGCTGCGCGAGATGGGCGCCATCTTCGCCGACCACATGACCGGCCAGCAGGCCCGCATCGAGCTCATGCTCGCCCTCGGCGTCTACGGCGACGACCTCGCCCGCGTGCGCGAGGTGGTGGAGGCGGGCCGCTACGGCGAATAGTTGCGCCTTGCGCCCTGTGTGCCGATGATTGGATGCGGGGGTTCAGGAGCGGTTGCCCAGGAGCGCGTGCCCCGGAGCGATTGCCCGGGGAGGGATTGAACAGGAGGGATTGCCCAGGAGCGATTGAAATCGCCGCTGGACCTACGCGAAGACCGCCGTCGCGGTCTGTGTCTTCCGCCGATGTTGGACCAGACAGTCCCCGCAGGGGACTTCGCGTGGTTCCAGCGGCGAATTTATTCGCTCCTGGCCGAATCGCTCCTGGGCAATCCCTCCTGGGCGAATCGTTCCTCGGTGAAATCGCTCCTGGCCGAATCGTTCCTGGGCGAATCGTTCCTCGGTGAAATCGCTCCTGGCCGAATCGCTCCTGGGCGAATCATTCCTCGGCGAATCGTTCCTGCGCAATTGTTCCTGGCCAGGGTCCGCATCGACACCGGTCAACCGGATTCCGGCCAGCACCTGCTCCCGGCCCTGCCGGGCTCCACCGTCCTCCACACCCGCACGCCCATGCGCCTTTTCATCGTCGCCCTCGTCCTCGTGCTCGCCGGGTGCGCGTCCTCCGGCGCCGGGATGTCTCCGCGCCACAGCTCCACGGAGATCAGCGAGGCGGAGGTGCGCGCCTCCAACCAGCAGAACGCGTACGACGTGGTGCAGGCGCTGCGGCCGGGGTGGCTGATCAAGCAGGTAGGCACGCTGACGACGGGGCGCGGGCCCGAGGCGCCCTCCGACGCCATCTCCGCGTACGTCGATGGGCAGCGCCTGGGCACCGTGGATGCGCTGCGCTCCATCTCCGCGATGGAGGTGGCGAGCGTCCGGCGCTACGATGGCGTGACGGCGCAGCAGCGCTTCGGGCTGGGGAACGTCAACGGGGTGGTGGAGATCATCACCCGGCGCGGGTCGCGCTGACCGCGGCAGGCACGAGATAGGCGAGGTCCCGCGGGAAACTCCCGCACGTCGGCACCCTTCCAGCCCGGAGCGGTCATGCGCCTTCCAATTCGTGCGGCGGCGGTATCCCTGGTCCTGGCCGCCACGGCCTGCATCTCCGGCGGGCAGCCAACGGCCGGCACGCTCGGTGGCCGCAACCGGAGCGAGATCTCGGTGGACGAGGTGCTCGCCAGCAAGTGGCGCACCGCGTACGAGGTCGTGCACGCGCTCCGCCCGGACTGGCTCCGCAAGCGCAGCAGCACGCCCAGCGTCGGCAACAGCCGGACCTCCAGCGTCCCGGACGACGTGATCGTCTACCGCGACGGCCAGCGCCTGGGCACCATCGAGACACTCCGCTCCATCCCGGTAGGCGACGTCAGCCGGATGCGCCACTACAGCGCCGCCGGAGCCCAGCAACGCTTCGGCACCGGCAATCCCAACGGCGCCATCGAGGTGCTCACGCGCTGAACCCGCTGGCTCGCACAGAGACCCCGAAAGCCGTGATCCTCACCCGACGAGACTTCCTCAAAGCCGGCGTCGCCGCCGCGCTCGCGCCGCGTCCCGGCTTCGCGCTGCCGCCGCGGGCGTTTTCCTTCGCGTTCTTCTCGGACACGCACCTGGCGCTGGGCGGGCGCAACGAGCGCGAGTGCCGGACGCTGGTGGAGGAGATCGCGAGCGGCATCCGCCCGGACTTCGCGGTCAACGGCGGCGACGTGACGGACTACGGGTGGCGCGGTGAGTACGACGGGTACCGGCGCGTGCTGGAGGGGATCCGCTTTCCCGTCCATCACATCCCCGGCAACCACGACGTGCGCTGGTCGCCGCTGGGCCCGCAGATCTTCGGGCGCTACTGCGGCGAGCCGTTCCGCGCGTTCAGCCACAAGGGATGCCGCTTCGTCCTGCTGGACAGCTCGGTGCCGCTCTCGCACTGGGGGCACTTCGAGAGCGAGCAGCTCCGCTGGGCCGAGCGCGAGCTGCGCGGCACGGGGCGGGACACGCCCGTCTTTGTCTTCACCCACCACTGGGTGGGGCGCGACCGGGTGATGGTGGACAACGAGAACGAGCTCCTGCGCATCCTGGAGCCGTACAACGTGAAGCTGGTGTTCAACGGCCACGGCCACCAGGACCTGCTCTGGAGCTGGAACGGCATCGCCGGGACGATGAACAAGGGGCTCTACCAGGGCTCCTACCAGCGCGTGGACGTGGATTGGAACGCCGGCGAGGTCCGCCTCCTGCGCCGCACCACCGAGGCGCCCGAGCTGCGCCCGCTCCTCACCGTACCCCTCGCCCCGCGCCGCGACGCGCGCCCGCTCTGGAGCGTGCCCGTGGCGCTGGTGACGGCGGGCGCCACCGTGCCCGCAAGCGCCGAGGGCGCCCGCGAGTTCCGCTGGGACGAGGGCGCCTGGGCTCCTCTCCCACTCGCCGGCGCGCCCACGGCGGGGCTCCGTCCCGGCGCCCACCTCCTCTCCCTGCGCGCGGGGAACGGCGGGGCGCAGCGCGCGTTCGGCGTGCGGGTGGCGGGGGCCGATGCCGCCCTCCGGCCGCGGTGGGAGCGGCGGCTCAGCGGGGGCGTGATGTCGCACCTGCGGCTGGTGGAGGGCGTCCTCTACGCCAGCGCGATGGACGGCTCGGTTGCGGCGCTGAGGGCGGCGGACGGGACTCCGCTCTGGACGGCGCGCACGGGCGGCTACTGCCACTCGTCGCCCGTGGTGGACGAGGGGCGGGTGATCGTGGGGAGCGCGGACGGGGCGGTCTACGCCTTCGACGCGCGCAGCGGCGCCCGCAGGTGGCGCAGAGAGACCGGCGGCCCGGTGTACGCATCCGCCGCGGTGGCGCGGGGCATCGCCGCCATCGCTTCGGGCGACGGCACGGTGTACGGGCTGGATGCGCGCACCGGGGCAGTCCGCTGGCGCTTCACCCTCCCGGCCGGCGACACGGACTTCGCGCAGAGCCCCGCCGCCACCGACGGCGAGCGCTTCTACCTGGGCGCGTGGGACCGGAACCTGTACGCGCTGGACGCCGCCACCGGCCGCGAGGTCTGGCGCCGGCAGTGCACGGAGAAGTCGTTCGCCTACTCGCCCGCCATCGGCGGGCCGGCGGTGGGGGGCGGGCGGGTGTACGTGCCCTCCAACGACAACGTGCTCCACGCTTTCGACGCGGCCACGGGCGCCCCGCTCTGGCGCTACACGGCCCCCGGCGACAAGGTCGGCTACTCCTCGCCGGCCCTCGTGGGCGACCGCATCTACATCGGCTGCCTGGGCGACAGGGGCCAGGTGCGCTGCGTCTCCGCCGGCGACGGGCGTGAGCTGTGGATGACCGAAACGGGCGGAGAGATCTACGACTCCTCCCCCGCCGTCAGCGACGGCCACGTGGCAATCGGCTCCGTCAACGGCACCCTCTCCCTCCTCGCCGTGGACGATGGGAAGCTGATCGCGCAGCACCGCTTCCCCGCGGGCCACTTCCTCGCCTCCCCCGCCGCCGGCGCCCGCTCCGTGTACGCCGCCACCTTCTCGGACGTGGTGATGGGCTTCGACGTAGCGTAAAAAACCGGGCTCACACAGAGACACGGAGGCACAGAGATGAAGACGTCTCCGTGCCTCTGTGCCTCTGTGTGAGCCCCAGTCTTGCGTAGTCGGCGAGGCCGCATTATTGTTTGCGAAAATTCGGCGCTGCGCCACTCGAACTTAAGAAAGTTAAGTGAACGGTCCCACCCGCCTTGATGACGTGGATGTGCGCCTGCTGGAGATGCTGCAGGAGAACGGGCGCACGTCGCAGCACGACCTGGCCGTGGCCGTGGGCCTCTCGTCGCCCGCGGTGGGCGAGCGGGTGAGGAAGCTGGAGGAGCGGGGGATCATCCGCCGCTTCACCGCCGTGGTCGATCCCAAGCTGCTGGGGCACGACGTCACCGCGTTCCTGGCGGTGGGGATCGCGGGGTCGGCGTACTACGACGAGTTCCGGGCGCGCGTGATGGCGCACCCCGAAGTGCTCGAGTGCCACTCCATCACGGGGCAGGGGTCGCACCTGCTGAAGGTGCGCACCGACACGACATCCGGACTGGAGGAGCTCCTGGCCGAGATCCAGAGCTGGCCCGGAGTGCAGTGGACGAACACCAGCATCGTCCTGTCGACGATCAAGGAGACCGCCGCGCTCGGCCTGCAGCCGCGCGCCAGCAACGAGAGAGCGTCCGCGCCGAAGCGGTAGCCCGTCCGTCAACCCGATCAGAAGGAAGGAGTCCCATGCCCAAGACCGCCGCCCGCTTCGACACCCTGGCCGCCGCCACCTGGGAAGCCGAAGCGAAGAACGGAGACGGCGCCGCACGCGGCCCGATGGACATCGAAGGAATCTTCGGCAAGAACACCTTCGGGCTGGCCGAGATGCGCGCCCGCCTCCCCAAGCAGGTGTTCAGGGCGCTGATGAACACCGTGGACCGCGGCGAGCCGCTGGATCCGTCGGTGGCCGACGCGGTGGCGCTGGCGATGAAGGAGTGGGCCACCGAGCGCGGGGCCTCGCACTTCACCCACTGGTTCCAGCCGCTCACCGGCTCGACGGCCGAGAAGCACGACTCGTTCATCACCCCCAACGTGGGCGGGGGCGCCGTGGCCGAGTTCAGCGGCAAGGAGCTGATCCAGGGCGAGCCGGACGCGTCGTCGTTCCCCTCGGGCGGGCTGCGCGCGACCTTCGAGGCGCGCGGCTACACGGCGTGGGACCCCACCTCGCCCGCCTTCATCGTCGACACGCCGGCGGGGTGCTACCTCTCCATCCCCACCGCCTTCGCGTCGTGGACGGGCGAGGCGCTGGACGTCAAGATCCCCCTGCTGCGCTCCACCGCGGCGCTCGAGAAGCAGGCCCGCCGCGCCCTGGCCCTGTTCGGCGAGCAGGTGGAGCAGGTGATGGCCACCTGCGGGCCGGAGCAGGAGTTCTTTCTGATCGACCAGGAGTTCTTCTACCGCCGCCCCGACCTGGTGACCACCGGACGCACCCTGTTCGGCGCCAAGCCGCCGCGCGGGCAGGAGCTGGAAGACCACTACTTCGGCTCCATCCCGGACCGGGTGCTCGCCTTCATGACCGAGGTGGAGCGCGAGCTCTACAAGCTGGGCGTGCCGCTGCGCACGCGGCACAACGAGGTGGCGCCGGGGCAGTTCGAGATGGCGCCCATCTACGAGAACGCCAACCTGGCGGCCGACCACCAGCAGCTGGTGATGATCACGCTGCGCAAGGTGGCGCGGAAGTACGGGCTGGCCTGCCTCCTCCACGAGAAGCCCTTCGCGGGGGTCAACGGGAGCGGCAAGCACCTCAACTGGTCCATCGGCACCGACCGCGCCAACCTGCTGGAGCCGGGCGACACGCCGCACCAGAACATGCAGTTCCTCTTCTTCTGCACCGCCGTGCTGCGCGCGGTGGATCGGCACCAGGACCTGCTGCGCTCGGCGGTGGCGTTCGCCGGCAACGACCACCGGCTGGGGGCCAACGAGGCGCCGCCCGCCATCATCTCGGTCTTCCTGGGCACGCAGCTCACGGACGTGTTCGAGCAGATCGAGGAGAGCGGCACCGCCACGTCCAGCAAGCAGGGCGGGCTGATGGGGCTGGGGAGCCCGGTGCTTCCGCACATCCCGCAGCACGCGGGCGACCGCAACCGCACCTCGCCCTTCGCCTTCACGGGCAACAAGTTCGAGTTCCGGGCGCTGGGCTCGTCGCAGTCCGTGTCGTGGCCGGCCACCGTGCTCAACACGGTGATGGCAGAGTCGGTGGACGAGCTCTGCACCGAGCTGGAGGCGGCGGTGGAGAAGGGCACTTCGTTCGAGGACGCCCTGCAGCAGCTCATCGCCACGGAGATCCGCCGCGTGAAGCGGATCATCTTCAACGGCGACGGCTACAGCGACGCGTGGCAGGAAGAGGCGGCGAGCCGCGGCCTCCTCAACCTGCGCACCACGCTGGACGCGCTGGAGACGATGGTGAGCGACAAGAACACCGCGCTCTTCGAGAAGTACGGCATCCTCTCGCCCCGCGAGCTGGAGTCGCGCCACGAGATCGCGCTGGAGACCTACTTCAAGACGATCAACATCGAGGGCGAGACCACGGCCGACGTGGCGGCCACGATGGTGCTGCCTGCGGCGTTCCGCTACATGAACGACCTGCTCGCCGCCGCCGAGCGCGCCGCGGACATCAAGCTGGAGGCGAAGGGCCTGCACTCCACCCTCCAGCACCTCAACGGCCTCATCGACGAGCTGCGCGAGGCGCTGGACACCCTCCGCGCGCAGAACGCCGAGCTCGGCGGCGACGACGTGCACTCCAAGGCGTACCACATGCGCGACAACATCGTCCCGGCGATGCTGGCCGTGCGGAGCGCCGTGGATCGCCTGGAAAAGGTGGTGCCGGACGACATGTGGCCGCTCCCCACGTACCGCGACATGCTGTTCGTGAAGTAACGGCAGGGCTCAGCACGTGAGACACGGAGGCACAGAGATGAAGCCATCTCTGTGCCTTCGCTATTCCAGCAGCCGGCGCAGGTGCCCGATGTGCGTCGTGAAGACGGAGTCCTCCTCCGGCTCCGCGCGCCCGTCCGCCGCGAGCATGGCCAGTGCGAGGCCGCTGAGGGCCGTCACCACCTGGTCCGTGTTCCGGGTGCCGCGCTCGCGGTCCATGGCCGCCACGGACTCGATGTACGCGGGGGTGGCGATCAGGAAGTCGTTCAGGGCGTCGGGGTCGTCCGCCAGCCGCACGCTCTCGGCGACGGAGCGGCGCAGGACGTCGTCGCTGGGGTGCTCGCCCGTGGCGGCGCGGAACACCTCGCCAAAGAGCTCCAGCTCGCGCGAGTTGAGGTCGTCGTCGCCGCCGGCCAGGACGCCGAGGAAGCGGGTAAGGTGCGCGACGGCGTTCTCGGCCGCGCTCCCCGGCCCGGACCAGTACCCCTGCTCGTCCGCGTTGACGGCGGCCTCCACGACCAGCCGCGAAAGCTCGTCGGGCGAAAGATGTATGCTGTGGTTCATCGTTGGATGCGGTTCGTGGACGATTTCCTTTTAGGATATCACACAGAGACACAGAGGCACAGAGATGGAGTCATCTCTGTGCCTCTGTGTCTCTGTGTGAGCCCTGCTTTTTTACGCCAGCAGACCCGCGTGCATGGTCTCCACGATCAGCACCGGCTCCACGGACATCACCCGCTCCTCCTGCCACACCCGGAAGCAGTCGTACCCGAACTCGCGCGCGGCGCGCGTCTGGTCCGGGAAGCCGAAGTAGTCCGTCCAGCCCTGCTGCTCCGCCCGCCACTTGCAGTCCCAGTGGAAGCGCACGTGCCGCTCCTCGGCCGCCGTGCGGATCACCGCCGTGCCACGATAGAACTCGCACCCGCTCGAGCCCCGCACTTCGATTGATTCGATCGCCAAGTCGGGGTATTCTACCATCACCTTGGCCAGAGTCCGCTCCACCTTCACCGGGGGTGACAGCCGGTCGAAGGAGATTCGCTCGTTCGGGCGGCCGGTGGCGCGGAAGGCGGAGAGCGCCGAGAGAAAGGCGTGGCTGGCCCGGGACTGCGGGGCGAGATCAGCAGTGGTCATCGAGGGCGCGGTTGGAGGGGAGTGCGTAGAGTGTGCGGTTAAAAGGTAATTAAAAGTTTACGATTCGCCAAGCCATTGCAGCGAATGTGTTTGCATTCGTGTTGCGGCGCGGTGCCACGGGGAGGGGGGGCGATGGCTGATGCGAGAGATCCCAACAAGATCGTGGAGTCGCTGGTGGGGTGGCTGAAGGAGCACGCGGAGCGCACCGGCACCGGCGGATTCGTCTTCGGGCTGTCCGGCGGGATCGATTCGGCGGTGGTGTGCGGGCTGGCCGCGCGGGCCGTGGGGCGCGACCACTGCCTGGGGGTGGTGATGCCCATCGGCAACGTGGCGGAGGACGAGGACCTGGGGCGCCGCGTGGCCGAGACCTTCGGGGTGCGGCTGGCCGCTCCGGATCTACTCCCGACCTTCGAGGCGCTGGAGGCGTCGCTGCGCGCCGAGCGCGACGCGCTGCGGATGGAGGCCACCGGCCCCGAGGCGGCGCTCCTGGCCAGCGCCAACCTCAAGCCGCGCCTGCGGATGCTCACCCTGTACCACTTCGCCAACCTCCTCAACTACCTGGTGGTGGGGACGGGGAACCGCGCGGAGCTCACCGTGGGCTACTTCACCAAGCACGGCGATTCCGGCGTGGACCTCCTCCCCCTGGGCGACCTCACCAAGGGCGAGGTGAGGGCGGTGGCGCAGGTGCTGGGCGTGCCGGCGCGCGTCATCGAGCGGCCCCCGTCGGCCGGGCTGTGGGAGGGGCAGACGGACGAGGAGGAGATGGGCCTCACCTACGACGACATCGACCGCTACATCGCGGAGGGGAGCAGCGGCGACGCGGAGGTGGACCGCGAGATCCGGCGCCGCTGGGACGGGAGCGCACACAAGCGCGCCACCGCGCCCATCGCCAGGCCGTAGCCCCGTGGCCGCGAGCGATCCACGACCCGAGCTGGGCGCCCCGGCCGACGTCGTCCGCATCACCCGCGCGCTGCAGGACGCGGGGTTCGAGACGTGGACGGTGGGGGGCGCCGTGCGCGACGCCCTCGCCGGCCGCACGCCAGGCGACTGGGACCTGACCACCGCCGCCCGGCCGCGCGACGTGCAGCGAATCTTCCGCCGCACCGTGCCCGTAGGCGTAGCGCACGGCACGGTGGGCGTGCTGGGGAAGGACGGGCGGATGTACGAGGTCACCACCTTCCGCCGCGACGTGGAGACGGACGGGCGCCACGCGGTCGTCATCTTCTCGGACTCGGTGGAGGAGGACCTCCAGCGGCGCGACTTCACCATCAACGCCGTCGCCTGGCACCCGCTCACCCGTGAGCTGCGCGACCCGCACGGCGGCGTCCCTGACCTGCGCGACGGGGTGCTGCGCACCGTGGGCGACCCGCGCGAGCGCTTCCGCGAAGACCGGCTGCGCGTGCTGCGCGCCCTGCGCTTCGCCGCCCGCTTCGGGCTGCGCATCGACGACGCCACCTGGGAGGCGTGCCGCGAGTCCGCGCCGTACCTGCCCAACCTGTCGGCCGAGCGGGTGCGCGAGGAGCTGCTCAAGGTGTTCCGCGAGGCGGAGCGCCCCTCGGCGGCGCTGCGGCTGTACGAGGAATGCCGCGCGCTGGCCACGCTCTACCCGGAGCTGCAGGCGTGCGTGGGGGTGCCGGACGGCGCCGCGGACGTGTGGACGCACCTCCTGCGCACGACCGACGCCCTGCCGCGCCGCCACGCCGCCCTGCGCCTCCCCGCGCTCCTGCACGACGCCGGCAAGGCGCGGACGGCGGAGGACGGCTTCGCGGACCACGCCGCGGCGGGCGCGGCGACGGCGTTCCAGCTCCTCCGCCGCCTCAAGTTCTCCAACGCGGAGACGGACCGGGCGGTGCACCTGGTGGCGCAGCACAGCGCCCTCCCCGCGCCGGACGCGCCGGAGCCGGAGCTGCGCCGCTGGCTGCGGAGGGTGGGTGCCGGATTCGTGCGCGACCTCCTGCGCCTGTGCGTGGCCGACGTGCAGGCGCGCGGGGCGGGGGACGGCGACCCGCGCCTCCGCGCGCTCGTGGCGCTGCGGCGGCGGGTGGGGCGGATGCTGGCGGCGGCGCCCGCGCTCACCATCGGCGACCTGGCCATCGGTGGCGCGGAGCTGCGCGGGCTGGGTGTCCCCGCGGGGCCCGCGATGGGCGAGATCCTTCGCGACCTGCTGGAGCGCGTGACCGACGACCCGTCGCTCAACACCCCCGAGGCGCTCTCGGAGATCGTCCGCGCCGAGCTCCCTCACCCCGGATGAGCCATGTACTCCACCTGCCTTTACTGCCACCGGCCCCTGGGCAGCAACACCCGCGTGGAAGCGTTCCCCGTGGGCGAGCGCCTGGCCTTCGACCCGGAGCGCGGGCGCCTGTGGGCCGTCTGCCGCTCGTGCGCGCGGTGGAACCTGAGCCCGGTGGAGGAGAGATGGGAGGCGCTGGAGGAATGTGAGCGCATCTTCCGCGACACCTCCCGCCGCACCACCACCGAGAACATCGGGATGGCGCGCCCCGCCCATGGCCCCGTGCTCATCCGCGTGGGGCGCCCGTTGCGGCCGGAGTTCGCCGCGTGGCGCTACGCCCCGCAGCTGGTGCGGCGGCGGCGCAACGACCTGCTGGAGGGGGGGCTGATCGCGGCGAGCCCGCTGGGGATGGTGGTGGCGGGGGTCGCGGCGGTCGGCACGCTGGGGATGGCGGGGTTCGCGGTGGCCGCCGCGGCGCCGCTGGTGTTCGCGGGGACGGCCGTGGCGTGGACGCAGTCGCAGCTTCGCCGCGTGGTGGGCCGGACCGACGATGGCGCGCCGATCCGAGTGCGCCACCTGCGGGGCGTGTCCTTTGAGGGCGGGGGGGACGAGCTGCGGATCATCACCGAGAGCGACGACGGGCCCGCCGAGCTCACGGGCGCCGCGGCGCACTCGTTGGCGTCGGTGGCGTGCGCGCGCAGCAACCAGATCGGCGCGAGCCCCGGCTACGTGCGCTCCGCCGTGGAGAGCCTGGAGCGCAGCGGCGGTCCGGCCGCCGTCCTCGAAGCCGCCTGCCGCGCGGGCGGGCTCGCCAGGATCCGCTACGTCGACCGCCTGGCGCTGGAGATGTCGCTTCACGAAGAGCAGGAGCGGCGCGCGATGGAAGGCGAGCTCCGCACCCTGGAGGCCGCCTGGCGCGAGGCCGAGGAGATCGCCGCCATCGCCGACGGACTGGCCGCCGCGCCCTCGCGCAGGGAGCTGCTGCCATGAGCCAGCCCGAGGTGTGGCTGCGCGGCTCCATCCCTGGCGTGCCGCCGCTGCTGATGCCCGCCGCGCACGCCCTCGCCGGCGCCCGCGAGGACCTGGCCCGCGTCGCGGCGGATCTTTCCGACGGCGAGCTGTGGGCGCGCCCGGCCGGCGTCGCCTCCGTCGGCTTCCACCTGCGCCACGTCGCCGGCATCCTCGACCGCCTGCTGACCTATGCGCGCGGCGAGCCTCTCACCCCCGCCCAGCTCGCCTACCTCCGCGCCGAAGGCGATCCCGGGGCGTCCGCCGACGAGCTCCTGCGCGCCGTGGACGAGGCCGTCGAGCGCGCCCTCGCCCAGATCCGCGCCACCCCGGACGCCGACCTCCTGCTCCCCCGCGGCGTGGGCCGGCTCCAGCTCCCCAGCACCGTGCAGGGCCTCATCTTCCACGCCGCCGAGCACGCCCAGCGCCACACCGGCCAGGTGGTCACCCTCAGCCGCATCGTGCGCGCGGGCTGATAACCCGCCTCAATGGAGGATCTCCCATGAAGGTCGGGATCATCGGCGCAGGGAACATCGGCGGGACGGCGGCACGGCTGCTCGTGGGAGCGGGGCACGAGGTGGCGCTCAGCAACTCGCGCGGACCGGAGTCTCTCCGTGAGCAGGTGGAGGGGCTGGGCCCGCGGGCGCACGCGATGACGGTGGACGATGCCGCGCGCTTCGGCGAGATCGTGCTCCTGGCGCTTCCCTGGCGCACGCCGGAAGGGCTTCCCGACGCGGGCCTCGTCCGCGGCAAGGTCGTGGTGGACGCCACCAATCCGTACACGGAGAGCGGCGGGCTGTACGACCTGGGCGGCTCCACCTCCAGTGAGGAGATGCTGAAGCGCCTCCCTGGCGCGCGGCTCGTGAAGGCATTCAACACCATCTACTGGGAGCATCTCGCCAGCGACGGCCGCACCGGCCTTCCCATCCCCGACCGTCGTGCCATCTTCGTGGCCGGCGACGACACGGGGGCCAAGCAGCGGGTATCGCGCCTGATCGAGGAGATCGGCTTCGCCCCCGTGGATACCGGCCCGCTCCGCGAGGGTAGCCGCCGCCAGGAGCCCGGCGCGCCGGTCTACGACAAGCGCATCACTGGGCGCGAGGCCCAGTCCATGCTGGTTCCGTAGGCAGGTCGCCATTCCTTTGCGCGAGAGGGTCTATGCAGCGGGACGAGATCATCACGACCGATCCTGAGATCATGAGCGGGACTCCGGTCTTTTCCGGGACCCGGGTGCCGGTCGAGAGCCTGATCCAGCACCTCAAGGCAGGCGAAACCCTGGAAGATTTCCTGGAGGGGTTTCCCGGCGTGCGCCGCGAGCAGGCGGAGGCTTTCCTTGAGCTAGCTCTGCACGCAGCGCTGGGTGACCATGCGCGTGCTGCTTGACGAGCAGATCGATCACCGGCTCAAGCCGCTGTTCGACGCCGGCTTCACCGTCGTGACGGTGCAGGAACGGGGTTGGGGAAGCATGAAGGATGGAGCGCTGCTTCGTGCGACGCAGGCGGAGTTCGATGCGCTGGTCACCATGGACCGCGGGATCCCCCATCAGCAGAAGGTGCAGTCCCTTTCGCTCGGGATCATCGTCGTGCGCGCGGTCAGCAACCGCCGCGCGGACGTAGCTCCGCTGATTCCGAGGGTGAACGACGCATTGCGTGCGGTTGGGCCAGGGCAGGTCGTGTAAAGAAGTCGTCTCTGTGCCTCTGTGTCTCTGTGTGAGCCATTGCTGGGCCCGCCCCTTG
>DASVSA010000320.1:0-3134 GCA_036388335.1 Longimicrobium sp. | reverse complement strand
CGTCCCGACTCCCCCTGCGCATAGGTCGCGCCCAGAATCCGCCCCACCGTTTCGAAGTACACGCCGGCCCCAACAGCGGTGTGCCATCCGCCTTCCGACTCGCCGTCCACGTACACGCGGCCGGCGTCCACCAGGCCCAGCACACCCAGGCGGCCCCGCGCGATCAGCCGCACCTGCCCCAGCGCCTGGCGCACCTCGGCCGAGCCGAAGACGGCGGCGTCGCCCGCGAAGCGCTGGTTGTCGAAGCCGCGCAGCGACTGGAAGCCGCCCAGGAAGGCGGCTTCCTGGAAGGGGAAGTCGCCCAGCGCGCCCTGGGCGCCGGCGCGGAAGGCGAGCCCCGGGCCGCGCGCGCCGATGGGGACGTAGGTGGCCGCCTGCGCGCGCAGGTGGGTGAAGAGTGAGCCCTCGTCCCAGTCGAAGGCGCGGGCTTCGGCGGAGGCGCTCACGCCCCTGCGCGTGACGGCCAGGGTGTCGCGCCGGTCGAAGCGGAGGCGCCCCAGCAGGCCCGCCTGCACGAACGGCTCGGAGCCCGGCGGATCCACCTCGGACAGCAGGTGGTCGTCGTCGAAGCGGGCGTCCATGTACCTCACCTCCGGGCCGAACGAGAAGGTGAGCCCGTCGGACAGGAGCCGGTTGAGGAGGAACTCGCCCGCGGCGAAGTCGTGGCGGACGATGTAGCGCTCGTGGTCGTCGCCGCCTTCGTCCGTGTCGTTGCCGAAGCCGTAGAAGCGCAGCGTCTCGAAGTTGTTGACGCGCAGCATCGCCGAGTTGGAGGCCGGCCGCCCCGTGAGGCGGCGGTCGAACACGACCTCGGCGCCCACGCCGTTCCCGGCCAGCGGCGCGTACACCACCCGCGCGTGCGTGAAGACGGCATGCGGCTGGCGCCGGAAGCCGTAGCGCGTGCGCGACGGGCCCGCGCCGATCACCGGCCCCACGTTGGTCTGCCAGCGCGCCGTGGGCGTGAAGAGCGAGGTGGTGGTGCCGTAGTCGCGCAGCGGCGGCGGGTTGCCCGCCAGGCTCTCGCGCTGCGGGATCTCGTAGGGGCGCGTGTCCAGCCTCGCCCCGGTCCCCAGCTCCACCCGGTTGTCGCCGCGGTCGTCGTAGAAGAGGGTGCGGCGCCCGCCCGACGCGGTGGAGCGGTCCTCCAGCCGGTCGCCGCCGCCGCCGCCCATCACGCGCACCAGGATGTCGCCCGGCCCGCTGCCGCTCACCTGCGCCACGTCGGCGCCGCCGCGCAGGTACAGGCGCACCTCGCGCGTCTCGTCCGGCACGAAGCGGCGGTTGAAGGAGGTGGTGCCCCCCGCCGTGATGGTGACGGTGACGGAGCCGTCGGCGGCGCGCACGACGCGGGCGTTGTCCACCGCGTCGCTGCCGTACACGTCCACCTCGCTGCTGAGGAGGTCGTAGAACTCCCGCGCCGCCACCGGCAGCCCGTCGCGCCGCGCCGTGAGGTCGGCGCGCAGGCGGGGGCCGTCGGCCGCGTAGTACTCGGGCGGCAGGCGCCTCACCGCGCTGTCGATCACCGCGTCGGTGATGCGGGTGCGGAGGAAGCCCGCGATGGAGTCCCACGCCGCCCGGTCCAGCGAGGAGAGGAGCTCGCGGTCGAGCGCCGAGGCCTGGTAGTGGAGGCCGTAGATGCTCCCATACTGGGGCCCGAAGCGGGTGAGCTGCGGGGCCACGGACCGCGCCAGCGACATCACGATCCCCTCGTGGCGCGAGAAGGCGTTGTCACGGTCGCGGGGGATCGGCTCCCAGATCTCGACCCCGCCGCGGTCGAAGCGGGCCCAGCGCCACTGGTCCGGGTGCCGGTCCCAGTCGCCCATCATCATGTCCACCAGGCGCGCCTTGAGGAACGAGCGCGCGTCCACGCGGTTGTCGGCCTCCTCCTCCAGCTCGTCCAGGAAGTCTTCGGTGCCCTCGATGCGCTCGGAGCCGGCGAAGGCCACGCCTCCGTCGTCCGCGTCCACCGGGCGTTCCTCCAGCTGCCCCAGCCGGCCGGCGAACTGCTGGCGGTACTCGCCGAGGAAGGGGTGGTTGGGCATCACGTACAGCCGCGGCACCACGTGCATCACCCCGGCGGCGCGCAGCAGCGGGGGCACCGCGAGCGCCGCCGCCGGGTGCTTGGCCGCCGTCTGGTCCTGCGCGATGTCCTGGACGAAGGTGCCCTGCAGGTCCTCGGGCACGGCCCGCCCCGCGTTCTTGTCGACCGAGCGGAAGGTGTACTCGCGCCCGTCCTTCCCCTTCAGGCGCAGCGACTCGGTGGAGAGGCCGCCCCCCGCCTGTTCCACGGTGAGCCCGCCCCCGAAGCGCTCGGGGTCCAGCACCTCCACCCGCACCGGCGTCGTCCACGCGGTGCGGTACTCGCGCCCGAAGAGCGCCTGGTGCAGCGATCCGGCGCTGTAGCGTTCGCCGGCCGTCACCGTTGCCGTAGTCTGCGCCGCCGCGGCCGATGCCGCCAGCGTCGCGACCGCCGCGGCGATGGCCTGGCGGCGGCCTGTTTTCACGAATCTCACGCGGGTTTCCCCTCCCTCTCGTCTGTCGGTGCTGATCCTCGAACCCGCCCGGTTCTGGAACTTACGTGCCGGATGTACTCACATGCCAGATTCTTGTTGCTCACACGGAGACACGGAGGCACAGAGAGGCGACCTCACGCTTTCCAGCCGGCTCCGCTCAGGCGGCGGTCGATGTCGTAGGCGGCGCTGATCAGGGCCAGGTGGGTGAAGGCCTGGGGGAAGTTGCCCAGGTGCTCGCCGCTGGAGCCGAGCTGCTCCGCGAAGAGGCCCAGATGGTTGGCGTAGCCAAGCACCTTTTCGAAGACGAAGCGCGCCTGCTGCACGTCGCCGGCGCGGGAGAGGCACTCGGCGTACCAGAACGAGCAGATGGTGAAGGTGCCCTCGTCGTCCGCGAATCCGTCGGTGTGGCTCCCACGGATGCGGTAGCGGCGCACCAGCGAGTCCTCCACCAGCTCGCGGGTGACGGCCCGCATGGTGGAGGTCCAGCGCGGGTCCCTGGGGGAGATGAAGCGCAGGAGCGGCATCAGCAGCACCGACGCGTCCATGTCCTTCCCGCCCTGCTGGCCCACGAAGGCGCCGAGCCTGGGGTTCCACATCTCCTGGAAGATGGAGTTGTAGATG
>DASVSA010000319.1:0-19553 GCA_036388335.1 Longimicrobium sp. | reverse complement strand
GAGGCGGGAGCCCGGCTGGCGGCATCGGAGCGCACGGCATTCGACTTCGGGCGCATCATCGGGCGCAGTCCTCAGCTCCGTGCGGCGCTGGACCGTGCCGCGCGCATCATCCCCCGAGACCGCGCCACCGTGCTGATCACGGGGGAGACGGGGACGGGGAAGGAGTTGCTGGCGCAGGCCATCCACTACAACGGCCCGCGCGCGGCGGCGCCCTTCGTGGAGCTCAACTGCGCGGCCGTCCCCGCCGGGCTGCTGGAGACGGAGCTGTTCGGGCACGAGCGGGGGGCGTTCACCGACGCGCGCACGGCCAAGCCGGGCCTGTTCGAGGCGGCGGACGGGGGGACGCTCTTCCTGGACGAGATCGGTGAGCTCCCGCTCACGCTGCAGGGGAAGATCCTCAAGGCGCTGGAGGAGAAGGAGGTGCGCCGCGTGGGGGCCGTGCGCGGGCGGGTGGTGGACGTGAGGATCGTGGCGGCCACGCACGTGGACCTGGCGGCGGCGGTAGCGCGCCGGGAGTTCCGCGAGGACCTCTTCTACCGCCTCAACGTCATCCCCCTCCACCTGCCGCCGCTGCGGGAGCGCGGGGAGGACGTGGTGCTGATCGCCGAGCACTTCCTGCGCTCGCTGGCCGCGCAGTACGACCTGGAAGCGCCCGCCCTGGGGCCGGAGCTGCGGCGCGCGCTGGTGGTACACAGCTGGCCGGGCAACGTGCGCGAGCTTCGCAACGGGCTGGAGCGGGCGCTGCTGCTGGGCGACGGCGGGCTGGACCCGGCGGACCTCTTCCCCACCCCGCCCGCGCCCGCGCAGACGGGCACGGGCACCATCCCCTTCCCCGCCTCGCTGGCGGAGATCGAGCGCGCGGCGGCCACGGCGATGCTGGAGCGCTTCGAGGGGAACAAGAGCGCCGCGGCGGACGCGCTGGGGATCTCGCGCTCGCGGCTCTACCGTCTGCTGGAAGGGGAGGACGGCGATGTCCCGGAATGAGACAGGCGTTGCGGTGCGCGACAGGCGCACTTCCCGGAAAACCAGCAACGGCGCGGGTTTGCGCGGGCGCGCGCCTTGCCCATCCTGCCGTCCAATGAACCTCGCGCTCACCTCCAGGTGCTCTCCATGACATTCCATCGTCGGCTTCTGCTCGCCGCCTGCGTGCTCCTGGTCGGGGCGTGCGAGCGCGGCTCCACGGGCTCCCGCCCCCCCGTCGTCCGTGAGGACGAGCTGGTGTTCATCCGCTCGGCGGCCAACGCGCCGCGGCTGGTGAGCACCGACACCTCGTTCTGGGCCGTGGCGGGCGACGGGCGCGAGATCCGCATCCCGTACGTGAACGGCGCGGCGTGCCTGGAGTTCAAGGTGCCGGGCAACGCCCTGCTGCGCCGCCCGGACGGCAGCGCCATCCACCGCGGCGACTCGGTGCGCATCACCGTGCGCCTGGCGGACCCGGGGCGGTTCTCGTTCGAGTTCCAGCCCGCGGGGCTCCGCTTCAACCGCGACCACCCGGCGGAGCTGCGCATCCGCTACACCTACGCCAACCGGGACTTCAACGGCGACGGCGTGGTGGACGACGCGGACCGCGCCTTCGACTTCGGGCTGTGGCGCCAGGAGGGCGCCGGGCGGCCCTGGGCCGGCCTGGTGACCATCCGCGACTCGGACACGCAGGAGGTGAGGGCCACGCTGGAAGGGTTCACCAAGTTCGCCGTCGCCGGCAACTGAGCCCGCCGTGAGCGCTCCCGCCACGCCATCCGCCGACCTGGCCGACGCCCGCATGCTCTACGAGCGGCGGGAGTGGATCGCGCTCGCGGACCGGCTGCGCCCTCTCGGCGAGGCGGCGCTGCTGGCCGAGCCCGAGCTGGCCTTCCTGTACGCGGACACCTGCCGTCGGCTGGGCGACACGGCCACGGCGCTGCGCCTGGCCGTGGCGGCCGAGCCGCTGGCGGCGCGCACGGGCGACCGGCGGCTGGTGGTGAACGTGATCAACCTGGTGGGGATCACGCTCTTCGAGATGGGGCGGCTGGAGGAGGCGCAGCGCCGCTTCGAGCAGCTGCTGGAGCGGTCGACGGACTGGGAGGACGTGGACTTCGCGGCGCGCGCGGCCAACGGGCTGGGCAACGTGGCCCACCTGCGCGGCCGGCGCGACCTTTCCCTTTCGTACTACGAGCGGGCCATCGCCGGCTACACCCGCACCGGCAACCGGCGCGGGCTGGCGCAGACCCACTACAACCAGGGGCTCGCCTTCCGCGACCTGGGCTTCGACGACGACGCCGACGCGCGCTACCAGCGGGCCATGGAGCTGGCGCAGGCCACGGGGAGCGAGGAGGTGGTGGCGCTGGCCGAGGTGGAGCGCGCCGTGCTCCGCGTGCGCCAGGGCGACGGCAGGCTCGCCGCCTCCATGGCCGCCCGCGCCGGGGAGCGCTTCCAGAAGCTGGGAGATCCCACCGGCTACGCGGGCGCCGTGCGCGTGATGGCCTCCGCGGCCCGCGTGCGCGGCAACGACGACGAGGCCGCCGCCCGGCTGGACGAGGCGCTCGCCGTGTCCCGCCAGCACGAGGACCCGCTGCTGCGCGCGGAGGTGCAGCGCGACCGGGGCCTGCTGCTGCGGGACCGCGGCCGGGACGCGGAGGCCCGCGCGGCGCTGCTGGAGGCCGCCGAGAACTACGAGCGGCTCGAGGCGGCGGAGGAGAGCGCGGCCATCCGCACCATCCTGGCCGGGATCTAGGCTCACACAGAGGCACAGAGGCACAGAGGCACGGAGATGAAGTCGTCTCCGTGCCTCTGTGCCTCTGTGTGAGCCGCGTCTTTTTTACTTCACGCGGATGGTGCCGCGCATGACCCCCGAGTGGGGGTTGCAGTGGTACGCGAAGTCGCCGGTGGTGGTGAACACCTTTTCGTAGACGGCGCCGGCTTCGCTGATGCCCGTGCTGGGCCACGCGCCCGCCTGGCCGGCATCGTCGGGGGTGATGGTGTGGCCCATCGCCACGTCGTTCACCCAGCGCACGGTGGTGCCGGGCGCGATGGTGACGTCGGCGGGCGCGAACCTGAGCCCCGACGTCAGGTGGATGGTGACGACGTTGTTCGTGGGCGGCGGAGGGTTGGGCGGGTTGGGCGGGTCGGTGACTCCGCCGCCGTCGCCCCCACCGCCGCACGCGACGAGGCCCGCTACGAGTACCGCGGCACAGCTGCGAATGAACAGTTTCATGGGCGCTCCATGGATGGTGGGGCAGCCGCCTGCGCGGCCGGCGGCGAGAGGCCGCCGCATCACCATCCCAGGGCAAATCACGCTCTTGCCGCCGCTCCGTGGTTGAAACGGCGCGAACGCCCCTGGCTCCAACGCGTTAAGCCGTTGAGGGGTGAACGGATGAAGCCGCGGCCGGTGTCCCGCTCCGCGACACGGTGACCCGTTCCGCCACAGGCGTACTTGCGGCGTCCGCGCGCGGTGGCATACGATGCGCGGAAGACTCCTCCCCACGGAGAAGCGCACCCCAAACCGCCGGAGACCCGCCGCATGTCCACGCCGGAGATCAAGCTCGACTCCCTCCTCCAGGAAGACCGCGTATTTCCACCGCCGCCGGAGTTCGCGCGCCAGGCCCTCGTCTCGGACCCCGAGGTGTACGCCCGCGCCGACGCGGACCCGGAAGCGTACTGGGCCGGCTGGGCGGACGAGCTCCACTGGTTCCGCCGCTGGGACCGCGTGCTGGACTGGCAGCCGCCCAACGCCAAATGGTTCGTGGGCGGCACGCTGAACGCGGCCTACAACTGCCTGGACCGGCACCTGGACGGCCCCCGCCGCACCAAGCCCGCCCTGCTGTGGGAGGGCGAGCCGGGGGACCGGCGGGCGTATACCTACGAGGAGCTCCACCGCGAGGTGGGGCGCGCCGCCAACGCGCTCCGTGGGCTGGGGGTGAAGCGCGGCGACCGGGTGGCCATCTACCTCCCCATGATCCCCGAGGCGGCCATCGCCATGCTGGCCTGCGCCCGCATCGGCGCGGCGCACTCGGTGGTGTTCGGCGGCTTCTCAGCCGAGAGCCTGCGCGACCGCATCCGCGACGCCGAGGCGAAGGTGCTGATCACGGCCGACGGGGGCTACCGGCGCGGCGGGGTGGTGGCGCTCAAGCGCAGCGCGGACCAGGCGGTGGAGGAGGAGGGCGGGTGCCCCACCATCCAGCACGTCCTGGTGGTCCGCCGCCACGGCGCGGGCGGCGACTCGGTGGGCGAGGCGGCGATGAAGGAGGGGCGCGACGTGTGGTGGCACGACGTGGTGGACGCGGCCGACGCGGAGTGCCCGGCCGAGGAGATGGACGCGGAGGACCTGCTCTACATCCTCTACACCTCGGGCACCACGGGGAAGCCCAAGGGGATCATGCACACCACCGGCGGCTACATGACGCAGGTGTACGCCACCACGAAGTGGGTGTTCGACCTCAAGGAAGACGACGTCTACTGGTGCACGGCCGACGTGGGGTGGGTGACGGGGCACTCGTACATCGTGTACGGTCCGCTGGCAAACGGGGCCACGGTGGTGATGTACGAGGGCGCCCCGGATTGGCCGGACCGGGCGCGGATGTGGAAGACCATCGAGGAGTACAAGGTCACCATCTTCTACACGGCGCCCACGGCCATCCGCGCCTTCATGAAGTGGGGGACGGACTTCCCGGCTCAGCACGACCTTTCGTCGCTGCGGCTGCTGGGCACGGTGGGCGAGCCCATCAACCCCGAGGCGTGGATCTGGTACCACAAGTTCATCGGCGGCGAGCGCTGCCCCGTGGTGGACACGTGGTGGCAGACGGAGACGGGGGCCATCATGATCACCCCGCTCCCCGGCGTCACCCACACGGTGCCCGGGTCTGCCACCACCCCTTTCCCAGGGATCCAGGCGGACATCCTCTCGCTGCAGGGCGAGTGCATCCCCACGGGGGGCGGCTTCCTGGCCATCCGCCGCCCCTGGCCCTCCATGCTGCGCGGCATCTGGGGCGACCCGGAGCGCTTCCGCGAGACGTACTGGACCAAGTGGACCGGCAAGACCGTCGGCGGCTCGCAGCCCGGCGAGGGCGTCTACTTCCCCGGCGACGGGGCCAAGCGCGACGAGCGGGGCTTCTTCTGGGTCATCGGCCGCATCGACGACGTGCTTAACGTGGCCGGCCACCGCATCGGCACCATGGAGGTGGAGTCGGCGCTGGTGGACCACCCCTCGGTGGCCGAGGCCGCGGTGGTGGGCAAGGCGCACGAGCTGAAGGGGCAGGCGGTGGCGGCCTTCGTGACGCTCAAGGAGGGCCAGGAGGCCACCGAGGAGCTCAAGAAGGAGCTGAGCGACCACGTGGTCCGTAAGATCGGCGCCATCGCCCGCCCCGACGCCATCCTCTTCGCCGGCGACCTCCCCAAGACACGCTCGGGGAAGATCATGCGCCGCCTGCTCAAGGACATCGCCGAGGGCCGCGCGCTGGGCGACACGACCACGCTGGCGGATCCCAACGTGGTGCAGCGGCTGAAGGGGGAGTACGAGGCGAAGGAGTCTTAAAAGACTGGGCTCACACAGAGACACGGAGGCACAGAGAAGAACTTCTCGGTGCCTCCGTTTTCGTGCGGGAACGTGCCGCCGTCGGGGAATTTCCCGGTCCCGGTCCGTCCAAGAAGGCAGGAGTGCTGCGGGGGAGGGGAGCTCGTGCTCCGGTCCCCCTTCGATCTGCACGTGGTTCGATGTGGCTGTACCTTCATGCCATCCAGCTCTGCAGCCGCGAGCCTGTTCCGGCGCACACCGGGCGCCGGGAACCCTCTCCGCAGCCTCCCGCATTGCCAGAAGCCCCGAACTCCTTTGATCATGGCCATCAATCCAGCGGCTCTCCCGGAGTGGACGGGAGGCTCTGGCATCCCGGTGACGGTGGATGCCACCGGGAGCGTCACCGCCCACGCCCAGAGCCTTTCGGTGCTCTTCGACTCGTTCACCCTCACGCCGCCGAGCCGTTCCGGGCAGAGCACCACGCACACGGTCGCGTTCCGCACCGTGGTCGACGTCGCCGCGCCGGTGCACCTGTCGATCAGGCAGCAGCTTCGCGGCCGGGTGGTCAAGGGCGCGGAGAGCCGGGTGGTGCTGATGTCGATCCTGGGCCCGTCGGTGCTGGTTCACGAGTTTCCATACGGCCAGCCTTTCGATGACGGGATCGAGATCGAGCACGAGGACGATTTCGTGCAGGCGCCGCGGCAGCCCTGCACCGGGATCATCACCGTCCTGGTAGAGCAGCGCGAGAGCGACACGCCGGTCCTGGTGGCGATCGACAGCCTGGACGCCACGCTCGCGCCGGACGGGTGAGAATGTCAACACGGAGACACAGAGGCACGGAGATGAAGTCGTCTCCGTGCCTCTGTGTCTCCGTGTGAGCTGAAGTCAGTTCGGCCCGGTGATCTCCGCCCGCTCCCGCCGCAGCGTCTCCTCCACAACCTGGTTCTCGGTGACGCGGGTCTTGCGGATGACGAGCTCTTCGCGGGCGACGAGGCGCTTGGTGATGACGAGCTCCTCCTCCACGATGGGGACGTAGAGGACGCCGTCCTCGGTGCGCGGCTCAAAGCCGACGCCGGGGGGAACGGGGCGGCGCTCCACCTCCACGTGCTCGCGCATCAGGGGGACGGACTGGCGGACTACCTGCTCCTCCATGTGCTTGTGCACCACCACTTCGCCCGCGGCCACCTCCCGCTTCCCCACCATCAGCTCCTCTTCGGAGAGGACGACGCGCTCCTCGTCGCCCTGCAGCTCGCGGGTGGCGGGAGCTGCGGGCGCAGGGGTCTCGGCCACGGAGGCGATGCCGGCGCCAGCCAGGGAGTCGGCGGCGCGGGCGCGGTCGAGCACCGTGGCCTCGTCGTCGGCGGCCGGGGTGCTGGTGGGGGTGGTGGGGAGGGTGACGGCGCTCTCCCCCGTCACCGTGTCCAGGTGCACGCGCTGGGAATCGTCCACGCGGGCGCTGGGGAAGGGCACGTACACGCGCCTCCCTCCCAGCTGGCGCGCCACGGCGGCCTCGAGCATCACGGCCAGGTAGCGCGGCCCCTCGCCGCGGATGTCGCCCAGCACGTCGGCGACCTCGCCCAGCAGCGTTCCGTCGCCGGCGAAGACGGGGCGGCCCGTGAGCCCCAGGTCCGCACCCGCGCCCAGCTCACCCAGCGATACCAGATCTTCGGTCGTTCCGTCCATCGTTCCTCGCCAGCCAGGGCTTCTTGGGGCGCGGGGTGCGCCCGGTCCGTTTGGGTGGCGTGGGGAGGTTGCAAGCGGCATTCCGGGAGCTGCGGATCTCACACAGAGACACAGAGGCACAGAGAAGAACTTCATCTCTGTGGCTCTGTGTCTCTGTGTGAGATTACACTCTGTCCAGGAGCTTGCGGATGCCGTACTGGCCCCTGGAGCAGCAGGCGCACGCGCACGGGGGCTGGCCGTTGGCGCCCGGGCGGTAGCGCCATCCCACCACCTGCGGGAGAGCTTTGATGCGCAGGATCTCCGAGGGGTGGATGGCGCGGGGGATGAAGACCTCGTACCCCTCCGCGGAGGTGGGGAGCACCCGCCCCCGCTGCACCGCCTTCGACGCGGCGTCGTCGGCGCGGGCGCGGGCGGGGTCGCGAGCCTCCGCCTCGAAGAGCAGCCCGGCGGCCTGGGCCGCCGTCATGGGCACGCGCCCGCGGTTGTAGTGCCCCACCTCCACCGGCTCGTCGTCCCGCAGGCGGAAGTACACGCCCGCGATGGTGCCTCCGCCCCAGCGCCGCAGCTCGCGCAGCCACTGGTGCGAGATGTAGAAGCTGCGGGTCACCGGCAGCGCGTACACGCCCCGCCTCCCGAAGCGTACCCTGGGGGGCACGATCCCCTTCCGGCGGATGGAGCGCAGCACGCGCTCCGGGGCGAGGTGGACGAAGACGGGCATGGCCGGGGAACGGGGAACGGGGAACGGGAAGGTAGGACGCGCGCTGACGGTGGGCCCTCACCCCCCCGACCCCCACTCTCCCAATAATGGGAGAGGGGGGCGCATTCTAGCCATCCAACCGCGGCCGGCCATCGCGGGGCCTGCAGCTGGGCAGTGGCCGCTTCGCGCGAGGATCCGTGGAAATCGCCTCCTCCCCCAGCTGTTTGGGGAGGAGGCGGGAGGTGAGGTCCTCCGTCCGCGCGCTCACCCCATGCTCGCCGCACCCGAAGTAGTCCCCTCTCCCAGGGCAGTTACTGGGAGAGGGTGGCAGCTGTAAGCTGCCGGGTGAGGGCCTCCCCTACACCGCCCCCAACCCCGTATTCGCCCGCACGTTCAGCTCGCTGTACGCGGCCTCGGCGGCGGGGTCGCGGGTGAGGAGGGAGCCCAGGATCGCGGCCAGGAAGCCCAGCGGCACCGAGACGACCGCCGGGTTGTCCAGCGGGAAGAGGGCGGCGGACTGGATCAGGCGGCGCGTGGCGGCGGTGGGGGGATCGACGCCCATCACGGCGGGGCTCAGGACGATCAGGACCACCGACGAGATGAGGCCCACCAGCATCCCCGCGACCATGCCCGTGGTGTTGAAGCGGCGCCAGTACAGGGTCAGCAGGATGGCCGGCACGTTGGCGCTGGCCGCCACCGCGAAGGCCAGGCCCACCAGGAAGGCCACGTTCAGCGAGCGGAGCGCGATGGCCATGCCGATGGAAACGAGGCCGATCAGCGCGGCGGCGATGCGCGCCACGCGCACCTGCTCCTTCTCGTCGTGCCCAACCCCGCGCTTCACCACGCTGAACCAGATGTCGTGGGCGAAGGCGGAGGACGACGCGATGGTCAGGCCGGCCACCACGGCCAGGATGGTGGCGAAGGCGATGGCCGCCACGAAGGAAAGGAAGATCTCGCCCCCCACCTCCTGCGCCAGCAGCGGCGCCGCCAGGTTCTGGTTGGGGACGATGGCGCCGTCCTTCATCAGGCCGATGTTGGCCTTCCCCACCAGCGTGGCCGCGCCGAAGCCCAAAAAGGTGGTCATGATGTAGAAGGAGCCGATCAGGATCATCGCCCACACCACCGAGGTGCGGGCGGCCACCGCCGAGGGCACCGTATAGAACCTCACCAGGATGTGCGGCAGCCCCGCCGTGCCGAAGATGAGCGCGATGCCCAGCGAGATCAGCGACAGCGGGCCCCACTTGCCGTGGTAGTAGAGGCCCGGCTGGGTGAAGTCCTTGGTGATGGGAGCGCCGCCGCCCGGGCACACGCCGTCCTTCACCGCCCCGTCGGCGCACACCTGCCCGGTCACGCGGGCCACGGCGTCGAAGAACTGGATGAAGGAGAAGTCGAAGCGGTACATCACCAGGATGGAAAGCAGGATGGTGCCCATCATCAGCAGCACCGCCTTCACGATCTGCACCCAGGTGGTGGCCAGCATCCCGCCGAAGATCACGTACACCAGCATCAGTGCCCCCACCATCACGATGGCGAGGTTGAAGGAGATCTGCGGGATCAGCAGGCTCACCAGCGAGCCCGCGCCCACCATCTGCGCGATCATGTAGAAGAGCGAGACGGTGAGCGTGGAGATGGCCGCCACCGTACGCACCACGGGGCTGCGCAGGCGGAAGGCGAGCACGTCCGCCATGGTGAACTTCCCCGTGTTCCTCAGCGGCTCGGCCACCAGCAGGAGCACGGTGAGGTACGCCACCAGCCACCCCACCGAGTACATGAAGCCGTCGTAGCCGTAGAAGGCGATCAGCCCCGCGATCCCCAGGAACGACGCGGCGCTCATGTAGTCGCCCGCCACCGCCCACCCGTTCTGGAAGCCGGTGATGCTGCGCCCGGCGCTGTAGAACTCGGCCGCCGTCTGCGTGCGGCGCGACGCCCAGAAGGTGATCCCCAGCGTGAGGAGCACGAATACCAGGAACATGAGGAGCGAAGTGGTCACCGGTCACCTCCCAGGGTGGAGCCGGCTGCGATCTTCGCGGCCTGCGCGTCGAAGTCGCGGGCGCGACGGATGTACATCGCCATGAGGATCCAGGCCATGAAGAACTGAGAGAGGGCGAAGAGGTAGGCGATGTTCACGTTCCCCACCACGTCGCGCCCCATCATGTCGGGAAAGTACGCCACCAGCACGGGGAGCGCGAAGTAGTAGACCACGAAGAACACGGTGGCCGGGACGATGAAGCGCCGCTTGGCGGCCACCAGCGCGCGGAACTCGGGCTCGCTCTCCAGGCGCGCCCACGCTTCGTCGCGCGCGGGCGGGGTGGAGCCGGACGGGGGCGGACCGGGCATGGCTGACCAGGGGGGAACGGGGATTGGGGAACGGGGAACGGGAACCGCGTTCGGCCGCGACGAGAAACAGGTGGACGGGATGGCCTGGCACGTTAGGGCGGGGGCCGCGCGTTGACAAGGGTTGGCGGGGGCGGCATTGTCACGCGCACCCTGGCCGGAGGCTGTGGATGACGGTGGTCACGATTGCGCGGCAGCTCGGCGCCGGCGGCGAGGCCGTGGCCAACCGGCTGGCCGGCGCCCTGGGGTGGCGCCTGCTGGACCGCGCCCTGGTGGAGCGCATCGCGCGCGAGCTGGAGGTGGCGCCGGAGCAGGTGGAGGCCACCACCGAGCGCGTGGAGCGCTTCGTGGAGCGGCTGGGCATGTACCTCTCCGAGAGCTTCCCCGAGGCGCTCCCCGGGGCCGCCGTCCCCCGCGCGCTCTCGCCCGAGGCCACCGCGCGGGCGGCGCGGCGCATCGTGGCCGAGGCCGCGGCCGAGGAGCCGGCGGTCATCGTGGGGCACGGCGCACAGTGCATCCTGCGCGGCAGCCCGGCCACGCTCCACGTGCTCCTCCACTCCCCCTTCGCGGCGCGGCTGGCGCGGGTGCGCGAGCACTTCGGGCTGGACGAGCGCGCGGCGGCGGAGCGGGTGCGCCGCTCGGACGCGGACCGTCGCGCCTACGTGCGCGAGCACTTCGGCGAGGAGTGGCTGGACCCGGCCCTCTACCACCTCACCCTCGACACCCACCGCTTCGGCGTGGAGGGCGCCGCGGAGCTGATCTGGGAGGCGGCCAACAGACTGTTCTCACACAGAGACGCAGAGGCACAGAGAGGATGACGGAGGCGCTGAGGCTGGGGCACATCACGTACAGCAACTGCTTTCCGGTGCACGCCGGGATCCTGGACGGCGGGCTGGGGGGGGCGGGGCTGCGGGTGGTGGAGGGGGTGCCCTCGCAGCTGAACGAGCTGCTGGGGAGCGGGGAGATCGATGTGGCGCCCTCGTCCAGCATCGCGTTCGCGCGACACGCGGAGCACTACGGGATCATGCCCGAGCTGGTGATCGGGTCGCGGGGGCCGGTCAGGAGCATCCTCTTCCTGTCCAGGCGCGCGCCGGAGTCGCTGGACGGGCGGGTGGTCGCGATGCCCACCGCCTCCGCCACCTCCGTGGTGCTGCTCAAGATCCTGCTGCGCACCCGCTGGGGCGTGGCGCCGCGCTTCACCTGGTTCGACCAGGCGCGCGACGATCCCTTCGACGCCGGGGCGGACGCGGCTCTCTTCATCGGCGACGTGGCGCTGCGCGAGGGGCTCCACCCCGCCCTCCCCTTCCGCTTCGACCTGGGGCAGGTGTGGTGGGAGCAGATGGGGCTTCCCTTCGCCTTCGCGGTGTGGCAGGTGGCGGGCGGGAGCCCCGAGGCGCTGGGCCGTCTTCATCGCACCCTGCTGGCGTCGCGCGAGTACGGCGAGCGCAACCGGGCGGAGCTGGCGGTGCGCTGGGGAGCACACTTCGGCTTCGCGCCCCCGTTCCTGGAGCGATACTGGAGGGACCTGGCGTTCCAGCTGGACCCGTCCATGATCGAGGGGCTACGCGCGTTCTACACGCTCGCCGCGGAGATCGGCGAGATTCCCCGGGTTCCGGAGCTGCGCTGGGCGGTGTGACGCCGTTCAGCGGGCTTCGTCAGAAAGCGTCTGGCCGGCGCATTTGCCTGCAGAAGCAAACCCAAGGCTCCGAACCCAAGCCCCCATCCATGAAGAAGCTGATTCTCGCGGCAGCCGCCAGCCTCCTGTGCGCCGCCCCCACCCTGGCGCAGGACGCGCCGGCCGCGCCCACCCCGCCGCCGTACCGCACCCTGGTGACCGCCAACCCCATCGGGCTGCTGGCCGACTACTATAACGTGGAAGTGGAGCGGGCGCTGAGCAACCTCACCAGCGTCTCCTTCGCCTTCGAGCGCTCCACCGCGGACGACGACGACGTCACCGCCGGGGACATCCGCTTCCGCTACTACCCGCAGGCGCGCGTCTTCTCGGGGATCGCGCTGGGCGCGTCGCTCGGCTACGGAAAGTTCAACGAAACCATCGACGACGGCGAGTTCGACCAGGACGAGGACGGCACGATGGAAGGCCCCACCCTGGGCCTGGAGGTGGACTACAGCTGGCTCCTGGGCCGCGACCGCCGCCTCTACGTGGGCCTGGGCCTGGGCGCGCGCCGCCTGCTGAGCGGCGGCGACGACGACGGCGACCCCACCCTGGTCCCCGGCGGCCGCTACTTCGCCATCGGCTACACCTTCTAAAAACTAATCTCACACAGAGACACAGAGGCACGGAGATGACTTCATCTCCGTGCCTCTGTGTCTCTGTGTGAGATTCTGTTAAAAGACCCGAAGGTTGATGTACTTCTTCGGGTTCGCCTGGATGTCCTCGGCCAGCGCGCCGTAGCGGGTGACCGTGGTGTTCAGGTTGGTGGCGGCCGCGTTCATGTTGTTGTAGAGCGACTCGTCGCGGCTGAGCTTGCCCAGCGTCCCCTCGCCGCGGTCGATGCGGCCCACCACGCTGGCCAGCGACTGGCCGGCGGCGTTGAGCGACTTCGTAGCGGCGTCAAGCTGCACGGTGATGCTGTCCGTGCGGGCGATGGCGCGCGCCAGCTCGGGGCGCGTGGCGGCGCCCTCCACCCCCGCGGCCGAGCGGCGCAGCGAGCCGGAGAGGCCCTGCAGCTCTCGGCGCTGCTCCGTCGCCAGCGCCGAGAGCTCCACCAGCAGCCCCTGCAGCTCGGTGGCGCTCGTCTGCACGGCGCCGATCGTCTGCTGGCTCAGAAGGGCCTGCGCGCGCCCCAGCACCGTGTCCGCGCGGGTGCCCACGGCGCTGGCGGTGGCTATGATGTCGCCCGAGCCGGCCACGGCCGTGGCGGGCTCAAGGATGCCGCCGTCCGCCAGCCGCACGTCCGAGCGCCCCGGCTGGATGGTGGCGACGACGCCGCCCAGCAGCCCGTTGCTGCTCAGAAGCACCCTGGAATCCGACGGCACCGGGTACTCGCCCTCCAGCTCCATCCTCACGCGCACGCCGTTGTCCTGGATCTCGAACGAGCGGATGCGGCCGATGTTGACCCCGCGCAGCTGCACGGGATCGCCCTTGCGGATGCCGCCGGCCGTCTCCACCAGCGTGCTCACGTAGTACCGGCCGCGGAAGGTGCCCGGGTCGGTGAGCAGGAAGAGGGCGAGCAGTACCGAGAGGATGCCGCCAAGGACGAAGAGGCCTACCTGCACTTCACGGCGGGGAGTGCGTGCGACGCTCACGGCGGCGAGGTCCTCTCTAGGGATTCGGTTGCGCGGGGCCGTGTTGGGGGTCCCGCCATCAGCGCGCTGTATCATACTGCCTCAAGGAGGTCGGAGTCGGGAACGTCTCTCTCGAGGAACGCCCTCACCAGCGGATCGCGGCTCGCCCGGAACTCGTCCGGCGTACCCACGAAGCGGATCGCCCCGTGGTCGAGCATCGCCACCCGGTCGGAGATGGGGAGCGCACCCTCGATGTCGTGTGTCACGATGATGGAGGTGACCCCCAGCTCGCCCGCCAGGCGGGCGATCAGGCGGTGCACCACCGTCGCGTTCACCGGGTCCAGCCCGGTGACGGGCTCGTCGTAAAGAAGGATCTGCGGGCGCGACACGATGGCCCGCGCGATCCCCACCCGCTTTCTCATCCCCCCCGAAAGCTCGGAGGGGAGCTTGCCCAGCACGGCGGCCGGATCGAGGTTCACGTGCTCCAGGGCGTCCACCACCCGGCGCAGCACCTCGGGCTCGCCGATCTCCTTCTGCTCGCGGTCGGAGAGCCCCTGCGCCACGTTCTCGAACACCGTCATCGAGTCGAAGAGGGCGGCGTTCTGGAACACGTATCCCACCTTGCGGCGGATGCGGTCCAGCGTGCGCTTGTTGGCCGCGACCACGCTGTCGCCGTCGATCACCACGTCGCCGTGCTCGGGGACGATGAGGCCGATGGTGGTCTTCAGCAGCACGCTCTTGCCCGTGCCGGAGTGCCCCACCACCGCGATCGTCTCGCCGCGCCCCACCTCCAGCTCCACGCCGGCCAGGATGGGCCGGTCGAAGCGCTTGTGAAGGTCCACGTACTGCACCATCGGCGTCTCGTTCATCGTCCCTCCCTCAGTTGAGCAGGAGGGGCGGGAACAGCGCGTCCAGGAACAGGACGGCCAGCGTCATCAGCACCACCGCGCTCGTGGTGGACTTGCCCACGCCCTCGGCGCCGCCGCGGGTGGCGAGGCCCATGTGGCTGGCGATCAGCGGGATCACGAAGCCGAACACCACGCCCTTGCTGAGCGAGTAGAACAGGTCCCAGCTGTGCCACCAGAGCTGCGCGCCGTAAAGGAACGCGTCGCGGCTGAGCCCGATGGTGGCCTGCGCGGCGAACATCCCGCTCAGGATGCCGGCCGTGTTGGCGATCCCCACCAGCACCGGCACCACGATGACGCCGGCCACGATGCGCGGCGACACCAGCGTCCTCACCGGGTCGCGGCCCAGCGAGTGGAGCGCGTCGATCTGCTCGGACACGGTCATCGTCCCCAGCTCGGCGGTGATGCGGGCGCCCACGCGGCCGATCAGCACCACGGCCGTCATGATGGGCCCCAGCTCCAGCACCACCGACGAGGTGACCACCGACCCCAGCACGTAGAGCGGCACCGAGCCGGTGAACTGGTAGCCCCCCTGCTGCGAGGTCACCACGCCGGCCAGGATCCCCGTCACCATCACGATGGGGATGGACGACACGCCCATCCAGTACATCTGCCTCACCACCTCGCGGAGCGGGATGCGCCCCGTGAAGAGGTAAACGACGGTCTGCCACACCAGCATGCCGAGGCCGCCGATGTTGGCCATGATGTTCTCGTAGCTCCGGCCCAGCTTGCTGAGCCCCGTCTCTACCGGCCTGAGCGGCCTCACCCGCCTGCGCGGTGCCCGCTCCGCCGCTTCCCTGGTCGCCTGCATCGCCGTCCGCAGCAAAAGGAACCCTCACCCTCATGCCCGCGGCCCCGTTTCACCGGAACCGCAGGTAAGTGCTTAATTTACAAAGACTTACCCTCAATTGCAACCCAAACGCCCGTTTAGACGGATTTCCTTTCTCCGTGCCTCTGCGTCTCTGTGTGAGGCAATCAGTCTCCGGGAACCGGCTCCGTCACCAGCACCCGCCGCGGCCGCTCGGCGTGCCCGCCCGTGGGCGTGTGGTCGTGAGTGCTCTTGCGCCCGAACAGGCCCATGGTACGCTCGCGCAGCTCGTCCAGGATCTCGTAAAAGGTCGGGATCGCGATCAGCGTGAGCAGGGTGGAGGTGATGGTGCCGCCGATCACCGCCACGCCCAGCGGCGAGCGGAACTGCGCGCCCTCGCCCGAGCCCAGCGCCACCGGGATCATCCCCGCGATCAGCGCGAAGGTGGTCATCAGGATGGGGCGCAGGCGGATGGCGCCCGCCTCGATCAGCGCCTCGCGCCGCGGCATCCCCTTCTCCTGCGACCAGATGGCGAAGTCGATGAGCAGGATGGCGTTCTTGGCCACGATCCCCATCAGCAGGATCACGCCGATCATGCTCATGATGTTGAGCGTGTTGCCCGTGATCAGCAGCCCCAGCATCACCCCCACCAGCGACAGCGGCAGCGAGAGCATGATGGCCATGGGGTCCAGGAACGAGCCGAACTGGACCACCAGGATCAGGTACATCAGCATCACCGCCACGCCCAGCGCGAAGAAGATGCGCCCGAACACCTCGTTCTGGTCCTCCGTCTCGCCGCCCTGGCTCACCTGGTAGCCGGCGGGGACATTGACGTTCCCCAGCCGCTGGGTGATGCCGGCCACCACGTCGGTGAGGGGGATGCCCTCGGTGTTGGCCTCCACGTTGATGACGCGCTCGCGGTCCAGGTGGCTGATGACCGCCGGGCCCAGGTTGCGCTCCACGCGGGCCACCTGCCCCAGCGGCACCGACACCGGCCCCCCGGGCCCGCCGGAGGGCAGCACCAGCGGCACCGCCTCCAGGTTGGCCGTGCGGCTGCGCGCCTCGGGCGAGAAGCGAACGTACACGTCGCGCGTCTCGCCGGAGGGGTCCACCCAGTCGCCCGCGTCGATCCCCGCGAAGGCGGGGCGCAGCGCCTGCGCCACCTGCCCCGCCGTCACGCCCAGCGAGCCCGCCAGCCCCCGGTCAAGCTGCACCGTGAGCTCGGGGCGCTGCCCCTTGGTGGAGAGGCCCACGTCCACGGCGCCCGGCACCTGCTTCACCTCGGCCATCACCTGCTCGGCCAGCTGGTTGAGCGTCTCGATGTCCGGCCCGCGCAGCTGGATCTGGATCTGCTTCTGGTTGCCGAAGCCGCCCGTGGCCAGCGCCGCCTCCGCGCCGCCGATGCGCTTGGCCTGCTCGCGCAGCTCGGCCGCGATCTCGTCCTGCCCGCGCGCCCGCTCGCCCTTGGGCGTAAGGCGCACGTACACCGACGCCTCGTCCACCGAGCCGCCGCGCCCGCCCACCGTGGTGTAGGTGTAGCGCACCTCCGGCTTGGTGCGGGCCAGCACCGCCACCTCCTCGGCCTTCATCTGCGTGTAGGCCAGGTTGGAGCCCGGCGGAGTGTCGATCTCCACGATGAACTCCGAGCGGTCGTCGGCCGGGAAGAACTCGCCGCCCAGCTTGAACACCACCGGCACCATCCCGGCGAGGTTGAGCCCCAGCACCAGCGAGCCCAGCACCACCACCGTGCGCCCGATGCCGCCCAGGAGCTGCCCGCGCCGCCTGCGTCCCGTGGGGACCAGGGGGGCGATGACCGAGGCCAGCAGCGCCGCGCCCAGCACCACGGCGAAGCCCAGGATGCCCGTGGCGGGGATCTGCAGCGCGCCCAGGAACATCCCCAGCGCCAGCATCACGATGAACAGCCGGTGGTCCAGCGCCCACCCGATCACCCCGCGGTAGCGGTGCGCCTGGTGGTCGAACCAGCGGTTGAAGCGGTCCAGCGTTCTCGTGATCCACCACTTCTTGTCCTCCGGCACGTGCGGATCGGGCCAGTACGCCGAGAGCATGGGGTCCAGCGAGAACGACACGAAGAGCGACACCAGCACCGAGCACGCGATGGTGAGCGCAAAGGGAGCGAACCACTGCTCCGCCAGGCTCCCCATGAACGCGATGGGCACGAACACGCAGACGATGGAGAACGTCGTCGCCGCCACGGCCAGCCCGATCTCGTCGGTGCCCTCGCGCGCGGCCGTGTAGTGGTCCTTACCCATCTCCACGTGGCGCACGATGTTTTCTCGCACCACGATGGCGTCGTCGATCAGGATGCCGATGGCCAGCGACAGCCCCAGCAGCGACATGGTGTTGAGCGTGAAGCCGAACGCCCACACCGCCGTGAACGAGGCCAGCACGGACACCGGCAGCGCCAGGCCGGTGATGACCGTGCTGCGCCACGAGTTGAGGAAGAGGAACACCACGAGAACGGTGAGGATGGCGCCCTCGATGAGCGTCTCCTGCACGTTGTCCACCGAGTTCTCCACCCGCTCGCCCGCGTTCTGCACCACGTCCAGCTTCACGCCCGCGGGGAGCGCGCCCTGCAGCTTCTCGACCTCGGCGATCACCCGCTCGCTCACCGCGGTGGTGCTGTACCCCTGCGACTTCACCACCTCGATCCCCACCGCCGGGCGGCCGTTGAAGAGCGCCACCGAGCGCGCCTCCTCGGTGCCGTCGCGCACCGTGGCCACCTCGCCCAGCCGGATGATGCGCCCCTCGCGCTGGGCCACCACCAGCTGCGAGAACTCCGTCGCGTCCTGCAGCCGCCCGCGCAGGCGGATGGTGCGCTCGTCCAGCACGCCGTTGATGCGCCCCACGGGCGCCGCCAGGTTCTGCGACTGCACGGCCTGCACGATCTGCGGGATGCCGATGCCGGCGCCCTGCATGCGCTGCGGGTCCACCTCCACGGTGAGCTCGCGCTCCACGCCGCCCACCACGTTCACCTCGGCCACGCCCTGCAGCCCGCGCAGCTGGCGGGTGATGCCGGGGTCCGCCAGGCGCGTGAGCTCGGGCGAGCGCAGCGCCTGCGACGAAAGGGTGAGCGAGACGATCGGCTGGTCGTTCGGGTCGAAGCGCGTGAGGATCGGCTCCTCCATCTCCTGCGGGAGGTCGGCCCGGATCTGCGAGATGGCGTCGCGGATGTCCTGGGTGGCCTGCTGCAGGTCCTTCTCGAAGTTGAACTCAACCAGGATGGTGCCGAAGCCGTCCAGCGACTGCGAGGTCACGCGGTCCACGCCGCTGATCCCCGCGATCGCCTCCTCCATCGGCTCCACCACCTCGCGCTCCACGATGTCCGGCGAGGCGCCGGGGTACGGCACGGCCACGTTGACGATGGGAGGGTTTACCTCCGGGAACTCGTCCGTGTCCAGGTTGATCATCGCAAAGATGCCGAACACCACCAGCGCCAGCATCGTCACCACGGTGACGACGGGCTTCTTGATGGCGAAATCCGAGATGAACATGCAGCCGCTCCTCTACCGCGCCCCGGCGGGTGCCGCGCCCTGGGCGCGCACCTTCACCGGAGTGCCTGGGGTGGTACCGACCACGGCGCCCACCAGCACGGTGTCGCCCGCGGCCAGCCCCGAAAGGACCTCCACGCGATCTGTCTCCGAGTCGCGCGCGCCCACCTGCACCGGCACGCGCTCGGCCTTACCCGCCCTGAGCCGCAGCACCGTGGGAGACACGCCGCGCTCGTCCACCGCGTCGGCGGGCACCGTGATGGCCTGCCGCGCCGAGGCCTGCACGCGCCCCTCGGCGAACAGCCCCGCCACCAGCACGCCGTCCGCGTTGGGAAGCGTCACCACCACCGGGATCTGCCGCGTGGCCGCGTCGGCCGCGGGCGAGATGCGCTGGATGGTGCCCGTGAAGGTGCGCCCCGGGTACGCGCTCACCGTGAACCTCACCGGCGTGCCGATCCTCAGCGCGCCCAGTTGCTCGGCCGGCACCGCCGCCTCCAGCCGCATGCTGCCCGGGTCGATGATGGTGAAGAGGGGAGACCCCGGCTGCACCACGTCGCCCGCGCTCACCGGCCGCGCGCTCACCACGCCCGAGATGGGGGCGGTGATGACCGTGTTGGCCTGCTGCTTCCTCGCCTGCGCCAGCCGCGTGCGGGCGTCGGCGAGCTGAGCCTGGCCCGTGGCGAGCTGCGTGCGCGCCAGCTCCAGGTCGCGGTCCGCCACGGCGCCGGCCTGGTTGAGCGTGGCCGCGCGCTCCGCGTTGCGCTGCGCCGTGCTCACCGAGATCTGCGCCGACCTCAGCCCGCTCTGCGCCGAGGTCACGGCGTCGCTGATGGCCGCGTCGTCGATGCGCCCCAGCGTCTGCCCGGCGCGCACGGCCACGCCGCGG
>DASVSA010000318.1:0-6524 GCA_036388335.1 Longimicrobium sp. | reverse complement strand
CTCGGACATCCGCGACGCTCACCGCGTGCTCCACGGCGCGGACCCCTTCCTGGGGATCGAGGTACACTCGGAGGACCTGCGCCGCCAGTGCGAGCGCGAGATCCGGGGGAAGCACATCCAGCTGCGCGAGCACTTCATGCTGGCGGCCGACGACCCGGCGCGGCTGGGGGAGCTGCTGGTGAAGTCGTTCCCCACCTTCCTGGTGCTCTTTCGCACGGTGCTGCGCCTGGCCGGCGACGCCGTGCCGCGCGACCCGGAGGAGACGGTGAGGGCCACGGCCGAGCGGGTGGGCTTCACCGCCGAGCCGCTCCTGGCCATCTCGCGGGCCCGCACCGGCGGCGCCCCGCTGCGCCCGGCCCCCGATTCGCCCGTGGTGACGGGGTACCTGGATGCGGTGGAGCAGGTTTCGCGGTACGTGGACCGGCTGGTCCACGGCGGCGCGTAGCGTTTTTTGCAGGAAGCCACCGGGCACGGTGCACCCGCACCGCGCCCATGACCCGACTAGAGAGGACTGGATCCCGATGCGGCTCGCGAACATTGTGGTGGCGGCGGCGCTGGGCGCCTCGCTTTCCGGGTGCGGCTACAACCGCATCCAGCAGCTGGACGAGCAGGTGGAGCAGGCGCGCGGCAACGTGGGCGTGGAGCTCACGGCCCGCAACCAGCTGATTCCCAACCTGGTGGCCACCGTCAAGGGCGCCTCCGAGTTCGAGCGCGGCACCTTCACCGACGTGGCGCGCGCCCGCAGCGGCCAGGCCGTCGCGCAGTCCGAGGCGGCTCTCCGCCAGAGCGCGCAGCAGCTGCAGCAGGCGGTGCAGCGGCAGGACGTGGCCGCCATGTCGCAGGCCGACGCGGCGGTGACGCGGCAGATCGGCACCTTCATCAACGTGGCGCGCGAGGCGTATCCCAACCTCAACGCCACCCAGAACTTCCGCGGCCTGCAGGACCAGCTGGCCGAGAGCGAGAACCGCATCGCCGTGTCGCGGCGCGACTACAATGGGGCGGTGCGCGAGTACAACACGTACATCCGCCAGTTCCCGCAGGCCATCACCGCCCGCTTCAGCGGAGCGCAGCGCAAGGAGCCCTACCGCGAGCCCGCCGGCTCCGACGCGGCTCCGCAGGTAGACTTTGGAGGGGCGCCCAAGGCTCCGTAAACTTCGGGGTCACACAGAGACACAGAGGCACAGAGACGAAGTCGTCTCTGTGCCTCTGTGTCTCTGTGTGAGATTCAGGGCATCGGAACCCGCGCCCAGCGGTCGGCGGGGATCAGGGCGCCGAAGCCGAACCCGGCGACGGCGCCGCTGAACATGAGCACCACCCGGCGCCGGGCCGAGTAGGGAGGCGCAGGGGTGTTCTCCTCGCCCGCGTGCAGGTGCGAGCGGCGGTCCACCTCCGCCGCGAGCAGCCCCGCGCCCACGCCGACCGCGGCGCCCCAGATCATGCTCGGAATCCGCCGGGTGCCGCGGCTTACTTCCAGCCGCGGGATGTCCGTATAGGCGAACGTACGCTGCGACCCCGAGATCTGGAGGATCACGCTGTCCGCGCCAGCGGCGATCACCGTCGCCGCCGTCCGTTCGGTCACCTTGAAGCCGGGGACGATCACCCGGACGCGCGTCTCGGGCGCAAGTTGAGTCCGCAGCTGTGCCTGCGCGGAGTGTGCGGTCGCCAGCAGCGCGAGCGTGGCGAGGATGGTGCGCGTCATCGGGGATCTGCCTGGTGTGTGAAGGGGATTGGGGGCGAGCCGCGGCAGTCGTTCAGCCGTACGCGAGGCCGATCAGGAAGCGCTCCAGCAGCTGGAGCAGGAGGATGGCGACCATGGGCGACAGGTCGAACATCCCCGTGTCCGGCATCACGGAGCGGATGGGGCCCAGGATGGGGTCGGTGGCGGTGTTCACCATCTCCGCCAGCTGGTTGCGCGACCCGGGGCCGACCACGTACGACATCACGATGCGCACGATGATCAGGATCTGGAAGAGCCGGATCGAGTAGACGAGGATCTGGAAGGCCAGCATGTGTCTCCGTGTAGCGGATGCGGCGCGGGCTACTCCCCGCCGTTCTCGAACGGACCCAGGTACACCAGCACCGGCGCCTCCAGCGACTTCGCCGCGGCGTTGAGCCGCTCCGCCGTCACTCCCCTCAGCGCGGCGAGCGGATCGCCGCGCTCCCCCACCAGCGCGCCGCGCGCCAGGGCATCGGCCCGCGCCTCCGGCGAGTCCAGCTCCAGCAGGCGCCGCCCGCGGAAGCGCCGCGCCCGCTCCGCGAAGACCGTTTCCGGCACCGGCGCGCCCGCGTAGGCGGCCACGGCGTCGCGGATCCGCCCGCCCCACGCCTCGGCCTCGCGCGGGGGCACCACCAGGTGGATGCGCAGCTCGCCCCCGCCCGCGTGGCGCACCACCTCCGCTCCCTGGTCGTACACCGAGCGGCGGGTGGGCCCGAAGCCCACCTGGTCCAGCACCAGGCTCCCCAGCATGCGGATGGACTCCACGTCCGCGTCGGCGCCGAAGCGGTAGCTGGCGCTCACCCACGCCGTGATGGCGTTGTACTCCGTGTGCACCGCCGTGTCGCCGCGCACCGGCGGCGGCACCTCGCCCCCGCGTAGCGGGCCGGGCTCCAGGAAGGCCGCGACGCGCGCCGCCACGTCCGCGCGCTCCACCGGGCCCACCACGGCCACCAGCGCGCGCTCCTGCGAGAAGGCGCGGCGGAGGAAGAGCTCCACCGACTCCGGCGTGATGCGCGCCACCGAGGCGGCGGTCCCCACCGCGGGGCGGCCCCAGGGGTGCTCGCGCCCCCACACGGCCGCGTCCACCTCGCGCGCCAGCGCGTCGGCCGGGCTCGCCTCGCGCCCCGTCAGCTCCGCGGCGATGGCCGTGCGCTGCCGCTCCACCGCCTCGCCGCTCACGGGATCGCGAAAGAGCGCCACCAGCAGGATGCGCGTGGCCTCGTCCCACGCGTCCGGCGCGGCGGTGAGCGTCATCGACACGGCATCCTTTCTCCCCTCCACCCGCAGCCGCGCCCCCAGCGAATCGAGCAGGGGACGCACGGGCGCCACGACGGAGCGCGCGGTCAGGTACGCCACGCCCTCCTCCCCCGCCGGCTCGTCGGCCGGCCCGGCGGCGAGGAGGATCTCCACGGTCACCACGGGGTTGCCCGGCTCGGAGCGCACCAGGAAGCGGTCCTGCGCCGCGGCCGGGGCGCACGCCAGCGCGGCGGCCAGGGCCCAAAAGAGCGCGCGCATCAGTTGGGCACCAGCCGCTGCGGGGCGATCCCCACCGTCACCGGCTCGCTCGCCCTCACCGCCTCCAGCGCCGCCCTCACCGACGCCTCCGTCACCCCGTCCAGCGCCGCGAAGAAGCGCTGGGCCGCGTCCGGCTCGCCCCCGCGGTCCGCGAAGGCGCCCAGCACCTCGGCCATGCGCTCGGGCGTGCGGGAGTAGAAGAGGAGGTCGCGGCGCACCCCGGCCACCGCGTCGCTCACCGCGGCGGCGTCCAGCGCGCCCAGCGTGGCCGCCACGGCCCCCGCGACCGTCCGCCGCCCCGCCGCCGCCCGCGGGCCCGCCGTGGCCGCCACGATGGCCAGCGCGTGCCCCCGGTGGGTCCACCAGTGCTCCACCTCCACCGTGGCGCCCGTCATCCCCCGCCGCAGCCGGTTCCCCACCAGTCGCGCCGCCACGGAGAGCGAAGCCGCGTCATCCCCCGGCGCGGAGGCGGCCCAGCCGATCCACGCGCGCGTCGCCTGGGGAGTATCCGCCGCCAGCGCGGGGGCGGTGTCGGGCGCCGCCTCCACCACCCGCTCGCCCGCGGCGGCGGGAAGGCCGCGCAGGGCGCGCGTCACCTGCTCCGCGCCCACATCCCCCACCGCCACCACCGCCAGCCGCTCGGGCGAGTACATCTCCCCCCACAGCGCGTCCAGCGGCGCCGTCTCCAGCCGCCGCGCCGACGCCGGCGTCCCCGCCGCCGGAAGCTCGCCGGGAAAGACGCCCTGGCGCAGCGTCGCGCGCACGTACGAGGCCGCCGTCTCCCGCTCCGCCCCGCGCTCCTCGGCCAGCGCGTTGAGCGCCATCAGCAGCTGCGGCTGGGCGGGACGTGGCACGGCCAGCGCCCCCCGCAGCACCCCGGCGAGGTAGTCCAGCTCCGCCGCCGGCCCCGTCACGGTATACACCAGCGCGTCGGAGGTGCGCAGCGCCTGCACGCGCGCCCCCACCCGCGCCGCCTGCTCTTCCATGGCGGGAAGGTGCAGGTGCTGGATGAGGTGCCCGGCCCCCGCGAACCCCTGCGGATCATCCGCCAGCAGCGCCATCCTCAGCGCCACCACCGGCAGCGCCGGCTGCCTGTGCACCGTCACGGCGGGCATCGTATCCCCCGCGAGCGCCGCGATCAGAAAAATCTTCAGCATTCCCCCATCCAAAGCAAAAGCTCACGCAGAGAGGCACAGAGGCACGGAGATGAAGTTCTTCTCTGTGCCTCTGTGCCTCTGTGTGAGCCAGTCGTTTTCAGTCCGGGATCGCGTCCGCCACGATGAAGTTGAGCGGGTCCACCTGCCGCCCGTTCTGCTCCACCTCGTAGTGGAGGTGCGGGCCGCTCACCAGCCCCGTGGCCCCCACGTCCGCGATCAGGTCGCCGCGCTGCACCACGTCGCCGGTCCTCACCCGCAGCCGCGACGCGTGGGCGAAGCGGGTAATGTAGCCGAAGCCGTGGTCGATCTCCACCATCAGCCCGTAGCCGTTCGACCGGTTGCCCGAGAACCTCACCCGCCCCTTGGCCGGCGCCAGGATCGGCTCGCCCACCCGCGCGGCGATGTCGATCCCCTTGTGCGGCCGGGTGATGCGGAGCACCGGGTGCGACCGTGCGGTGGAGAAGAGCGACGACAGGTGGCCGTTGGCGGGCGCGATGGAAGGGGTGCGCGCCAACCGCTCGTTGTTGCTGCGCAACGCCCCCAGCGCCTCGTCCAGCGACGCCTGCAGGAGCCGCGCCCGGCGGGCGAGCGTCCCCAGGTTGTCATCCGCGTGCACCAGCTTCTTGCCCACGCCCGGGTTGAGGTGCATCAGCGCCGCGTCCGCAAGCGTGGACCCCGGCCCGCCGATCCCCACCTTACGCACGTCCTCGTCCAGCTCCGGGAGCCCCGCGATGGTGCGGTACTCCTCGTCCTTGAGGGCGAGCTGGTCGATGGACTGGTTGAGCTCGGCCATCTGGTCGCGCATCTGGTCCACCTCGGCCGCCAGCAGGCGGTTCTCGCGGCGGAGCTGCGCGTCGCGCAGGGAGCTCCCCTGCTTCACGAAGAAGCCGACGCTGAGGATGGCGAAGAGGAGGGCGACCGCGATGGCGGCCGATGCGGCTACGCGGATGGTCTTCCCGGTCACCTGCCAGGAGAGGACGCGCTCGTTGTCGTGGGGAACGAGCATCAGCGTCCAGCGTGATCGAGGCATGAACTTCGGGCTCGAGGGCTATGGACGGAAGGGGGTCCGAGAAAGGGCTCCGGACGCGGCAAGTCGAAGTGCTGTAGGGGCCTATCATATACGCGCGCGTTGTGGGGTGTCAACCTCGCCCACGTGCGCCCCGTCCCTCCGCCGCCACGCAACGCGTTACCTCCCATGCGTTTACGAAATGTGCGACAAAAATCGGTTCCAGCCTCCGCCTCCGCGGCTCCGCCCGCCCCTCCGGCAGACCTTTTGCACCAGCCCGCGCCCCCGCGACTACGCGGCGGTGTGATTCAATCAGGAGGAACAGGATGAGAAGCGAAAGCTTGGAAGGACTGCGCGTGGCGGTGCTCGCGGCGGACGGGTTCGAGCAGGTGGAGCTTACCTCGCCGGTGGAGGCGCTGGAGGACCGCGGCGCCCGCGTGGACATCGTCTCGCTGCACGAGGGGCGCATCCGCGGCGTCAACGGCATGTATCCGGGGAAGAAGGTCAAGGTCGACTACACGCTGGACGAGATCGATGTGGACGACTACGACGCCCTCCTCCTCCCCGGCGGCTTCGTCAACCCCGACGCGCTCCGCCAGAACGACCCCGTGCTCGATTTCGTCTCGGCCTTCAACGCCACGGGCCGGCCCATCGCCATGATCTGCCATGCCCCCTGGGTGCCGATCTCGGCGGGGATGGTGTCCGGCCGCAGGCTTACCTCGTGGCCCGGGATCAAGCACGACGTGCTCAACGCCGGCGGCGTGTGGTCCGACGAGGCGGTGGTGCGCGACCGCAACTGGGTCACCAGCCGCGGCCCTCACGACCTCCCCGAGTTCAACGAGGCCGTGGCCGAGCTCTTCGCCGAGCTCGCCCCCGTGCGCGTGGAGGTGGAGGAGGAGGACCGGGGCGGCTTCGGGATGCTGGCCGCCGGCCTCGCCGCCGCCGCCGCGGGCTACGCCGTCTGGCAGTATCTCCAGGCCCGCAACGACCGCTACGAGGAAGCCCCGGCCCCCGCGCCCGCGCCCGCGCCCGCGCCGGCTCCCGTGACGGTCCCCGAAGTGGAAGTCGAGCGGGTCGTGATCGCGGCCGATCGTCCCTAGCCCCACACGGAGACACAGAGGCACGGAGA
>DASVSA010000317.1:0-1830 GCA_036388335.1 Longimicrobium sp. | reverse complement strand
GAGTGCGTTAGCAACTGCAGTAAAACGCACTCACGCACTAACGCACCCACGCACTTCTCTCCGGTGCGGGGCTTGCGTAAGGCGGGGCGCTTCCCCGCACGCCTGGAGATCATTGTCGCTCGCTCCGCTCGTCGCTATCTGCCTGCTTCTCGTCGCCGCGGACCTGGCGATGCGGGCGCTGCGCATCCACTTCTTCCTGAAGGGGGCCGGGTACCCGCTGCCGTACCGCGAGGTGTTCGTGCTCAACGCCTTCGGCGACGCGGCCTCGGTGGTCACGCCGCTGCGCATCGGCGGGGAGCCGGCGCGGCTGGGGGGGATGCTGTTCGCCGGGGTGCCCGTGGCGGCGGCGATCCCGCTGCTGGCGGTGGAGGTGCTGAGCTACTCGGTGGTGGTGGCGGCCGGGGCGTTCATCGCCGGGCTCTTCTACGCGCCGGGGTGGTGGCGGGGGGTGGGGCCGGGGATCATCGAGTCGGTGAAGTGGGCGATCCCGTGGATCATCGCCGTCGTCGTGCTGAGCGTGGGGGTGTGGTGGGTGGTGCGGAGGCGCCGCGGGCGGGGCAAGGGGCCGAAGACCCGCATCGCGTGGGGATCGGTGAGGGGGGCGCTGGGATGGCCGCTCGCCGCCAGCGTGCCGCTGACGCTGCTGAGCGTGGCCTGCCGCGTGGCCGTGCTCCCGGTGCTCGCGCAGACCCTCCCCGCCCCGCCGCCCGTGCACGTGCTGGCGGTGAGCTCGTTCGCGCTGATCTACGGGCAGCTCTTCCTCCCCACGCCGGGCGGCGCGGGCGCCATCGAGCTCGCCTTCTCCAGCGGCGCCGCGGGCGACCTGGGCGGAAGCCTGGGCACCGTGTTCATCCTGTGGCGCGCCTGCACCACGGGCATCCCCATCGTGGTGGGCTTCGGCCTCGCCATCCCGCGCTACGGCCTGGCCGCCGTCCGCCTGGCGCTGCGCGGCCGGCACGCGCACAGCTGATCTCTCACAGAGACACAGAGGCACGGAGATAAGTTCTTCTCCGTGCCTCTGTGTCTCTGTGTGAGCTTCCTATTTTCCGCCGCCCGTGATCCTCCGCACGAAGGCCGAGTCCGGCTTCACGCACTTCGCGTGGGCGTTGCAGGCCCAGTCGACGCCCAGGGGGAGGACGCGGTCGAGGAGGGCGCGCACGTTGCCGCGGTTCTCCGTGGAGTTCTCGGTGAAGATCTCGTCGGCGGGGCTGATGCCGCCCACCAGGTGCCAGGAGAACGCGTCACCCATGAAGAGGACGCGGCGGAAGAGGTAGGCGGCGTGGCCGGGCGTGTGGCCCGGGAGGAGATAGGCGCGCAGGGTGTCGCGCCCGAAGGCGAAGAAGGTGTCCGCCGTGAAGGGGCGCACGTGCACCTCGCCCATCCATGGAGCCGGGTTCCCCAGCACCGCCTCGCCGGTGCGCGACGGGAGGTCGCCGTGGTGAGCCGCGCCCTGGAAGAACGGCGCCTCCGCCGCGGAAAGGTGGAAGCGCGCGTGCCTCACGGCCCGCCACCCGCCGATGTGGTCGCGGTGGGTGTGGGTGATGAAGACGTCGGTCACGTCCTCAGGGCGCGCGCCGAGATGGCCCAGCGCGCGCCGCAGGTCGTTGCCCGCGCCGTACCATCCCAGGTCCACCACCACCACGCCGCTGTCGGTCTTCGCCGCGTACACCATGCTCTGCCACGGCGGCGCGGTGGCGACGGCGTAGGAGCGCGAGGGCTCGCGCACCGCCTGCATGTTCATGGTGCAGGCGGAGAGGAGCAGGGCGGCGAGTGCGGCGGCGATACGGTTCATGCGGATAGATAACACGCGCGGAGGCACGGAGGTTCCCC
>DASVSA010000316.1:0-2764 GCA_036388335.1 Longimicrobium sp. | reverse complement strand
TCTTGTCCTTCATGGCAACCCGACCAGTTTCACCCGGTCCGTCGCGCGTCTGCCAATCTAACCGCTACCGCCGTTTCCGTCAACCCCTCTTTTCCAACTTCCGCCGCACCCGATCCGCAGCGAACTCATTGAATATACTGGGTTTGCGCCACTTCGTCAAGGGAAGAAAACTTCCGTTTCCAACTTCTCCCCTCGCGCCGCCAGGCTCATCCGGTGGAGCCCTTCAACGTAAAACCCTTCAGCCGAGGCGTCAACCCCCCACCGCGAGTCCATCCGCGGCACATCAGACCTGCATCCTTCGAAGACAAACCGAGACCCCGCAGCCGGAGCCGCGGGGTCTCGCAGGGGTGAGCGACCGGAATTGAACCGGCGACCTCCAGGGCCACAACCTGGCGCTCTAACCAACTGAGCTACGCCCACCGTGGTATTTCAACCTGCAGTCCCGCGCCAGCGCGCCAGATAGGACTCGAACCTATGACCTACGGCTTAGAAGGCCGTTGCTCTATCCAGCTGAGCTACTGGCGCAGGTCCTACCCAGTACCGAACATCGCCGGGAAAGTGCCCTTGGCGCTTACCCGGCAGTCGGGGAGACAGGATTCGAACCTGCGACCCCCTGGTCCCAAACCAGGTGCGCTACCGGGCTGCGCCACTCCCCGTCCGACAGAGCGCAAAATGTATCGACCCGCACCGCGGTGGTCAACCCCGGTTGTCGCCGAACGGGCATGTCGAGCGCAACCGCCGTGGAGTGGACGAGCCGAAGCCGCGATCGTCTCACGGGTTACGGTAGGGTGCCGGCCCAGGATAAGACGGGTTCCGCCAGCGCGGGCCGAACCCGTGGCGGCGGATCATCGAGTGAGACGCTTGCGCTCCGCGCATCCCGGCTCTATATACAACCATATGGTTGCAGATCACTCGCTCAGCGATGCTGAGATCGACCGCGTGTTCCACGCCCTGGCCGACGCGACGCGACGCGACATCGTGGCGCGGGTGCTGGCCGGGGAGCAGGCGTCGATCTCCGCGCTCGCGGCCCGGTACGAGATGTCCTTCGCGGCAGTGCAGAAGCACGTCGCCGTGCTGGAAGGAGCGGGGCTGGTGACCAAGCAGGCGCAGGGCCGCGAGCGAATCGTGCGCGGCAACCCGGAGCGAATCGCGCAAGCGCGTGAGCTGCTCGGCCAGCTCGAAGAGTTGTGGAAGGCCCGCTTCAGCCAGCTCGACTCCCTTTTCCCCGACACCCGTTCCCAGGAGTAAGCCATGCCCATCACCTCCGTCTCCTCCGACGCGAACGCGCTCACCCTCACCGTCGTCGGCGACTATCCCGTGCCGGTGGAGCGCCTGTGGGGCGCGTACGCCGACCCGCGGCAGCTCGAACGGTTCTGGGGGCCGGAGACGTGGCCCGCCACCTTCACCCGCCACGACATGGAGGTCGGTGGCCGCTCCGAGTACTACATGACCGGCCCGGACGGGAGCACGTCGCGCGGCTGGTGGCGCTTCGACGCGGTGGAGCCGGGTCGCCGGTTCGAGGTGGAGGATGGCTTCGCGCACGAGGACGGCCGCCCGAACGACGAAATGCCGAGCATGCGCATGGCCTTCACCTTCGAGCCGACCCCCAGCGGCTCGAGGATGACCAGCGTGACCCACTTCCCCAGCGTCGAAGCGATGAAGCAGCTCGTGGAGATGGGGATGGAGGAGGGCCTGCGGTCGGCATTGGGTCAGCTCGACGCCGTGCTGGCCGAGCCGGCCCACGTCGCGGCCGGGCGTGCCGGCTGATCGGCGCGGCGACGGAAGGGGCCGGGCCCCGGATGGGGCTCGGCCCTTTTTCGTTCTAGCCTCTGGACGCCGCCGTACTCCTTGATCGCCTCCCCCTTCCTCCACAGACCACCCGGCAGATCGCGGAGACGGCATCGGGTCTCCGCACACGCGCTCGCCGGGTGCGAACGGTGGCCCCGCTCAGCGCGGCGCGCGGGCCTCCGCACCGCTGCTGACGTACGCCGCCAGGTGCTCGCCCGTCAGCGTGGAACGCTCGGCCACCAGGCCGGCGGCGGTGCCTTCGAAGACGATGCGGCGCGCCGTCGTGGGCGGCGCCGGGGCCGAGGTCGATGATCCAGGATCGGCGTTGGTCGTGATGGCCTGGTGCTGCTCGATGACGATGACCGGCATGCCGGCGTCGATCGGTCTGGCAATCCGAGCCGCGACGTCGGCCAGGTGCGGGCATTCTGTTCAGGAGCGGGAGACGGGATGCGAAGCTTGTAGCGCGGCCTCCGATGCCACCCGGTACCGTCGCTTCTCTCTAACCCCGTGTACACCGGCCCGATCACGGGCGGCCGTGGCAGGTTGCATGGACCAGCACCCGCGCGACACGGTCGTACACCCGCGGCGAGATGCGCATGTTCGTCCCGCTGATGATCTTGGAATGCGCCGGGATGTTCGCCACGAACACGCGCGCATTACGGTCGGACGGAAAGTGGGCCAGCGTGGTTCCGTCAGCCGCGAGCATCGTGATGCCGTACCGCCACTCGGCGCCGTTGGCCGTCGTGGACAGGCCCAGCCCCGTCGCCAGCGACCTGACGTCTCCACCGCGCGTGAGCGTGACGTGAGATCCCGGACCCAGGGAGCAGACACCGACGTCCCATTGGCGGTCGAACCAGAAGATTCTGGCGTGGACGTCGGGCTCAGTCGGGAGGATCGGCTCGGTTTTCAGCCACGTCACCTTCCGGCCCGACGTGGCGCCGCAGCCGGCCGACCCGATCATCAGGACCAGGAGAAT
>DASVSA010000315.1:0-11431 GCA_036388335.1 Longimicrobium sp. | reverse complement strand
CCGGCGCGGCGATCTCGTAGAGGAGCTGGTCGCCGTCCCAGATGGCGCGGCGCAGCTGGTTGAAGCAGCTGGTGGTGCACGCGTACTCCTGGCGCGTCCTCACCAGCACCCGCCGTCCCAGCGCGTCGTAGCGGTACTCCTTGCTGCCAAAAGCAACAGTGGAGGGATGCACCCGCAGGTGCTGCCCTCCACTATTGCATCGGTGGAACTGGTTACTATATCCGCCTCCACCTTACAGTCATCCACCAGGTTCCCTCCAAACGCAGTAGCGTCCATGAAGATGTGCAGCGGCCACGCGAGAAATCCAAGCGGTCCCCGTGAGCACCTATGGTCTGTGACCGTAGCGCGGGGGTCCCGGACGTACGCTGCAGGACCGGCTCGAGGCGCAGGTTTTGACAATCTAGGTTTGACGCTGGCGAGGGCTGACGACCCTGCGCCGGCCATGACGTGCCCGCAGCTGAGGTGAGGCCCTGCGACCCGGAAAGCCGAAAGAGGCTCGATCCGACACCTGGCCCACCCCTGCAGGCGTGGAGAGCACATTTCGCATCCGCTCCTGATGGCTCAACGAAGCGGACGCGTTGGCAACCTGTAGTAGCCGTCGTGGGAGAAAGGCTCGACCCGGGGTTTGCGCCTGGAGCGCCAGGAATACACAAAGCCCCTCCCACTCCGGCACCGTCTATTCGGGTGACGTCCTGCGACCCGGGAGACCGCAGAGGTCCAACGAGACACGCGATCCGCCTCAGCGGGGATGGGCGGAAACGTGAAGACACGGCGGTGGTGAAGCCCGGGAGAAGCGCCGAAGCGCTCCGTACCTGGCGAGCGGGTGACACTCGCAGACGGTGATGGCTCCCACCCCCTCTCGTCTTCAAAACGAGCGGGGGGCCTGACCGATTCGCTGGCCCCCCGCAAGACGTGCCTGTCGATACAGAAAGTTGAGCGGGTTAGTGCAAACCCGTTCGCCGGAGTTGTACCAACGTGCGAATTGACTCATGTAGCCGCAGCACATCCGGTGACCGCCATTCTCGCTCAAAACAGGCACGATCTACTGCCCGTGCCGCCTTCAACAGCGATTCCTCCAATGTCCATGCATCGGTGACAGCCGACAGCTGTAAGCAGTTACGACCCACTAAGCTCACAAAGAGGATCCCGCGTCCTCCGGCGACTAGGTCGATTCTGAAGGGACCGTCCATGAACAACAACTCAGCGCGTGAGCCATCACCACTGCGGAGGCTGGTTATCGCGCTAAGCCACCACCCAAGGACTACCACCACCGAGTCGGACCAGTTGGAATCCGGGAAGGCAACCGATCCGATTTCGACCGACACCACGCCCGCGATCTGACCACCTTCCGAGCGGGTAAGGGATTCTGGATCTACGACGATCCGCACGTCAGAGAGCTGCTCGGGGCTATGATCCGGACCCATGTCGATTGTACCTAGTATTGCGGGTAAGCGGTTTCGATCTTGCGAGTTTCCGTGTTCACCCACATTTCCAGACGCAACCCACGGCTTTCTCCACGCACGAGAACTCGCTCCCCTTGGGTTCTGACCCGCTCACCGTATCGATAAGCATCGCGCACAGCAGCCTCAATCTGTCGAGAAGTCATCCCGTCAGGAAAGAGGTCCTTGTTCTCGCTAACCCGACTTCCACCTCGCACATGGCCTGAGGTGATGTGGTCCATATCGATGTCGACTCGCCGCCAGGCCGGCAGATTGATTGCTTTCGGTCGCCTTGGGTCTTCAGCTGTGCCAGCGAGGTACCGATCTGACCCTCGTGTGACGGCGCCGTTTCTACCAGTCAAGGCGGCACCTGACCGAGCCATCGCAACCTCTCGCCGAAGTTGCTGCGGGCTTGCATCGTACCTGCCGCCACAGGGCGGACACTCGTGCTCCTCGGCACTGAGCCCATAGGGATCACTATATGTGACCGGGTCGCCATTGGCAAAGCCGTAGAGGTTGATCCCACCCGCCAGCCCGATGGGGTCCTCCTGGGTGAAGCGGCCGGTTTGCGGGTCGTAGTAGCGGTTGCGCTTGTACAGCTGGCCGGAGGCGGTGCGCATCCCTCCGATCAGGTTGCCGAACCAGTTCCTCGGCTGCTCCGGAGGCTGCGAGTTCAGGAAGGCGCTCCCCCGGCGCGTGAGCCAGTCCAGCTCCGCCGTGCCCCTAATTAGGTGGCGTGGTTATTCCTACTTTCGGGGCCCTCCGAGCCCGCGAGAGGAGCGGCTGTGGTGGACGGGAACGCGTTGAGGGGCCGCACGCGTTGCGTGCGGCCCCTCGGCTCTGTCTTGCGTGGTGGTGGATGTCCCCGTGTAGCAGCGAGACGAAGTAGAGTACGTACTGCTCGTCTCCCCCTCAGCCATCATCTCTGGCTGGCTCGTCGACCCGGTAGAGGCGCGACGCGGCTCGGATGAGACACTCGGCCGCGCCAAAGACCGAGAACTGACCCATCACTCTACCTAGTGAAGATCCTGACACCAGCTCAGGCATGATCTACACAGCGACTAAGGTGACACTCAATCGCAGCGAGACCGCTTAGATCGAGTCTCCTCGCGACAAAGGTGTTGCAGTTAATCCGTAGCACAGCAAGGCTATTCCGATCGGAATCAGCCCCCGCCAAGAAAACAGCAATCCTGGGGATCCCGTGCTCAACAGGGCAAACACTGCCAGAATGACTGGCGATGTGAGTAGGATCGCAAGCCTCTGCTGAGCTGGTGCCCACGAGTTGGGAATCAGCCCAATTAGCAGCTGATGGATGACTCCTCCCATTAGGACTGGGATGACGAGCACGAGCATCCAAAACAGGAGTGCGACGGCGTAATCACCCGTGGATCCCTGGCTGTCGATCCCCTTCATCCAGTCAAGCGGAGCGATCAGGGTCTCCAGCCAGACTAGTGCAATCACGAGCGGCAGCGCTCCGAAGACCAGGATGGCGAGGTTCCGGAACGCCCCTTTCAGCGGAAAGGTCATTTCACCACCTACCATTTGTCGTTGGGCAACAAGGGGATCAGGAACGGACCTCCCCTCTCGCCGCGTTCTTGAAGAGGCTTCCATTGGCCGTTTACCCGCTGGTAGATACCAAGGGACGGCATGGCATCACGGTTACCTGACGTAGTGAATCCCCCTTTGCCGTCCGGGCGGAAGGTTACACTCGCATCAATGGCGGGCGCCAATCCGCCAGGGAACGCGGAGTTGACTGCGTGTACATTGATCGTAAAGCTTCCATTCCCATGCTTTTCGCTCGTGATGTCATTCCCGAGTGATGGGAGAAATGGAAGTGGGTCCGAGCACCCAAGCGGTCCACACGATCCGGAGACGTGGCCAAAGGTGATCGTTCCATCACCTGATGCAACAACTTGGACGCGTGACTGACTCGGCGTGGCGTTCGGCTCGAAGCCGCGACCGTCTCCCTTGAACCCCATCTCGCTGCGCTTCGAGATGAAGAAGTCGAGGCACACCGAACCATCTTTCCCGTTCCCTGGGCACAAACCGTACGGATCACTATATGTGACACTCCTATGTGGGGCTAGCCGCCGAGAGGCGGCTTTTTTGTGCCCGCACCACTAGCGTCACCGGCGGGTGCTCGCCTGCGCACAACGCCCCTTCGGGAACCATTCGGATTTCGAGGTGGTATAAATGTGTGCCCCTGGCTGTACTCGTGTTCACCCGAGGCACACTGTCTATGCCCCACCCTACCCGGAAGGATCGGCAGGCGATCAAGAAAGCCCAGCGCCGCAACCGGGCGCACGCCGCCGGTGCGGTCGTTGGCGTCGATGCAGGAAAGTTCAAGCACTGTCTGGTGGTCCGGCCCAAAGGAGGCTTGGACTCCCGCCCCTTCACCTTCCCGGTCACGCGAGACGGATTCGAGTTGGCCGAGGCGTACATCCTTCGCCACGCAGGCGGGATCGTGCCCGAGGAGATCCTCGTCGGCATCGAGTTCGCCGGCATCTACGGCCAGACACTCGCCCACGCCCTCCACGCACGAGGCTTCAAGATCGTCTCCGTGCCGCCCGCATTCACCAAGGCCGCGAAGAAGATCTCGCACGGCAAACGGCTCAAGACCGACGAGAAAGACGCGGAGAGCATCACGTCTTTGGTGGGGGATGGCCATTTCCAAGATTATCCCTTCCTGAAGCCGGTCTACACCGGACTCCGCCAGCTGGTCAGCGCGCGCGAGCGGGTCACGAAGCTTCGTGGCGGTGCGGTGACCCGACTCAAGAGCACGCTGCAGATCACCTGGCCGGAGTTCGAGGCCATCTTCGACGACCTGGAGGCGAAGACCGCGGTCGCGGTCCTGCGCACCTTCCCCGGCCCCGCAGAGTTCCTGGCCGCGCGGAAGGCGAGGGTTCTTCGCGTGCTCCAGAAGGCGAGCCGCGGGCAGTTGGGGGAGGAGACCTACGACCAGCTGCGCGAAGGCGCTACGCGCAGCGTCGCGCTGCCCGGCTCGCTCTCCGCGCTCAAGAAGGAGGTGGACCTCCTGCTTAGCCAGATCGCCTTCTATACCGAGCAGGTCAAGACGCTCGAAGAGGCCATGAAGGAGGCGATGGAGCCGCTTCCCGAAGCCCAGGCCGTGCTCACGATCCCGGGTGTAGCTCCCGTCGCGGCAGCCATCTTCCTGGGCTCGATCGGAGATCCCAAAGCGTACCAGTCCTCCCGACAGATTCTGGCGCTCGCCGGCCTCACCCTCGTGGAGGACTCAAGTGGTACGCGTGTGGGAGCGGTCCGCATCTCCAAGGAGGGCAGGCCTCTCATGCGGCGCCTCTCCTTCATGCTTGGGCTTGTCGCGATCAGGAAGAAAGGGATCTACCGGAAAGAGTTCGAGGGGCTCGTCTCCCGTATGGGCGGAAACAAGAAGCCAGCCGTCGTCGCGGTGGGACGCAAGCTGCTGCGCCTGATGTACAGCGTGGCCCGCGCAGAGCGGGTCTACACGCCGGAGCCCCCGAGCCGGGAGCGGAAGATCGCCGCATAGACGGGATCAGCAAACCGCGCCTTGCAGGAGGACAGCTACACCAACGCACCGACGGCGGACCGGGACGAGAAGCGCGCTACAGGATAGGAGTGGCCTCAGGCCAGCTCCGCACAGAGACAAACGCTTCCCCGGTCTCCAGCGACATACTGGCGGGTCCGCCTCAGTCTCGGATAAGGAGTTTTGAGGGCCGCTTTCGTTACCCACACGACCGGCGCCTTGTACTTCCGACTATCGAGTTACGCGGACCCCTTGGCCGGGCAGGTCACAAGGGTGCACCTTTGATAACTTGGAAACGGCGCGACGGGAGCCAGATGGCCCCCGTCGCGAGTTGGAGTGCAGTACGAACTCGATTGATTGGATGAGGCGTGCTGTTGACGGCCTTCGCAGGCACACTCGGTTGCACTGCACTCCTCTATCACTTGGCGAACTGATGGCGTGGGCTCCGCGACCCGGTTGAGGCGCACTGCGGCCTCGTAGGTGACACTCGGTCACGCCATGTCGCCAAACCTGCTCAAGACACGCGCTGACACACCCGAGATGTGATGTACCGGCAGGCATTTGATTGTGCCTGCCGGTATGATGTCCAGAGCGGCTGCGCTCAGAAAAGGGTACTTGGATCGTCGTACGCGCCATCGTCTTCAGCGTACGTCACGCTGCCCGCAACCACGTAGCCATTACCACTTCGGGTACGGATTAGATGCACTAACCGCCCAGACAATTCTTCACCGAGTTCCGCGAGCGATGGAGACAGTTCGTGGGTGGGTGCGACTTCGATCCGCAGATCGTCGATCAAGGTTGGAAGGTTAACCCAAGCAACATTCTTGAATAGAACGTCGCAACGCGATGCGTGCTGTTCGGAACTGTTGCTACGGAGCAGTAGCTGTCGGTGGCTGACAGTGTAAGCCCACAACTGGAATCGTCGTCCTGGAAACTCGATGGGAAAAGTCATCGGGCAGATCATTGGAAAGGGTTAGCCACATTGGCGACTTTGCCACCTACCGTCTCCACGAAATTCACGGTACCAAGCCGGCCTGCCTGATAGAGTTGAGCCATTTCCCAGTTTGTGGCCCCACTCCCAGCTGCGCCGCGCTGAACTGCGCCCATAACTTTCTGGTACGTAGAAGATCCGCCAAGTCCATCCAGGGAGACTGTGAACGTAGTGCGAGCGTCCCCAATCGCAGCCATGAACGTGCTTCTCCAGTTCACGTCGTTCATCAGGTGCCGTCCTCCGACTGAGGCAGCTGTACGTTCAAGTCCATGGCTCGCCAACCCCAGCACGATATGCTCTCCGGCCTCTGTAGCACCACGACTCAGCATCCGGCTTGCCAGGTTGCCCAAAGCGCCCTTGGCCCAGCTGCCAAATTTTAGTGCACGGCCGACGGGGAGAAAGTTGATCGGATCAGCGATCAGAGGCTCGTCTACGCCACCGATCTTCGAGAGTTCCTCGGCGGTGCAGTCAGACAGTTGAGGTGAGTGGCGACCGCTCGCAGCGGGAGCTGCAGGGCACGCGGCCAACCCATAGGGATCAGAATACCCGACCGGGTCGCCATTGGCAAAGCCGTAGAGGTTGATCCCACCCGCCAGCCCGATGGGGTCCTCCTGGGTGAAGCGGCCGGTTTGCGGGTCGTAGTAGCGGTTGCGCTTGTACAGCTGGCCGGAGGCGGTGCGCATCCCCCCGATCAGGTTGCCGAACCAGTTCCTCGGCTGCTCAGGGGGGAGCGAGTTGAGGAAGGCGCTCCCCCGGCGCGTGAGCCAGTCCAGCTCCGCCGTGCCCGCGATGTCAGAACCGGAGGTGGACGTGCCCTTCTCCGGCACTCCGCGCCAGTCGGTGTGCGGCATGACGGCGAAGGGCTGGTAGAGCGCCTGCTCCTGGCCGTAGCCGATGCGGATGAGCGAGAGCGGCTGGTCGATGCCCGCGCCATGGGTGTAGGCCACCCGGCCGTAGAAGGTGCTGTAGCGGTTCCTGAAGCAGTTGAGCTCCCCGTCGACCACTTCCTCGGGCGGGCACTTGTACCCGGTCCCGTTGTTCACGGTCGTGGTGTCCGCTTCCAGCAACGGCCTCGTATCGCCCCCCGGGTAGCGCATCTCGTAGAGCACCTGGTCTCCGTCCCACGCGAAGCGCTCGATCGTGCTGAACGCCGGGATGCCGGCCGAGTCGCGCCGCGCCCGCAGCAGCACACGGCGCCCCAGCGCGTCGTAGCGGACCTCCTCGAACGCTCCCACGTACCGGCTCGACACGTACTGCGGTTGCGCGTTGGTGCGCTTGTCCGTCACCCGCAGCTTGCCGTCCGCGCCGTAGTACTGCCGGGTGAGGCCCACCACGGTGAAGCCGGCCGAGTTCCCGGCGTACGTGGGCACCCGCTCCGTGCGGTGCTGCCACTCCAGGTTGCCCGCGGCGTCATAGAGGGACTGGTCCACCATGTACCCGTCGAACGAGTCGTTCGATCTGTTCGTGGACGTCTGCAGCAGCCTGCCGGTGTTCCGCTCGTAGTCGTACACCCGGCCCACGATCCCCAGCTGCGAGGTGCGCTGGTTGCCGAGGCCGTCGGTGGTGAAGAGCTCGATCCGCTCGTCGCTGTACGTGGCGGAGGAAGTCCGCGGGAACGCGTACGTGGCCATCCGGGCCAGCATCCCCAGCCCGCTGTACGAGTTCGCGACCGAGTCGGCCAGGGTAACCGCCGCGACCACCTTTCCGCGCGCGTCGTAGAGCAGGGTATCGGAGTGGATCAGCGTGGTGGTGGCGCCGTACTGGTTGCTGCCCCGGAAGTTGGCCCCCCACTTCACGCGCCGCGCGAGACGCCCATCCGCGTCATACCGGTTCACCTGGTGCACGCCGCCCTGCATCGCGACGCTGTCCTGCCGCCCATCCGCGTCGTAGTGGAAGCTGAAGTTGTTCCCGAGCGGATCCGTCACCCGCGCGAGCTGCCCGAGCGGGTCGTATGCGTACACCACGCTGTCGGCGCCGCTCCTGGGCGCGAGCACCTCGGGGTGCCACAGCCGGATGCGACGGCCGTTCAGGTCGTGCCGCAGCCGCAGCCCGTACACGTGCTTGCTGAAGTCGCTGCCCGTGTACGTGCGCACGCGCAGGGTGTCCCCACGTAGCGTGCCGTCAGGGTGATAGCTCCGGCTCACGCGCGCGTCGCGGTTGTCGGCGCGGACCAGGTTCCCCGCCGCGTCGTAGTCCAGGATCACCGTGTCGGCCGGGATGCGGAGCCCCTGGCTGTAGCGCGGGTAGCTTCCTTCAAGGGCCGCCGTCGCTTCCGGGTACGTCACCTCGGGGATTATCCGCCTGGTGAGCCGGTTGAGAGCGTCGTACTCCATCACCAGCTCATGGCCCCGCCGTGTGACACTCCGCCGCACGTTCCCGGCGGGATCGTAGAGCACGCTGTCCTTGAGCTCGGCGTTGATCGTCGTGTCGCGGACCTCGTCGTAGCAGGCGTCGGTGGTTGGGTCCGGGCACACCCGCTCGGACACCTGTGTGGTGTAGACGCGGGATCCCGGCGCGAGCTCCGCCACCTGCCTCCCTGCCCAGTCGTAGCGCCACGACGTGGTGACCGTGTCGATGCGCGCCGTGTCCGGACTCGACCAGCGCGTCACGCTGCGCGTCCTCCCTTCCTCGTCGTACCGGTTTACGACGAGCACCTCCTGCTTCGGGGCGTATGTGGTGGCGGGTCCCACACTCCGGGTCTCGAGCACGCGGTCCATCTCGTCGTACACGGTGCGCTGAAGCGTGTGGAGCGTCCCCGCGACATCGATGGGGGCTCGCACCAGAGTGTCGCGGCCCAGCGCATCCTTGCGATACTCGGTTCGGAAGCGAAGCGGGGTGATCACCGAGGCGAGGTTCCCCCGCGTGTCGTACTCCACCGAGTCGCGAACCGCGCGCAGGCAGTCCCCGCCCGCCGCGCTCCGCTGCGACGGCATGCACGACGAAGAGTACAGCCCCGCTGAGTTGTAGTAGAAGGTGACCCGCCGCGTCTCGTCGTCGCCGGGCTGCGTCCAGGCGCGGTTGCCGGTCGCGGGATCGTAGCCGAGCCGGGTGACCTCCCCCTCGGGCAGCCTGATCCGCGTCACGAAGTCGCGCCAGGACGCGTCCGTGTAGGCGTAGCTCGTGACCGCGTTGCGGCCGTCGCCGTACGGATCGCGCACCACGGTGGAGTCCACGAGCCCGCGCGCCGTGTACGCCGCCTCGCTGGTCAATCCATTCGGTGCCACGACGCGTGTGACGAGCGCCGGAAAGCGCGGGTCGCCGCGCGCGAGCAGCGTCTCGCGGCCGAGCGCGTCGCGGATTCGCCTCGGCGCGCCCCAGCGGTCCAGCCAGAGCTTCGTGTGGTCCAGCACGTCGGTGCGCGGGCCGTCGAGGAGGGCGTACGCCTGCGCGGTGTCCACGGCGCCGCCGCCCGTGGCCGATGCGAATCCCAGGCTCTCCACGGCGGTCAGCCGCGTCACGATGCTGTCGCCGCCCGCCAGCTCCATGCGCGACGAAGCGATCCTGCCGCTCTCGCCGTAGCGGAACTGCGTGGTGTGCCCCGTCCGGTTCCGGCGCGCCACGATGCGCCGCCGGGTGGCGTCGGCGTGGGTGAACGCCACGCGGGTGCCGTCGGGATCCTGGATGGCCAGCTCGGCGCCGCTCCGGGTGAGGACTACCCTGCGGGCGCCCTGCACGCCGGGCGCGTCCACGCGCTGGAGGAGGCCGTCCGTGCCGTAGACGAAGGTGTAGGCGAGGCCGGAGCCCGCGGGCGGGACGCTCACGCTGCCCAGGCGCCCGCTCGCGTAGCCGAAGGTCGTCTCGTAGCCGATGCGGCTGCGCGTGGCCACGTGGTTCCCCGCCGCGTCGAAGCGCACGAGCACGCCGCCGGGTAGGATGCGCTCCCACCCGGTCCCGGCGCGCTTCAGCGTGTCGGGGCGGTCCAGCGAGGGGGCGCCCCACACGCTGTCGCCACGCGCGACGGTGTAGCGGCGGGTGCTGCCGTCGCCGCCCACCCACAGCAGCGGGCGGCCGCTGGGGTCCATCACCAGCTGCTCCAGCCCCGCCAGCCACCACCCCGCGCCAAAGCGGCTCTCGCGGCGGTTGACCACCACCAGCTCGCCGTGCGCCGTCTGCGTGGTGGTGGTGGCGCCGTAGTGGGCGCGCACCTCCAGGGTGTAGCGGTAGGGGCCCGTGGCGTCGCCCGAGGCGTCGTAGCCCACGGCGATGCGCACGGGGCCGGCGCCGGGCCAGGTGCTTCCCTTCCACACGCCCTGGCCGCGCGGGGTGCCGTTCACCCTGAGGACGGCCACCACGCGCGAGAGCCCGGCCGTCCCCGAGGGGAGCGTCACGTGGGCGGCCACCGCCGGGAAAGGGCTGGCGTGCTGGCTGTTGTAGAGGAGCACGGGAGCGCGCGCCTGGTTCAGCGTGCGGACCGCGGGGAGCGCGTGGGCCAGGCGCAGGTCGCCGCACTCGGACGCGGCGCCGGGCCCCACGGAGACGCTCAGGCAGAGGTCGCGCTCCACGGCGGTGCCGGGGTTCACCTCGGCCACGCTCACCTGCGGCGCGACTGGCTCGCCGCCGAGCAACGCCGCGCCGAGGGCACCGGACGAGGCCAGCGCCGCCGCGAGGGTGAATGTCTTTTTCAGATTCATCGTCGGTGTCCTGGAGGTCGGTGCAACGAAACGGGGCCCGCACCCGGTCTCTGTGCCGGGTCGGGCCTCCTCGAAGCCGTTCCGCGGGTGGCCGGCGATGGTGTCGGCGGACCCGAGAATGGCGATCATCTATGGAATCGGGTGTCTCACGCGGAGGCGCAGCGACGCGGGACGGCTCGCTTCTCCCGCGCCTCCACGTGAGACCGTTGTTCATCGATGCACCCGCGGCTGCGGGCTCGTGTCATGGGGCGCGAACGGCGGAGGCCCCGCTCCCGGGCGCTGTGCCGGGCGGGGCCTCCGGGGCCTGTTTCGATCCGTCTGTTCCGTGCTCGGCGGCACGGAATCCCGCGATGGGAGATGTTTCGGGGGCACGGTGCGGCACCCGTCCGGGCGCTGTGCCGGGGTGGCCTCTGTCGGCCGTTTTCGGGGGGTCGAGGGCGGGTCGGCTACGCCTGGATCGCGTAGGTGACCGTCACCAGGGCGCCGAGCGCGGGGAGGTCCGCCGCGGCCACGTCGATCACGTGGGTGGTGAAGAGCATCGGCATGGGGTCGCCGGAGGCGTCGGCCTGCACCGCGCCCAGCTCCACGGTCACGGTGGCCGTGTCCCGGCGGCGGATCCCGAGCACTTCGAGCGTCTGCGTGGCAATCATCGTCTTCCTTCTCCATCGGGGTGGTGTCGCCCGCGGCACGCGGCCGCGGGCGGAGGGGCGCTCGCCCGCCAGGGTGGCTAGCGGAGCGCCGCGGAGGTCCGGTCGTCGATCAGCTCGCCCAGGGCAAGGAGCACCCACGGCGCCACGTCGGGGCCGGGGTCGCGGAAGTCTTCGGGGGTGAGCGGCTCCACCTGCAC
>DASVSA010000314.1:0-8070 GCA_036388335.1 Longimicrobium sp. | reverse complement strand
TAAGGCGACTGGAGGATCTACTTGCGGCAGGCAAGGGGCCCGGGCGCCAAGCCAGGCTCCAACGCGCGGACAGTAGATCCTTCGCTCCGCGCCCGCGTCGCGGATGCGCGGCACGATACGTCCGGCGCTCTGCTCAGGATGACGAAATGGGTGCGGATCCCAGTCCCCGCAGGGGGACTTCGTGCCGTCGTTGCCGCGACTTCAGTCGCCAGGCTCCCGCGCAAAGCTTCCTGCGCGGACTGTCCCCCTCAGCCCGAGCGGGAACCCTGTAGTCCCCGCAGGGGGACTTCGTGTAGTCGTTGCAGCGATTTCAATCGCCCGCGGGCCATCAGCCGCGGAACATGTCCAGCACCACCTCCACCACCTCCGCCGCGGCCACCGGCTCCACGTTGGAGATCGCCGGGAAGGCGGGAGGCTGAAAGAGCGAGCGCCCCATGTTGCGGTCGTACGCCGACCATCCCCCGCCGTCCACGCCCGCGAGGAGGGCGATGGCCGGGTTCAGCCTGGCGTCCAGCTCGTCCGCCGCGTGGAGGATCAGCGCCTCCAGCGTCTGCGGCTCCTTGGGCGATGCCCACTCCAGGCGCCCCTGGTGGCTGGCGATCAGGTGCTGGAGGTGGAGGAGCTTGTCCTGCCGCAGGATCGGCTCGGCCTCGCGCGTGACGATCTGCAGCCCGATGAGGATGTGCCCCAGGAGCTGCCCCTCGTCCGTGTACGAAAAGGTGCGGCGGGCGGCCAGCTCGCGCACCTTGCCGATGTCGTGGAGGAGCGCGCCCGTCACCAGCAGGTCGCGGTCGAGCCGCGCGCCCTGCGCCTGGTAGTGGGCGCACAGCCGGTCGCACGCCTTGGCGACGGACACCGAGTGCTCCAGCAGCCCGCCCAGGTACGCGTGGTGGTTCTTCTTGGCGGCGGGGTGAATGCGGAACTGCTTGCCCAGCGCCGTCCCCTTCCCCACGCAGCGCGTGAGGAGGGTGCGCAGCGCCGCGTCGCCCACGGAGTTGACGAGGAGGTCCAGCTCGCGCGCCATCTCGCCGCGGTCGCGGGGGCTGCACGGGATGAAGAACTCCAGGTCGTCGTCGGCGATCTCCAGCCGCTCCGCCCAGATGACGGTGAGCTGCAGCTTGTCGTTGTAGGTGCTGATCCGCCCGCGGATCCCCACCACGTCGTCGGCGTCGAAGGCGCGGTCCAGGCGGTCCGCGTCGTCCCACACCTTGGCCTCGATGGTCCCCGTGCGGTCGCCCAGCACCAGGTGGAGGTACGGCTTGGCGGCCTTGGTCTCCTTGCGCTGCTTGTCGTGCACCAGGTAGCACGCCGTCACCTCTCGCCCGTCCGCCAGGTCGCGCACCAGCGGCCAGGGGAAGGCGCTCCCGCAGAACCCGCGCGGGTCCATGCGCACCGCCGCCGCGCGCGGGAAGGCGATGCTCATCGCGCGCTCCACACGGCGGCGCCGCCCACCAGGGTGAGCACGGCGCGGCAGCGCAGCGTGCGCCCGCCGAAGGGCGTGTTGCGGCTCATGGAGAGGAAGGCGCTGGGGTCCACCGTCCACTCCCGCGTGGGATCGAAGACCGTCACGTCCGCAGGGCTCCCCTCGCGCAGCGTGCCGCCGGGGAGCGAGAGGGCGCGCGCGGGGGCGCAGCTCATCCGCTCCACCAGCCCGCTCAGCGTCAGCAGCCCGCTCTCCACCAGCTCCGTGTACGCCAGCCCCAGCGCCGTCTCCAGGCCGACGATCCCGTTGGGAGCGTCCTCGAAGGCCTGCTCCTTCTCGTCGTAGTGGTGGGGCGCGTGGTCGGTGGCGATCACGTCCAGCGTCCCGTCGGCCACGCCCTGGCGCACCGCGTCGCGGTCGGCCTCCGAGCGGAGCGGCGGGTTCATCTTGGCGTTGGTGCGGTACGAACCCACCGCCTCGTCCGTGAGGGTGAAGTGGTGGGGCGACCCCTCGGCCGTCACGCGGATGCCGCGCTCCCTGGCGGCGCGGATCAGCTGCACCCCGCCGCGCGTGGCCACGTGCTGGATGTGGAGGCGCCCGCCCGTGAGCTCCGCCAGCATCAGGTCGCGGGCGATCATCACGTCCTCCGCGATGTTGGGGATGCCGGTGAGCCCCAGCCGCGTCGCCACGATCCCCTCGTTCATCGAGCCGCCGCGCGAGAGCGCCAGCTCCTCCGCGTGCACGGCCACGGGGAGGTCGAAGGTCTGCGCGTACTCCAGCGCCATCCTCATCATCCCCGCGTTGCCCACCGGGCGCCCGTCGTCGGTCACGCACACCGCGCCGGCGCCGATCAGCTCGCCGAACTCCGTGAGCTGCTCTCCCGCCTGGGCCAGGGTGATGCACCCGCTGGGGTACACGCGCGCGCCCCCGGCCTGCAGCCCGGCCGCGCGCACGAAGCCCACGGCCGCGGGCGAGTCGATGGGCGGGTCCGTGTTGGGCATGGCGACCACGGCCGTGAAGCCGCCCGCCGCCGCCGCCCGCGCCCCGCTCCGGATCGTCTCCTTGTGCTCCTGCCCCGGCTCCCGCAGGTGCACGTGCACGTCGATCAGGCCAGGCGACACGACGAGGCCCGCCGCGTCCACGATCTCGGCCCCTTCCGGCGCGTCGATCCCCTCGCCCACCCGCGCCACCACGCCGCCGGCCAGGAGCACGTCGAGCACCGAGTCCATCCCCTGCGACGGGTCCACCACGCGCCCGCCGCGGATCAGCATCGCCCTCACGCTTCGCCTCCCGTCTTCGCCGCCTCTGCGTGGTCCGGCACGCCGCCGGCCAGCAGGTAGAGGACGGCCATGCGCACCGCCACGCCGTTGGTGACCTGCTGCAGGATGACTGAATGCGGCCCGTCCGCCACGTCGCTGTCGATCTCCACGCCGCGGTTCATGGGGCCGGGATGAAGGATGAGGATGTCGCGCGGCGCACGCTCCACCCGCTCGCGCGTGACGCCGAAGACCCGGTTGTACTCGCGCAGGCTTGGGATGAAGCCGCCCTTCATCCGCTCCAGCTGCAGGCGCAGGACGTTCAGGACGTCCGCCCACTCGATAGCCTCCTCGATGCGCCGGAATACGGTGACGCCCAGCGTCTGCACGTCCTGCGGGAGGAGGGTGAGCGGTCCGCACACCCCCACCTCGGCCCCCATCGTGCGCAGCCCGTGGATGTTGGAGCGGGCCACGCGCGAGTGGAGGACGTCGCCGCAGATGCACACCCTGAGGCCGTCGAGCGGGCCGCGGTGGTCGCGGATGGTGAGGAGGTCCAGGAGGCCCTGCGTGGGGTGCTCGTGCTTGCCGTCGCCCGCGTTGACCACGTTGGAGGCGATCCGCTCCGCCAGGAACCTCGCCGAGCCGCTGGCGCCGTGGCGGATCACCACCATGTCGATGTTCATCGCCTCCAGGTTCCTCGCGGTGTCCACCAGCGTCTCGCCCTTGGCCACCGACGAGCCGGTGCTGGAGATGTTCACCGTGTCGGCCGAGAGGCGCTTCTGAGCGAACTCGAAGGAGACGCGGGTGCGGGTGGAGTTCTCGAAGAAGGCGTTGACGATGGTCTTGCCGCGCAGCACCGGCACCTTCTTGATGGGCCGGTTGCTGATCTCCTTGAACGCCTCCGCCGTGTCCAGCAGGGCGGTGATCTGCTCGCGGGAGAGCTCCTCCAGCCCCAGCAGGTCCTTGCCGAGATAGGGGGCGTTGGCGTGCGCCATCAAGCTCCCTCCACCAGGTCCACACCCAGCGCCCCGTCGATCTCCGGCACCCGCACCTCCACCCGCCCGCCGCGGGGGACGTCCACGATGTGCCCCACCACGTCCGCGTGGATGGGGAGCTCCCTCTCGCCGCGGTCCACCAGCACGGCCAGCAGCGTGCGCCTCGGCCGGCCGAAGTCGGCCAGCTCGTCCAGCGCCGCGCGCACGGTGCGCCCCGTGTAGAGCACGTCGTCCACGATGGCCACCACGCGCCCGTCGATCCCCGTGTTGGGGAGCCGGGTGGGGCCCACCACGGGGCGCGGCCCCACGGACATCAGGTCGTCGCGGTACAGGGTGATGTCGAGGGTGCCGGTGGATACCTGCGCGCCGCCGATCTCGCGCAGCACGGCCGCCATGTGGTCGGCCAGCTGTACGCCGCGGCGGTGGATGCCCACGAGCACCAGGTTGTCGATGCCGCCGGCGAGCTGCAGTACCTCGCGCGCCATCCGCGACAGCGCCCGCTCGGTGGCGGGCGTGTCCAGCAGGGTGCGCCGCTGCGGTTCGGTCATGTGCGGGATCGGGGGGGTGCCGGAGGGGGCTGCGGAAGCGCCGGGAAGATACGGCTGGGGCGGGCGGGGTGTCAACGAACGGCGGGGAACGGGGAATGGGGAACGGTAACAGCTTGGTTTTACCGTTCCCCGTTCCCCGTTCCCCGTTCCCCCGCTTTCCGCCGTGCCCGGAAGAAGGCGCGGAGCACGTCGCCGGCCTCCTGGGCGAGCACGCCGGAGGTGAGCTGCACGCGGTGGTTGAGGCGGGGGTACTGCACGAGGTTCTCCAGCGAGCCGCACATCCCCGCCTTGGGGTCGGGGGCGGCGTAGACCAGGCGGGGGATGCGCGCCAGGACGATGGCGCCCGAGCACATGGCGCACGGCTCCAGCGTCACGTACAGCGTGCAGTCCAGGAGGCGCCAGTGGCCGGTGGCCGAGGCGGCGCGGCGGATGGCCACCATCTCGGCGTGGGCGCTGGGGTCCTGGTTCGTGTGGGTGAGGTTGTGGCCGCGCGCCACCGGCTCTCCGCCCCGTACGATCACCGCCCCCACCGGCACCTCCCCCAGCGCCTCCGCGGCGGCGGCCTCCTCCAGCGCCAGCCGCATCCAGTCTTCGTCGGTCATCGGTCGTCGCAACGAACACGGAGGCACGGAGATGAATTCATCTCTGTGCCTCCGTGTCTCTGTGTGAGCCCAGCTTTCAAGCGCCTACGACGTGGCGATGGCGGCCGTCTGGTCGGCGGTGAAGCGGCGCACCAGCCCCGTGACGCGGCCCAGGATCTCGAAGTCGTCGTACTCCTTGACCAGGATCGGCGCGTAGTTGGCGTTCGCCGGCTCCAGCATCACCTGGCCATCGTGCGAGAAGTAGCGCTTCACCGTGGACTCGCCGCCCAGCCGCGCGGCCACGATGTCGCCGTCCTTGAGCTCGCCCCCGTCCACCGGCTCCACCAGCACCATGTCGCCGTGGAGGATGCCCATCCCCTCCATGCTGTCGCCCTTGATCTCCAGCCCGAACGCGTCGGCCGAGGCCACGAGCTTGCGGTCGATCTCCAGGCGGTCGCTCACGTCCTCGCGCATCAGGGCGGGCTTGCCGGCGGCGATCTTGCCGTAGAAGGGCACCGACACCACGGCGGGCGCCAGGTTCATCCCCAGGATCTTCACGCCGCGCGAGCGCGACGCGTCGCGCTCGATGTGGCCCTTGTCCGCCAGCGACTGCAGGTGCTCCGACACCGTCTTGGTCGATTTGATCGAGAAGCGCTTGCCGATCTCGCGGATGCTGGGCTGGTACGTGTTGTCCTTGAGGTAATCCACAAGGTAGTTGAGTATCCGGCGTTCGATCTTGGAAAGCGGCTCAGGCATGGGTTGCCTCCGGGGACGGGACGTAGACTCAGCCCTGCGTGGGATCTGCGGGGCGGCGCGTTGGAGGGCGCAGGCGGGATCTTTAAACGAGGAGGGGCGGCACGCATGTGCCTCCCCCCGCACCACCTCACCCCGCGTGCAGCCCAGGCGCGCCCTTCGCGCCTCTCCGCTTGGCTGCTACGGGCGCAACATACGGCGGGTAGCAGTCGAAGTCAACGATTGTCTACTGAGCCGCGTTCAGCGCCAGCCACTCCCGCGCTGCTTCGATGCGCGCCAGCGTGCGCTCGCGTCCCAGCAGGAGGCCAACCTGGTCGATCCCCGGGCTGGCGGCGCTCCCCGTGAGGGCGATGCGCAGCGGCTGCGCCACCTTGCCGAACCCCACTCCCGCCGTCACCGCCGCGGCACGCAGCGCCGCCTCGATGGCCGCCGGCTCCCACGTCTCCACCCCCGCCAGCGCCTCGCGCACCGTCTCCAGGCGCTGCGAGGTCTCGGCGGCGTCCTTCCAGTGCTTCGCCGCCGCCTCGGGGTCGTACTCCACGGCGTCGGCCAGGTAGACGCGCGCCTGCTCCGGGATCTCCAGGGTGGAGCGCGACCTCACCTTGAGCAGGTCGATCAGGTGCAGCACGTACTCCTCCCGCTCCACGATCTCGTCCGCCGTCATCAGCCCGGCCTCCTCCAGGAGCGGGCCCACGATGGGGAGGAGCTCGGCGGCGGGCTTCCTGGCCAGGTACTGGCCGTTCATCCACTGGAGCTTCTCCGTGTCGAACACCGCGCTCTTCTTGTTGATGCGCTCGGTCGAGAAGAGCTCCGTCATCTCCCGCATGGTCATCAGCTCGCGGTCGTCGCCCGGGTTCCAGCCGAGCAGCGCCAGGAAGTTGACGAGCGTCTCCGGGAGGATGCCCAGCTTCGCGTAGTCGCCCACGGCGGTGGCGCCGTGGCGCTTGCTCAGCTTGCGCCCGTCCGCGCCCAGGATCATGGGGAGGTGCGCGAACTCCGGCACCGCCGCGCCCAGCGCGCGGTACAGGAGGATCTGCTTGGGCGTGTTGGCGATGTGGTCCTCGCCACGCATCACGTGGGTGATGCCCATGTCGATGTCGTCCGACACCACGGCCATGTTGTAGATGGGCGTCCCGTCGGTGCGCAGGATGATGAAGTCCTCGATGCTCGCGTTGTCGAAGCGGATGGACTCGTACACCTGGTCCGTCCACTCCGTGGTCCCCTCGGGGATGCGGAAGCGCACGGTGAAGGGCGTGCCCGCCGCCGCGCGCTCGTCGCTCTGGGCGCGGGGAATCGCGCGGCACTTGCGGTCGTAGCGGTACTCCAGCCCCGCGGCCTGGCGTTTGGCGTCCAGCTCCTCGGGCGTGCAGAAGCAGCGGTACGCGCGGTCCTCGGCCAGCAGGCGCTGCGCCTCGGCCGTGTGGCGCGGCAGCCCCTCGCTCTGGTAGTGCGGGCCCTCGTCCCAGGTGAGCCCCAGCCAGGTCATCCCTTCCAGGATGGTCTGCGTGGACGCATCGGTGCTCCGCTCGCGGTCCGTGTCTTCGATGCGCAGCACGAACACGCCGCCGCTCTTCCGCGCCAGCAGCCAGTTGTAGAGCGCCGTGCGGGCGCCGCCCACGTGCAGGTAGCCGGTGGGGCTGGGAGCGAATCGTACGCGGATCGGGGCGGACATGCGGTTTTCTGCGTCGGAGAAGCGAAGTTTTCTGCGTAACCGGAAACTTACCACGTGTCGGCGGGGGATTCAAACAGCGGGGCTCACGCGGAGGCACAGAGACACGGAGGAGTGGCTCTCTTGTGCTTCGCGTTATACTTCAGGGCACGATCCCGTCACTCCAGAACGCCGACTCGATGACCATCGCCGCACACGAATCGTCCTCGCAGGACTTCATCCGCGCCATCGTGGCGGAGGACCTGCGCAACGGACGCTACGACAAGATCATCACGCGCTTCCCGCCGGAGCCCAACGGGTTCCTCCACATCGGGCACGCCAAGTCCATCGTGCTCAACTACGGGATCGCCAGGGAGACGGGCGGGCGCTTCAACCTGCGCTTCGACGACACCAATCCCGAGACGGAGGACGTCAGCTACGTCGAGTCGATCATCGACACGGTGAGGTGGCTGGGGGCGGACTTCGGGGACACCGTCTACTACGCGGCCGATTACTTCGAGCAGATGTACCGCTTCGCCGAGTACCTGGTGACGCGGGGGCTGGCGTACGTGGACAGCTCCACGGAGGAGGAGATCCGCGAGGCGCGAGGCACGGTGACGGAGCCGGGCTTCCCCACGCGCTTCCGCGACCGCTCGCCGGAGGAGAACCTGGACCTCTTCCGCCGCATGCGCGCGGGCGAGTTCCCGGACGGCGCGCACGTGCTGCGCGCGAAGATCGACCTGGCGTCCAAGAACATGCTGCTGCGCGACCCGCTCCTCTACCGTATCCGCCACGCGCACCATTACCGCACGGGCGACGCATGGTGCATCTACCCGCTGTACGACTACGCGCATCCCATCGAAGAC
>DASVSA010000313.1:0-3243 GCA_036388335.1 Longimicrobium sp. | reverse complement strand
CGGCGCCCGGCGCAGGTCGATGCGCTGGCGGCGCGGGTCGAAGCGCCTCAGCAGCTGCCCGGCCGCGTCGCCCGCCGCGGGGTCCAGCTCCACCTCGCCCACCGGGAGCTCCGCCTGGCGCCACACCACCTGCACCGGCTCCGGCAGCCCCTCCCACAGCACCGCGGTGCGCAGGATGTCGTGCCGCTCCATCACCGTCCGCAGCGCACCCAGGTACTCGTCCAGCTGCTCCCGCCGCCCGAACGCGGCAAGGTTGGGGAGCAGGTACGGGTCGCCCTCCGTCTCCACCAGGTGGTGGAAGTGGATGCCCTCCTGCAGCGGGGCCAGGGGGTAGATGTCCTGCACGTTGGCCGCGCCCCCCGGCACCGTCTCCACCACGCGGTCGATCTCCGCCTGCGTGAGGGCCACCAGGGTGAGCATCTCCGGCGTGATGACGGCGGGGGGAGCCCACCACTCCTCGCCCACCAGCTCCAGGAGCGCCGCCTTGTGGCCGCGCAGCTCCTGGATGACGGCGGGCTCCAGCGAAGCCGTATTGCCGGAGAGGGCCAGCTGGCCGCCGGCCCTGCGCATGCGGATCCCGGCGGTGTGGAGCTTCGCCAGCAGTGCTTCGATGGTCATATGAAAAGTTCGGAGCTCTGGGGTGCCGCGTCCGGATCGGCCGGCTTCGGAATGAGGTTCGACGGGATCTCCACGTCGTCCGGCGCGTCGCCCGCGCGGGCCGCCAGCGCCGCCAGGGTGGGGTCGGTGAAGAACGTGTCGGCGTCGGCGTGCAGCCCGGCCTCGCGCATGCGGTCCAGCAGCCTCACCGCCATCAGCGAGTGCCCGCCCAGCTGGAAGAAGTTGTCGTGGCGCCCCACGCGCTCCACGCCCAGCAGCTCGCTCCAGATCTCCGCCAGCGCCACCTCCGCGGCGCCCTGGGGAGCCTCGTAGCCGCGCTCCCCGAACGCCTCGCCGTCCGGCGCGGGAAGGGCGCGGCGGTCGGTCTTGCCGTTGGGCGTGAGCGGCATCGCCTCCAGCGCCACGTACGCCGCGGGCACCATGTACGCGGGGAGGCGCGCGGCCAGGTGCGAGCGCAGGGCGTCCGCCCCGGCGCCGCCCACGTAGTACGCCACCAGCCTCACGTCGCCGGGCACGTCCTCGCGGGCCATCACCACCGCCTCGCGCACCTCCGCGTGCTCCTCCAGGCGCGCCTCCACCTCGCCCAGCTCGATGCGGTGGCCGCGCACCTTCACCTGGCCGTCGTTGCGCCCCAGGAACTCGATGCTGCCGTCCGGCAGCCAGCGCCCCAGGTCGCCCGTGCGGTACATCCGCCCGCCGTGGAACGGGTCGTCCAGGAAGCGCTCGGCCGTGAGCTCCGGCCGGTTGAGGTAGCCACGCGCCACCCCCGCGCCGCCGATCAGGATCTCGCCCGCCACCCCGGCCGGCACCGGCTCGCCGTGCGCGTCGGTGATGTAGACGCGCGTGTTGGCTACCGGCCGCCCCACGCTCGTGGCGAAGCCGCCGCCGCGCGTCATCTCCACCCAGGTGGAGTAGGTGGTGGTCTCGGAGGGGCCGTACAGGTTGCACACCCGCTCCACGGCCGTGGTGGCGAAGATCTCCTCCACCAGGGCGCGCTTCAGCGGCTCGCCCGCCAGGTTCACCGTGTGCACCCCCGCCGGCACGCGCCCCGCCTCCACCAGCGCCTTCATGGCCGAGGGTACGGTGTTGACCAGCGTGCCCTCCGCGCCCGCCAGCTCCAGGGCGTCGCGCATCACGTGCACCGTCCCCCCGGATACCAGCGGGACGAAGCACTCGAACACCGACAGGTCGAAGTTGAGCGAGGTGGAGAAGAGGGCCCGGTCCATCACGCCGCCAAAGGTGTCGCGCCCCCAGCAGAGGAAGTTGACGGCGTTGCGGTGCTCCACCATCACCCCCTTGGGGCGCCCCGTGGAGCCGGAGGTGTAGATGATGTACGCCAGGTGGTGCGCCCGCAGCTCGCCGCGAGCCGGGGCGGTGTCCGGCTGGTGAGCCCACGCCGCGGGCGCCGTGAGGTCGATGGCCGGCACCGGCAGCTGCGGGAAGCGGGCGCCCAGCGCGGCGTCGTGCAGCACGGCCACCGGGGCGCTGTCCTCCAGCATGTACCTCAGCCGCTCCTCGGGGTACGCCGGGTCCAGCGGCACGTACGCGCCGCCGGCCTTGAGGATGGCCAGCAGCCCCACCACCATCTCCACCCCGCGCTCCACGCAGATGGCCACGCGCGCGTCCGGCCCCACGCCCCGGGCCCGGAGGTGATGGGCCAGCCGGCCGGCGCGCGCGTCGAGCTCCGCGTACGTGAGCGTCTCGCCCGCGTGCACCAGGGCAGCGGCGCCCGGCGTGCGTCGCGCCTGCGCCTCGAACAGCTCGTGGATGCACGCTTCCGCGGGGTATTCCGCGGCGGTGGCGTTCCACTCCTCCACCAGCATCCGCCGCTCCGCGCCGTCCACCAGCGCGATCCGGCCGATGGGCTGGCACTCGTCGGCCGCCATCGCCGCCAGCACGCGGCGGAGGTAGCCCAGGTACCGTTCCACCGTGGCCGCGTCGAACAGCGCCGTGGCGTACGTCACCCCGCCGGTGATGCGCCCGCCCGCCTCGCGCAGCGCCAGCGACAGGTCGAACTTGGCCGTGGCCTCCGTGGTGAAGTCCATCGGGTCCACGGTGAGCCCGGGGAGGTCGAGCGTGCCGATGGGCGCGTTCTCCCAGCTGAGCATCACCTGGAAGAGCGGCGTGTGAGCCATGCTGCGCCCCGGCTGCACCCCTTCCACCACCTGCTCGAACGGGATGTCCTGGTGCTGCTGCGCCTCCAGCGCGCGCTCCCTCACCCGCTCCAGCAGCTCCGCCACCGTGGGCTCGCCGGAGAGGTCCACCCGCAGGGCGAGCGTGTTTACGAAGAAGCCGATCAGCCCCTCGATCTCCGCGCGCGCCCGGTTGGCCGTGGGCGTGCCGATCACCAGGTCGCGCTGGCCGGAGAGGCGGCCCAGCACGGTGGCCCACGCGGCCATTAGCGTCATGAACAGCGTGGTGCCGTGGCGCTGCCCCAGCGCCCTGAGCGACGCCGTCAGCTCGTCGTCCAGCTCCAGCGGCAGGTACCCGCCCGCGTGGTCCTGCTTGGCGGGGCGGGGGCGGTCGGCCGGCAGCTCCAGCAGCGCGGGGGCGCCGGAGAGCGTGGCCTTCCAGTAGTCGGCCTGGCTCCGCAGCACGTCGCCGCTCACCCAGCCGCGCTGCCAC
>DASVSA010000312.1:0-5814 GCA_036388335.1 Longimicrobium sp. | reverse complement strand
CGGTCCCCTGGGACGGAGCGGTGCCGCCGCCGGGCGCGGGCGCCGGGCCGGCGGCCGGGGCGGGCGCGGAGGCGCAGGCGGCCAGGGCCGCGAGCGCGAATGGAGCGATGTTCTTCACTTCACTTCCTCGATCCGAAGGATGCGGTCGCCGGGGACGATCCGGTTCACCACCTCCATCCCGCTCACCGCCTGCCCGAAGACCGTATAGGTGCCATCCAGGTGCGGCTGCGGCGAGTGGGTGATGAACCACTGGCTCCCCCCCGTGTCCGGCCCGGAGAGCGCCATCCCCAGCGTCCCGGTGCCGTACAGGTGACGGTTGATCTCGTCGCGGATGGCATACCCCGGACCGCCGGAAGTGTCCCCGCGCGGATCGCCGCCCTGGATGACGAAGTTGGGGACCACGCGCGGCCACTCCTGCCCGTTGAAGTAGCCCCGCCGCGCCAGCGCCAGGAAGTTCTCCACGGTCCCCGGCGCCTCAGCCCCGAACAGCTCCACCTCGATGGTGCCTCGGTCCGTCACGATGCGCGCGCGCGGGCGGGCGGCGCCGCGCTCCCCGGGCGTCACGTAGGTGGATACGAGGCGCGCGTACTCGGCCGGCTGCTTTCCTTCCACCGGGAGCGCGGGGCCCCAGGCGCGCGCCGCGACGGAGTCGCCGAACGAGGCGGCGGCGAGCTGGCGCACCAGGTAGTCGGGGGAGCGCTGGAAGCGCGCGAAGAAGGAGTTCGCGGCCGAGGCGTCCTTTTTGGCCAGCACCCCCAGCGCGTTCACGGCGGCGAGGGCGGCGTCGTTGATGGAATCGGTTCGCGCGCGGTCGTAGGCGTCCAGCAGGAGCGGGAGGGTGGACGGGTCCGCGAGCTGGGCCAGGCCCACCAGCGCGTTGGCCCGCTGGATGACGTCGCGCGCGCCCAGCGATTCGATCAGCAGGTTGCGGATGGGCGCGACGGCGGTGTCGCCCGCCACGCCCACGGCGGCCTCGATGGCGATCGCGCCCACGCGCGTGTCCGGGTCGCGGGAGAGCGCGGCCAGGGCCTGCCTGTCCCCGATCTCCGCGAAGGCGCGCGCGGCGGCGGCGCGGATGCGCCAGCCCGGCTCGCGCGCGAGCGTCGTGGCCGCCTCGCGGGCCTGGGCGGGCGCGACCTCGGCCAGGGCGGCGATGGCGCCGGTGCGCAGCGCGACGGGGGCGGCGGCGTTCAGGGCGACGATGTGCAGCGGCCCCGCGGAGCCCGGCGCGCGCATGGCGAGCCGGCCCAGCGACTCGGCGGCGGTGATGGACAGGTACGGATCGCTGTTCCCCAGCAGGCGCTCCAGCTCGGCCACGGCTTCGGGCGCGGAGTAGCTGCCCAGCGTGCGGATGGCGCTCACGCTCACCGCGTGGCTCGTGTCGCGCACGGCGGCGAGCACCACCGGGAGGGCGCGCGCCTGCCCCACGCCCGCGCTGTCCGCCAGCGGCGCGGTCAGCGCGCGCACGGCGAAGGACCTCACCAGCGCGTCGGGATCGGTGGCGTACGCAAAGAGAGCAGCGGTGCCGCGCGGGTCCGGGCGGCGTGTGAGCGCGTACGCCGCCCGCCAGCGCACCGCCGTGTCGGGCGACTCAAGCCAGGGGAGGATGGGCGCGGAGTCCGCCGGCCGCGGGAAGCGGTACACGGAGAGGAGCGCCAGCCCCACCGCCTCGCGCACGCCGGGGCCGGTGCGCGGCGCGGTGCGCAGGAAATTCTCGACGGCGGTGCGCGCCTGCGTCCCGCGGATCTTGCCCAGCGCCAGCGCCGCCTCGCCCACCACGGTCGGAGCCGCGGCGATCCGGTCCACGCTCACCACGGGCGCCAGGAGCGGCACGGCCGCGCTGTCGCCCACCAGCCCCAGCGCGAACGCGGCGGTGGCGGCGACGGCGGTGTCCGGGTCGGCCAGCAGGCGACCGAGGAGCGGCACCGCGCGCCGGTCGCGGATCCGTCCGGCGTCCAGGGCGGCGCGCCTGCGGTCGGCCGCGCGCGCGGAGGCGGCGGCGGACTCCAGGGCCGCTGCATCGTACTCGCGGCGGTCTTCCAGGCGCAGCAGGCGCGCGGCGAGGGCCGGGTCGCTGGCCTCCGCGCGCGTGACAGCGGAGACGGGAGCGGGGGAGCCGGACGACGGGGCGGCGGCGGGCGCGCAGCCGGCGGCCAGGAGGAGGGCGGCGGCGATGATCGGGCGGTTCATCCCAACTCCTGGAGCGGTGCGGGGTTGCGGAAGGCGGCCAGGAGGGCCGGCGGCAGGGTGCGCAGCGCTCCCTGCCGGTCGATGGCCGTCAGGCCCGTGCGCGCGGAGACGAGGCGGTCGACGCTCCCGTCGTCGTTGATCCGCTCCACCCGATACGTGAACGCCACCGAGCGCGAGCGGACGCTCTCCAGCGTGGTCGTCACCCGCACCCGGTCGTCGTAGCGCGCCGACGCGTGGTAGCGCAGCGAGACGTCGGTCACCGCGAGGAGCACGCCATCCTCGCGCTCCACCTGCGCGTACGACTTCCACAGGCGGCGGATCAGCTCCGTGCGGCCGATCTCGCACCACGGCAGGTAGTTGGCGTGGTACACGATCCCCATCTGGTCGGTCTCGGCGTAGCGTACGCGGAGCTCGACGGTGCAGGAGGGTGCGGCGGCCGTCATCGGGTGCATCGTTGGGGTGGGCGTGCCAGGACCGGCGGGATTCTACCCGGCGGCGCGGCGCGGTGTCAAACGCTTGTGGGCGCCCCGCGCGGCCGGTAGCTTGGCGCGCCTATGCCAAAGCCTGCCTACATCGTCTCGGACATCCACCTGGGCGCCGTTCCGCGCGAGACGGAGCGCGCCTTCCGCCGCTTCCTCGATCACGCGGCCGAGCACGCCGGCTCGCTCCTCATCAACGGCGACCTTTTCGACTTCTGGTTCGAGTACCGCTCCGTGATCCTGCGCGAGCACTTCCGCGTCGTCGCGAAGCTGGCGGACGTGGTGGAGGCGGGTGTCCCGGTGTCGTTCGTGGGCGGCAACCACGACGCCTGGGCCGGCTCGTTCCTGCGCGACGAGGTGGGCGTGACGCTGCTGGACGGGCCGGTGGAGGTGGAGCTGGGCGGGCGCCACGCCCTGGTGGCCCACGGCGACGGCGTGGGCAAGGGCGACTACAAGTACCGCGCGCTGCGCCGCGTCATCCGCCACCCCGCCTCCATCGCCGCCTTCCGCCGCCTGCACCCGGACACGGGCCGCCGCATCGCCGGCCTCGCGTCCAGCACCGAGCACAAAGCCGACACCGGCGACCTGCACAGCAAGGGGCGCGCGGCCTTCATCCAGCGCTGGGCCGAGGAGCAGCTCGCCGCGATGCCGCAGGTGGAGATGGTCGTCGCCGGCCACGCGCACGTCCCCGTCGTAGCCGAGGTATTCCCGGGCCGCTTCTACGTCAACTCGGGCGATTGGATCCGCAGCTACACCTACGTGGTCCTGCCGCTCGACGGAGGCCCGCCGGAGCTGCGCAGCTGGGCGATGGGCTCACACGGAGACACAGAGGCACAGAGATGAAGTCGTCTCTGTGCCTCTGTGTCTCCCTGTGAGCTCAAGGCGCGTCGACGTGCTCTACCGCCAGAGGCTCACCCGCGATGCGGGCAGCGACTTCCGCGACCTCGGCGGCGGGGCCGGTGGTGAGGATGCGGAGGGAGCCCGGTCCGTCCGGGGCCAGCGCGCCGCGCTCGCGGAGGATGCGCTCCGTCTGGCGGGCGATGGCGCCACCGCTGTCGATGAGGCGCACGTCGGGGCCCAGGGCCCGCGCGATGGCGTCGCGGATGAAGACGTAGTGGGTGCATCCCAGCACCACCGTGTCCACCTGGGCCTCGCGCAGCGGCTCGATGAAGGGAGCCAGGCGCCGGTCGAGCTCATCGCCAGAGAGGATGCCGTCCTCCACGGCGTCCGCCAGGCCGGGACAGGGCTGCGGGACGACGGTGGCGGTGCCGCCGTAAGCCGTGATCAGGCGCGCGTAGCGGTCGGAGTTCAGCGTGCCCACGGTGGCCATCACCCCCACGCGCCCCGAGGGGGAGTCGCGCACCGCGGGCTTCACCGCCGGCTCCAGGCCGATGACGGGCACGGCCAGGTGCTCGCGGAGCGACTCCAGCGCCGCGCCCGAGGCGGTGTTGCAGGCCACGACCAGCGCCTTGGCCCCGCGCTCCTGCAGGTAGCGGCCCACGGTGAGCGAGCGGTTGCGCACCCACTCGGTGGTGCGGTCGCCGTAGGGGATGTACGCCGTGTCCGCGAAGTAGAGGAGGTTCTCGGCCGGGAGGACGCGGCGGATCTCGCGCGCCACGCTCAGCCCGCCGATCCCCGAGTCGAACACGCCGACGGGGGCGTGGCTCACCGCCGGGGGCCCACGGGGATGCTCCCCTGCACCTGGACGCCGCCCCGCGGACCCGGCGCGCTCCCCACCTGCGCGTCGAAGTCGCGGAGGTGGGCACCGACGAACGCGTCGGCACCCGAGAAGAAGAGCCAGAAAACGGAGAGCGCGATCCAGTCTTCGCGCTGGGCGCGGCGGGCGCGCACCAGGCCGCTGGTGCGGTCTTCGGCGAGCTGGCCGGTGCGGCGCAGGATGTCTTCGCGGTCGTACGCCTCGTTGAGCTTGTGCTGGGACTTGAGCACCATCCACAGGCTCCCCGCCTCCAGCGCGAAGTAGATGACGCCGCGCTCTGGCGCCCCGATCTCGGACTGCCCCCAGCCGGGGAGCACCAGCGAGCGCAGGAACGCGCCGCGCGGCGACACTCGGTAGCGCGGCTGCGCCGTGTCCGGCCGCGCGGTGTCGGCGGGCGCTGCCACGGGGCGGCGCGCGGTGTCCGGCGGCGTCACCTGGGCCGCCAGCGGCGAGGCCAGGGCGGCGAGGATCAGGAGAAGTAGGGCTCGGGTCATCGCTCGGGCGAACGGGTGGTGCCGCGCGGGGCTTGCAAGGCGCGGTCCCCGCGCGCGGCCGGCGAAAGGTAGCCGCCGCGGCCCCGGTCGCAAAGGCGCGGAGCGTTCGCGCCGCTGGCGTGTAAACAGCGGGGCTCACACAGAGGCACAGAGACACGGAGGAGTGATTCTCTCGATGACAAGGACAGTGCTCTTGGCGGGCGTGCTCGCGTTCGCCGGCGCGTGCGCCACGATCCCCAGCGGCGCTCCCGCGGCCGGGCGGCTGGTGGTGATGGGAACCACCGACACGCACGGCTGGCTCCTCCCTTACGACTACTACACGGGGCGGGCCACCGACCACGGCCTGGCGCGCCTCGTCCCGCAGATCGACAGCGTGCGCGCCGCGAACCCGGGGCGCACCGTCCTCGTGGAATCGGGCGACCTGCTGCAGGGGAATCCGCTCGACTTCGTCCACTCGCGGCTGAGCCCGGGCGAGACGCACCCCGTGGCCGCCGCGATGAACCTGCTGCGCTACGACGCTTCCGCCATCGGCAACCACGAGTTCAACTACGGGATCGCGCACCTGGACACGGTGGCTCGGCAGTCGCGCTTCCCCTGGCTGTCGGCCAACACCTTCCGCGCGGGGACGGCGCGGCACGCGTACCGGCCGTTCACCATCGTGGAGCGCACGGTGGGGGGTGCGCCGGTGCGCGTGGGCATCACCTCCGTGACGCCGCCGGGGGTGGCGATCTGGGACCGCGAGAACGTGCGGGGACGGCTGGACTTCCGCGACATCGTGGCCTCCGTGCGTCCCGTGGTGGCCGAGATGCGGCGGCAGGGGGCGGACCTGGTGATCGTGGCGGCGCACAGCGGCCTGGAGGGCTCGAGCTACGACACCGCGGCCACCGGCGTCCCCACGGAGAACGCGGCGGCGGCGATGGCGCGCGAGGTCCCC
>DASVSA010000311.1:0-4790 GCA_036388335.1 Longimicrobium sp. | reverse complement strand
TGCCACGCGGACCACGTGCACGGGGTGGACGACCTGCGCGTGTTCTCCGAGCGCGGGGGCGGCGCGCTGCAGGTGTACGCGTCCGAGGGGTGCGCGGCCACGCTGCGCGACCGCTTCCGCTACGTCTTCGACGCCAACATGAAGCCGCTGGAGGGCACCTCCAAGCCGGAGGGCGCGCTGCACGAGGTGCGGCCGTACGAGCCGGTGACGGTGGCGGGCTTCGAGCTCCTCCCCCTGCCGGTGCCGCACGGGCGCGAGGAGGTGATGGGATTCCGCGTGGGCGGGCTCGGCTACATCACCGACGGCAAGCTCCTGCCGCCGCGCACGGAGGAAGCGTTGCGCGGAGTGAGGGTGCTGGTGCTCAACGCGCTCTGGTTCGGCAAGCCGCACCCTACCCACTTCAGCGTGGAGGAGGCCGTGGAAGCCGCCGCCCGCGTCGGCGCCGAGCGCACCTACCTCACGCACCTGAGCCACCGCGTCTCCCAGGCCGAGCTCGACCGCCGCCTGCCGCCGGGGGTGTTCGGGGCGTACGACGGGCTGGTGGTGGAGGTCTGAGGCGATCCAGGGTTTCTCTCTGTGTCTCCGTGTCTCTGTGTGAGCCCTGCTGTTCCTTTTCACGCACTCATCCGCCAGGCCGCCATGTCACGTATCATCCTGGACTACAACAACATGCTCGCCCCGCGGCTCGGCGGGCGCGGAATCGATCCCGCGGCGCTGGAGGGGATGGCGGAGCGGTTCCGCGAGGCGCACGCCGATACGCGCAGACGGCGTGAGTCGGGGGAGATGGGGTTCTTCTCGCTCACCGAGGAGGACGAGACCGTACGCGCCATCGAGAGCTTCGCCGAGGGGGCGGGGCAGGCGTTCTCCGACTTCGTGGTGCTGGGGATCGGCGGGTCGGCGCTGGGGATGATCGCGCTGCGCTCGGCGCTGCTCAAGCCGTCGTGGAACGAGCTGAGCGACGAGGAGCGCGACTTCTTCCCGCGCATCCACGTGCTGGACAACGTGGACCCGGCCACCATCGGGCCCTTCCTTGACCGGCTGGACCTGGGGCGCACCCTGTTCAACGTCGTGTCCAAGAGCGGCGGCACGGCCGAGACGATGTCGCAGTACCTCATCGTGAGGCAGCGGCTGCAGGAGAAGCTGGGCGACGCGTACCGCCGCCATCTCCTCTTCACGACGGATCCCGAGAAGGGAGTCCTCCGCCAGCTCGCCAACCAGGAGGAGATCGCCTCGCTCCCCATCCCGGCCAGCGTGGGCGGGCGCTTCTCCGTGCTCAGCGCCGTGGGCCTGCTGCCCGCGGCGATGGCGGGGATCGACGTGCGCGAGCTGCTTGCGGGCGCGCGCGAGATGGCCGAGCGGTGCGACACCGACGACCTGCGCTCCAACCCGGCCGGCCTCTTCGCCGTCCTGCAGTACCTGGCGCAGACGGAGGCGGGGGCGCCCATCCACGTGATGATGCCGTACTCCGACCGCCTGCGCGACGTGGCGGACTGGTTCCGGCAGCTCTGGGCCGAGAGCCTGGGGAAGCAGCGCACGCGCGGCGGCGACGAGGTGTTCGTGGGGCCCACCCCCGTCAAATCGCTGGGCGCCACCGACCAGCACTCGCAGGTGCAGCTCTACGTGGAAGGGCCCTTCGACAAGACGATCACCTTTTTGGCCGAGGCCGAGCGGGAGATCGACGTGGAGATCCCGAACGTGTATCCCGACCTGGGCGAGCTGGGGTACCTGGGCGGGCAGACGCTGGGCGGGCTGCTGCGCACCGAGATGCTCGCCACCGAGGCGGCGCTGGCGCGGCGCGGGCGGATGAACATGATGATCGAGCTCCCGCGCGTCGATGCGCGCTCGCTGGGGGGCGTGTTCATGCTCCTGCAGATCGCCACCGTGTACGCCGGCCACCTGTACGGGGTGGACCCGCTCGACCAGCCGGGTGTAGAGCTTGGCAAGCAGCTGACCTACGGAATCATGGGCCGCGCGGGCTTCGAGACGCAGCGCGGCGAGTGGGAAGGCCGCGAGCCCAAGCGCGACGACTGGACCGCGCGCTAGGAACGGCTTGCGGCCGGGTTTATAATGGATGCGCCGGGCCCGTCCCGGCGCATCGTGTTCCTTCCCCGGCGACCCCCGCATCCGCGTTGATCGATCCACTTCCGCCCCCCTACGGGTCCCGCCACCTGGTGGTCCTGAACCCCGCCGCGGGGCAGGTCGACACCAACCGCGCCGTGCGGGCGCTGGCCGGGGCCTTCGCCGCGCGCCGGGCGGGCTTCGACATCCTGGAGACGCGCGGCGCGGGCGACGCCGAGGAGATGGCGCGCATGGCCGTGCGCGCCGGCTACCGCTCCGTGGTGGCCGTGGGCGGTGACGGCACGGTGGGCGAGGTCATCACCGGCCTGGCCGGCACCGGCATCCCGCTGGGGATCATCCCCAAGGGCACTGGCAACCAGCTCGCCTGCAACCTGGGGATCCCGGCCACGGTGGAGGCCGCCGTAGACGTGGTGGTCAACGGCCGCGCCGCCCCCATCGACCTGGGCCGCCTGGCCGACGGGCGCTACTTCGCGGTGACGGCCGGCGCGGGGTGGGATGCCGCCATCATGGCCGCCGCCACGCGCGAGCTCAAGGACCGCTGGGGCTTCGGCGCGTACCTCTACGCCGGCCTGCGCACGGGGATCACCCCGCCCTCCACCCGCTACCACATCACGGCCGACGGGCAGACGCTGGAGGTGAGCGCGGCGATGGTGCTGGTGGCCAACATGGGCCAGATCGCCTCGCGCGTGCGCTCCGTGGCGTTCAGCATCGCGCCCGGCGTGTCGTTCCAGGACGGCAAGCTCGACGTGTGCGTCTTCGCCCCGCGCAGCCTCACGGACGTGGCGGGGATGCTGTGGCGGATGGCGCGCCGCCGCTACGCCGGCGACAACCGCCTCCTCTACCTGCAGGCGGAGGACATCCACATCGAGACCGACTCGCCGGTGATCACCGAGACGGACGGCGAGCCGATTGGCGTCACGCCACTCTCCGTGCGCGCGGTGGCCGGCGGGGTACACGTACTCGTCCCCGGCTGACAAAAGCGGCTCACACAGAGACACGGAGGCACAGAGATGAAGTCATCTCTGTGCCTCCGTGTCTCTGTGTGAGCCCTGTAGTTAGAGGCCCAGCGCCTTCGCCACGTCGATCCGGCCGCGCCCGTAGTACGGGTCGGTGCCGGTCGCGCCCAGGTCAGCCGAGGACTGCAGGATCATGTGCTTGATCTGGGAGATGTTGCCGGTGCCGTGGTCGGCCATCAGCAGGGCCGCGAGCCCCGACACGTGCGGCGCCGCCTGGCTGGTGCCCACCTGGCGGAACAGGCGGTTGCCCGTCTGGCACCCGACGAGCCCGATCACTCCGCCGGAGGCGTTCAGCGCCAGAACGGTCTTGCTGCAGAGCGACCACACCACCGAGGCGGTGCCGGCACCCCAGGGCCAGTTCGCGACCGGGAAGCCGGTGACGAAGTTGCCGCCGGGAGCGGCCACGTCGATCGACGACCGTCCGAAGTTGGTGTACTGCGACGACTCGTCCGGGCTGGAGGTGGGGGTGGAGGGTCCCACGGCCGACACGCAGATCACGTGCGTGGTGCCGCAGTATACGTTCAGGAAGCTGCCGTCGTGGTCCATGTCCGTGACCGAGTTGCCCGCGGACACCACCACCAGCATCCCCTTCTGCTTCGCGTAGCTCATCGTGCGCTGGATCAGCGCCGTCGACGGCCCGCTCGCGACCTTGGTCTGGACGCCGCCCAGGCTCATGTTGGCGATGTTCGCGCCCTGGTCCGCCGCGTAGGTGACCCCCGAGAGGACGTTGGCCAGCGAGCCGCGCAGGTTGGCCCCCAGCACCTTCACGCCGATCAGCGTGGTCCTGGCGGTCACGCCGGCGAGGGCGACGGCGTTGCTGCTGACCTGGGTGGCGACGTTGGTGCCGTGCCCGTTGTAGTCCGAGATCTCGTGCCGCGAGGGGAAGAGGCTGGAGGTGATCGCGTTGTCCGACGCGACGAACGACCTGGAGCGCGACAGGTCCACGAGGCCGTTGAGGTCCGCCGCGTCGTAGTCGATCCCCGTGTCCAGGATCGCCACGGTCACGCCCGGCGAGCCCAGCTTGCCGGCCGCCCACGCCTTGTCCGCCCCGATGGAGCGCATGTTCCACTGCCACGAGTAGCGCGCGGCGGTGGTGGGGTCGATCTGGGTCAGGGCCGTAGCCTGGATCTCGGCACCCATCCCGCCCTCCGCGGCGTGCGGCACGCTCACGGCGAACTCGGTGTCGGGCTCCACCGCGGCCACGCTGCTCAGCCCGCGGATCTGCGCGGCGCCGTCCTCACCGAGCCCGTGCACCACCGCGAAGCCCACGCCGGCGTGCGAGTAACCCACCGTGCCGCCGAGCGCCTGCACCTGCTCGGCGAAGCCCGCGGGAATCGCGTTCCCGTGGAAGAGCACCAGCGACGAGACCGCGGCGGCCGACTCCGACAGGCTGGGTGCGCCCGCCGGGGGCCCCGCGGGGTTGGCGGCGTCGTCCGAGCAGGCCCCGAGGGCGAGACTGCCGGCCAGTACGCAACCGAGGGCGGAAACTGACGAAAAAGGTTTCATGCGGTGGCTCCAGCACGGGAGGAGAAAGAGAGTCTGCCAGGGTGCAGACCTCAGCGGAACGCCTCCCACCATAGGCACGGAAACCAGGGCAAGTCAAACCTTTTATAGGCGCGATCTTATTGTGACGCAACGATTTCCGGCTCGCGCGGGCACAAGAAGAGGCACGGAGAACCGAAGTTCTCCGTGCCT
>DASVSA010000310.1:0-8692 GCA_036388335.1 Longimicrobium sp. | reverse complement strand
ATTTCCGGCGACACCCCCTCGGGGCGCCCGCCGGCCTCCACCACGCCGCGCGCCTTGCGCAGCGCCACCGCCCCGCCGCCCACCACCAGCACGCGCAGCCGCGACGCATCCACCAGGAGGGGAAGCCGCGCGCTCACGCGGACCCCTGTTGCTGGCGAATGAATTCGCTGCAACAACTGCACGAAGTCCCCCTGCGGGGACTGTACGGTTGCGGCTGGTGCTGGAAGACCAGTCCGCGCAGGCGGACTTTGTGCCATTGTTGCCGCGAGTTCACTCGCCAGGCCGCGGCTTCCCGCACCGATTCCCCCGGATCCCGCCACGCGGTTGTAGGGGCGCGATTCATCACTCCCGCCCCCTCCGTGCGCGACGCCCCGTCCCGATACCCGCACGCGGCGGTGGACGTGCCCGGGTGGTTCCCGCGGTCCCGGTCCCGACAAATCCAGGAGCGAATGAATTCGCCGCTGGAACCACGCGAAGTCCCCCTGCGGGGACTGGAAGGTTCCGGCTGGTGCCTAGGAAACAGTCCGCGAAGGCGGACTTCGCGTAGGTCCAGCGGCGAATTCATTCGCTCCTGGGCTCGCTCCTGCGCTCGCGCCCGCTCCCGCGCCCGCTCCCGCGCCTGCTCCCGCTCCCGGACTCGCGCGCGCTTCCGCTCCTGCTCACGCGCTTGCGTCCGCACCTCGGCTGGCTGCTGCTTCACCCCCGGGACCCATTCCACCGACGGTTCCGGCGCCATCGACGGGACGTCGCCTCCGACGGCACGGGCGTGATGAATCACGTCCCTACAACGGCGCGCGGTGCGCATGGGAAACGCGAGGGTGCGCATCACACGACCGCCCACGGCGCGTATTGGAACCCCCGCGATACACATCACAGGAAGCCTCCCGTGTGCGCGGAGGTCCCCACGCGCAGGAGGACGTAGGAGATCACCACCACCGCGAAGCCGAGCACCGACACCAGGGCGCCGCGCCGAGCCTGGCGGCTGCCGCCGGCGCGCACCGCGAGGGCCACCACGAATACCAGCCAGCTGATTACCCCCCACACGATCTTGGGGTTTCCAATGGCCATGGGGTGCTGGAAGCGCTCCGTCCAGGCCCATCCCACCAGCAGCGCGGCGGAAAGGAGCGGGAGCCCGGCCATCAGCGCCACGCGCCCGATGCGGTCCAGCGTGTCCAGCGGCGGGAAGAAACGGAAGATCGCGCCAAAGCGCCGGCTCTTCAACTCCCGGAACTGGAGGAGGTACATCAGCCCGGCCGCGAACGACACGGCCAGGGCGGCGTATCCCAGCATCGCCAGCACCACGTGCAGGATGAACCAGGGGCCGCGGAACACCAGCGCCTCGCCGTCCGGCCGCACCCCGGCGGCCTGCGCGGCGGCGGCGACTGCGGCGGCCACGGGGACCAGGACCAGCCCCAGCGGGCCGGTGCGCCCCACCGTGGCCACCCCCAGCGACCCCAGCGCGATCAGGAAGCCCAGCACCGACAGCGAAGGGGCGAGCCCCACCAGGGGGGGCTCGCCGAACTGGCGGATGTACGCCGCCAGCGCCGCCCCGTGAACAACCACCGCCAGCGCGAGCGTGGTGGTGGCTACGGCGGGGAGGCGCCGGTGGGTACGCGCGAACGAGATTCCCAGCAGCGCCGCGGCGAGCGCGTACAACGCCACGGCAGCCAGGTGGAGGAGGTCGGTCATCGTATCCCTACAAAGTGCAGGCGCCCTCCCCGTAAGGGAAGGGCGCCGGAACCCGCGGACCGCCGTGCCGAGCCCCTCCCGGGAGCTTACGGCATCCGTGCGATCCGGCGAACCGGCAGCCCGGGGCGGATCGCCGGCTGCTCCAGCGAGGTGATCCGTACCGTGGCGGTGCGCTCCGTCACCTTCACCACCTGCATCCGCCCCACGCGGATCTCCGGGCGGCTCCCCCAGCTCCGCGCCTCGCGCGGGATGTACGCTTCGAACTCGTCGCCCTCGCGGACGCCGGCCTCGCGGCCCACGTCCAGGAACCCGTACTCCTGCGTGGCCACGATGGGGTGGGCCGTCTCGAAGCCCAGGATGCGCCCCTGCAGCCCGGTGGCCGCCACGGGCCGCACCCCGGCGGGCACCGGGAAGCGCGCGGCGAGCATCGCCACGTCCCCCGGCCGCACCTCGTCGAAGATACGCACCATCACCGCCGTCGCCACCCCGTCTTCCACCGCGGCCACCGTGGCCACGCCCGTGGACTCCCACACGCGGCCGGCGGGGCGGATCTCGCGCGCGGGCCGCACGAAGTGAACCCGGTCGCCCACCTGGGCCGCCGCGCCGGGGGCCAGCGCTACGTACACCTTATCGTACGGATGGATTCCCGGCTGCCGGTCCAGCGCCACCTCGGTGGGCGACACCACCTCGGCCAGCCGCCCCACGGCGCCCACTTCTGCGTCGGGAGCCACGAACGAAGCCCGGTAGAAGTCGCCCTGGGTGACCACCGGGTACGGCGCGGTGCTGGCCCCGATGATCTGGCGGTCCTCCCCCTCGTTGTCGGGATAGAACACCGTGCGGCCGTCGCGCGGCCCGCCCTCCTCCACGTCGGCGCGGGCGCCGCCGGGCAGCACCAGGCGCTCGGCCGGGTAGATGCGCGCCGGGTCCTGCACCACGTCCGTGTTCAGCCGGAAGATCTCCGGCCACAGGAAGGGGTCGCTCAGGTACGAGCGGGCGATCTCCCACAGCGTGTCGCCCGGGCGGACGACGTGAACCCGCTCCTGCGCGGGCTGCTGCTGCTGTGCGGCGATGGGTGCGGCGGCGGCGAGGCCGACGGCGGCAAGGACGAGTGACGATCTCACGGGACCTCGGGAGGTGGCGCGCGGGCAGGCGGTGCTGCGCGGGTCTGCCGGGCGCGCGGCGGGAGCCGGGCGCCGGGGTGCGGCTGGACGTTTGATGTTGGACGGTTACAGAGTAATCCGCCCCCGTGCCCCCCGCAAGCTGAACGAAGGTGCCCGGACGCCCCGCTCCCCGCCGTGATGCCAGCCGTGTGCCGCCCGCGCGCCCCACCCCCATGTGGCGTGCGCGCAGCGGCTTACGGCCCGGCCCGCCGCGCCCCGCCGCCGTCCGGGGACGCCGACGTTGCGTGATCGGGAAAAGTTTGCGTGCGTGAAGCGGGGTTCACACGAAGGCAGCCTCGTGTGCCTGCGATGTCACTGGAGCGGATAGGAGGGGGCGGGCTGGGCGGCGTGGCGGAGGCGGTCGAGTGCCTCGTCCGGCCATTCGGTCCACCCGGTCGGCGGATCGGGCAGCCGGCGCTGATCGCCGCCCGACTCGAACCACAGCCAGGCGTGCTCCGTGTCGGCGGAGAACAGCGGCACGGCGCCGTCCGTTTCCACCTCCCACGCGTGCCAGTTGTTTCCCTCCGCATCCGCGAACACCCGGACTCCCATGGTCGATCCCTCCGCACAGGTTGCCCATGGAGCAGGCAAGTACCAGGCCACTTCCAGCGTGCCAAGTGTATGTACAATGTAGACTTGGGGGTGCCCTCACCCGGCAGCTTACAGCTGCCACCCTCTCGCAGCAACTGCCCTGGGAGAGGGGACCACGTCGCGTGCGGCGAGCTGGCGCTGGGGCGCTGCGGGGACAGGCGAGGCATGCCTCGCCCCCGGGGAGAGATGGGTGCGGCGAGCGGAGTTCTCCCCTCCCCCACGCTCCCCCGCACGCGGGGGAGGGGCCGGGGGTGGGGGCCTGCCCGGCGCGCCGATGGTCGGAACTCGCCCACTCTCCCGCGCGGTTTGCGGGGGAGGCGGCTACACCGTGCCGACCGCCAGGTGAACGGGGATGCCGCCGTTGCGCGTCTGGAAGGCGTCGGCGAAGGGGACGCCTACCTGGGCGTCCAGGCGGGTCTCGGCGGAGAGGAGGGCCAGCGTCCAGCCGGGGGCGCGCTCGCGGGCGGTGTGGCCCAGCGCCGCGTACAGGTTGCGCAGCGCCTCCGTCTCGCCCACGCGGACGCCGTAAGGCGGGTTGGTGACGATCCAGCCGGGGCCGGCGGGAGGCTGGATGGCGGAGACGGGGGCGACGGCGAGGGCAAGGTCGGCCAGCACGCCCGCGCGCTCGGCGTTGGAGGTGGCGGCCTCGATGGCGCCCGCGTCTCGGTCCGAGCCCTGGATGGGCGCGGGGGCGGCGGGGCGGATGGACTCCTGGGCGCGCTCCACCACGCGCTTCCAGGCGGCGAGGTCGGCGCCGGGCCACTCCTGGAAGGCGAAGCGGCGGGGCTCGCGGTCCGCGTTGGCGAGGCCCGGCGCGATGCCGCGGGCCATCAGCGCGGCCTCGATGGGGACGGTGCCCGAGCCGCACATGGGGTCCAGCAGGGGCGCGTCGCCCGGCCAGCGGCTGCCCAGGAGCGAGGCGGCGGCGAGTGTCTCGCGGAGGGGCGCGCGCGCCAGCGCCTGCCGGTACCCGCGCAGGTGCAGGAGCGCGCCCGACGAGTCCGCGCGCACGATGCACGCGTCGCGCACGAATCTTACCACGAAGAGCTGCGCGTCGGACGCGTCCTCGTCGCCCTCGTCGTCGCGCGCCACCTCGGCGCCGGCCAGCGAGCCCACGCGCCGCTCGATGGCGTCGAGCACCCGCTCGGCGATGGCGCCCTCGTGGTACAGCTTGGACTTGCGGGAGGTGACGCGGAGCCGAACGGCGCGCCCCTGCCCCACCCAGCGCTCCCACGGGATCTTGCGGGCGTGGCGCTCCAGCTCGAAGAAGGTGCGCGCCCTGAACTCCGCGGCGCCCACCGTCACGCGGCTCGCCGTGCGCAGCCACAGGTTGGCGGCGTACAGCTCCTCCGCCGTCCCGTTCCAGGCGACGCCGCCCTGCTCCGCCGCCGCCTGGATGCCCAGCGCGCGCAGCTCGGCCGCGGCCAGCGGCTCGAGCCCAGGCGCCGTGGCCGCGAAGATGGCGAGCGGTTCAGAGGTCATCACGGCGGCAGGTTTAAAGCGGAAGTGCGTTAGTGCGTTAGTGCGTTAGTGCGTTTTACTGCCGTGACTCACGCACTGACGCACTCCACGCACTCACGCACTTTTTCATGGCTCCAGGTCGTACTCTTTCAGCTTCCGGTAGAGCGTGCGCTCGCCCATCCCCAGCATCTCGGCCGCGCGGCGGCGGTTGCCGCGGGCCTCGCGCAGCGCCACCGTGATGGCCTCGCGCTCCATGTCCGCCAGCGTCATCCCGGGTCGGAAGACCACCACGCCGCGCTCCTCCTCTTCCGGCTCGGGAGGCGGGGGCACGATGGGCGCGCCCAGCGGGATCACGGGCTGCCCGTACGGCGCGTAGCCGGTGGCCGGCGGGAGCGCCACCGGCACCCGGTCGCGCGAGCGGATCTCCTCCACGTCGCGCCGCAGCTCTTCCAGGTTCATGCGCAGGTCGTACAGCGTGCGCAGCACGAACTCCAGTTCCGGCGAGGGCACCCCGTCGCCGGACTGCGGGGCCACGGGGCGCGGCGCCAGCACCGGGAGGAAGGAGCTTCCGCGCTTGTGGCGCACCTCCGGCGGGATGTCTTCCGGGCGGATGACGCGGCCCGGCGCCAGCACCACCATGCTCTCCACCAGGTTGCGCAGCTCGCGCACGTTCCCCGGCCACTCGTACTCCACCAGCAGCCGCAGCGCCTCGGGGTCGATCCCCACGAAGGGCCGGTCGTGCTGCGCGCTGAACTCGCGGATGAAGCGGTCGATGAGGCGCGGGATGTCCTGCTTGCGCTCGCGCAGGGGCGGGAGGTCGATGCGCAGGACGTTGAGCCGGTGATAGAGGTCGCGGCGGAACTCGCCGCGCACCACCTGGTCGCGAAGGTCGCGGTTGGTAGCCGCCACCACGCGCACGTCCACCCGGATCGTCTCCTCGCCGCCCACGCGGCGGAACTCCCGCTCCTCCAGCACGCGCAGCAGCTTGGTCTGCGTGGCCAGCGGCATCTCCCCCATCTCGTCCAGGAAGATGCTGCCGCCGTTGGCCAGCTCGAACAAGCCCTTGCGCAGCGCGGACGCGCCGGTGAACGCGCCCTTCTCGTGCCCGAAGAGCTCGCTCTCCAGCAGCGTCTCGGTGAGCGCGGCCACGTTGACGGCGATGAACGGCCGGTGCCGCCGCGGCGACAGCGCGTGGATGCCGCGCGCCACCAGCTCTTTCCCGGTGCCGCTCTCGCCCAGCACCAGCACGGTGGAGTTGACGGGGGCGATCTGGACGATGCGTTCGAGCACCTCCTCCATCTGCTCCGTCTCGCCCACGATGCCGATGATCTCGCGCAGCTCCTCGCGCTGGATCAGGCGGCGCCCCACCAGCGCCACCTCGTCCGGCTCCACCGGCTTGGGGAAGCAGTCGTGGAGGCCGATCTCGCGGCACACCTCGCGGCCGGTGGGCTCCGTGGGCTCGGTGAGGCCGATCACCGGCAGCCGCCCCCGGTCGTGCGCCTGGCGGATGAGCGAGCGGGCGCGCCGCTCCCGCAGCCCGCCGGTGATGACCAGCAGAACCGGCTCGCCGACGGCGTCGGCGAGCGATTCACCCGAGGCCAGCAGCTCGGTGCGCATCCCCGCCTCTTCGAAGGCGGCGCGCAGCCGGACGGCGGGCTCCAGGTCTTCCGTGGTGATCAGGACCGCGTCGGCCACCGGATCACCCGTGGCGTGCGTTGGTCACGAGCGGACCGTGCCCCCGGTGTGGAAGGGCGGGCGCACCACTTCCGCCGGCACGGCCTTGTCGCGGATCACGATCCCGATCTCCGTTCCCGGCTTGGCGGCCTCCACCGGCACGTACGCCAGCCCGACGCCGTAGCCCAGCGTGGGGCTCATGGTGCCGCTGGTGACCTCTCCGGTGCGCTCCCCGCTGAACTCCACGGGGTAGCCATGCCGCGGGAACCCGCGCTCGCGCAGCTTGAAGCCGGCCAGCCGCACCTTCACCCCCTCCTCCTTCTGGCGGCGCAGCGCGTCGCGCCCCACGAAGTCGCCCTTGTCCAGCTTGGTGACCCAGGCGAGCCCGGCCTCCAGCGGCGTGCGCGCTTCGTCCAGGTCGTTGCCGTACAGCGCGTACCCCATCTCCAGCCGCAGCGAGTCGCGGCACCCCAGCCCCGCCGGGAGCAGCCCGTCCTCGGCGCCGGCTTCCAGCAGCCGCTGCCAGAGCCGCGCGGCGTGGCCGGCCTCCACGTACAGCTCGAAGCCGTCCTCGCCCGTGTAGCCGGTGCGCGAGATGATGGCGGGCACCCCGTCCACCGTCCCCTCGGCGAAACGGTAGTAGCGGATTGAGTCCAGGTCGTCGCCGCTGAGGCGCGCGAGGATGGACTGCGCCCGCGGGCCCTGCAGCGCCAGGAGGGCGATGTCGTCCGTGCGGTCGCGCAGCTCCACGCCGAACTGGTCCGCGAAGCGCGACACCCACGCCCAGTCCTTTTCGCGGTTGGAGCCGTTCACCACCAGCATGTAGTGCTCGGGGAAACGGTAGACGAGGAGGTCGTCCAGCAGCTTCCCTTCGTCGTTGCACAACGTGGAGTACTGCGCCTGTCCCACCTCGATCTTGGTCGCGTCGTTGGTGGTTACGTACTGGACGAACTCCAGCGCGCGCTCGCCGCGCACCTCGAACTCGCCCATGTGCGACACGTCGAAGAGGCCCGCCGCGTTCCTCACGGCCTGGTGCTCGGCGGTGATCCCGGCCGGGTACTGGACGGGCATCTCGTACCCCGCGAAGGGGACGATCTTGGCGTTGAGGGCGACGTGCTCCGCGTACAGCGGTGTGCGGTGCAGGTTGGCTTCGGCCATCGTTGCGCAGCTCGGTCTGGGGGCTCCGGAAAAGTGAGGGGGGAAGGTAACACGCGGGGCGGATGGGCGCGAGAACGGCGGCCTCACACAGAGACACAGAGGCACAGAGACAACGAGGAGTCACATCAGCGGGGCTGCTCGCCGAGCCATGGCGGGCACTCGGTGCCCTGCGCCGCGTACAGCTCGCGGAGGGTGCCCATCAGCTCGCGCAGGGTGCGCTCGCGGCGGTCGGGCGGGAGGTCGCGGACGAGGGTGCCCAGGGCGACCGCCACGCCGTCGGCGGAGAGGTCCAGGTGCGACTGGGTGCCCTCGCGGTACCACCACTCCACCAGCTTGCGGCGGGTGTTGGAGTAGGGGGTGCCGCCCGCGATGAACTTCTCGAGGCCCGAGGGGCTCATCCCCACCTGGCGCGCCACGGCACGCAGCGACGTGGCGTGCACCCGGATCGCGACGTTTTCACGCAGACGGTCGATCGAGGCGGAGAGCGTTTCATCCATGGGCCTAACGCGGGCGGAGGTGGACGGAATGGACGCCACAATCCTAGCAGGTGAGACGGGGGTGCACAACCTGTTTTGTGGTGCGGCAGTTGGCGTATGCGGGGCGCTCCGAAATCGCGGTAGACGAGCCCGACTATAGCACATAGTATGCGCCATAGAAGGAAACCACTCCGCACACCAGGGGACCCCATGGACCCAGCGCCCGCATCCCGAGCCCCGGTGGAGCCACCGCTCGCCGCCGAGCCCGGCGCAGACCCCGCGCTCCTGCTCCCGGAGGTCACCGCGGCCGTCGATCGCGGCCTCCGCTACGTGCAGGGGTGGGTGGACGGGGGAGCGGGCGCGTTCGCGGCGGGGGAGATGGCCGGCTGGGAGCGGGAGCTCCTGCTGGGCGTGTGGGACCCGGGCGCGCGCCTCCCCCTGGCGGTGCTGGCGCGCGAGCTCGCGGACCCCGCCGGGGTGGAT
>DASVSA010000309.1:0-7043 GCA_036388335.1 Longimicrobium sp. | reverse complement strand
CGTTCGCCACTGACAGCCGAAGCTGCCCGTACGACTTGCATGTGTTAAGCGCGCCGCCAGCGTTCGTCCTGAGCCAGGATCAAACTCTCCATGAGTTCAAACAGCTCCTGTGAACAAACGACTGTATCGTTCGTTCGGTTTCTTCTTACCTTTGATAGAGCCTCTGTGCACACGCCGAAGCGGCACACGTGCCGGGAGAAGGTACGCCCCCGGCGAGGCCCACACGGACACCCATTACCCTGGTTTTCAATCAGCCGCTCGACAGTCAAACGCGTCGTGCGTTAAGAGAGGGAAACTTAAACCTCTCGCATGCGGGTGTCAACCCCCGGGCGCACCTTTCGGAAAACTCCCGAACCACCCGCCGATCCCAGCAAAAACGGGCGCCCGCGCTGCCGCGGACGCCCGTTTTCACCACCGCGCGAGCCTAGACGTCGTCGCCCTCGTCGAGGTCGTCGCCCTCGGCCCACTCGTCGTCGTCCTCGTCCCAGTCGTCGTCGTCGTCCTCATCCCACTCGTCGTCGTCTTCCAGGTCGTCCTCGTCTTCCCATCCCTCTTCGCCATCGCCGCTCCACTCGTCGTCCTCTTCGTCCTCGAAGCGCGCCAGGATGGCGTCAACAAGGTCGAGCTCCTCACCGGTCGCCGGGTGAGCCATCGCGTTCGGCATTGCCAGAGTCTCCATGGTAGACGGGATACGGAAGATGAGGCGCGGGCGGCCGGCCCTCGTGGGCGGAAAGTAAGGAGCGACCCCTGCCTGTCAAGCCTTGAATAACGCTTCCAGGCCGCATACGCAATTCCCGTGTCTCCGCTGGCCCAGAAAGGACGATCTCACACAGAGACACAGAGGCACGGAGACAAGTTCATCTCCGTGCCTCTGTGTCTCTGTGTGAGCGCTTTTTACGCGCTGGCCCGCGACGCCTTCTTGCGGTCGCTGGCGGTCAGCAGGCGCTTGCGGAGGCGGATCGACTTCGGGGTCACCTCGATCAGCTCGTCGTCGGCGATGTAGCCCATCGCGTCCTCAAGCGACATCACCTTGGGCGGCTCAAGCAGGACGTTGTCGTCCGACCCGGAGGCGCGCATGTTGGTGAGCTTCTTCCCCTTGCAGACGTTCACCTCCATGTCGCCCTGGCGGGAGTTCTCACCCACCACCATCCCCTCGTACACCGGCACGCCGGGGGCGATGAAGAAGGTGGAGCGCTCCTGCAGGTTGCCCAGCGCGAACGCCACGCTCTCGCCGTCGAGCATGCTCACCAGCACGCCGCGGTTGCGGTTGCTGAGCGTCCCCACGTACGGGCCGTACTCCAGGAAGCGGTGGTGGAGCTGCCCCTCGCCGCGCGTGTCGGTGAGGAACTCGGACCGGTAGCCGAAGAGCCCGCGCGCCGGCACGCGGTACACCAGGCGCACCAGCCCGCCGCCCGGGTTCTTCATCTCCAGCATCTCGGCGCGGCGCTGGCCGAACTTCTCGATCACCGGGCCCATCAGGTTCTCGGGCACGTCCACGGTGACCTCCTCGTACGGCTCCTGCAGCTCGCCGTTGGGGCCCTTCTTGAGGATCACGCGCGGGCGCGACACGGCGAACTCGTACCCTTCGCGGCGCATCGTCTCCATCAGGATCCCCAGGTGGAGCTCACCGCGGCCCGACACGGTCATCGTGTCCGGCGAGTCGGTGTCTTCCACGCGGAGCGCCACGTTGCTCTCCAGCTCGCGCATCAGGCGGTCGCGGATCTGGCGCGAGGTGACGAACTTCCCTTCCCGCCCGGCGAACGGCGACGAGTTCACCATCAGGTCCACGGACACCGTGGGCTCTTCCACCGCGATCCCCAGCAGCGCCTCGGGGTGCTCCGGGTCGCAGATGGTGGAGCCGATGTCCACGTTGGGCAGCCCCGCCACGGCGACCACGTCGCCGGCGGAGGCGCTCTCGGTCTCGCGGCGCTCCAGGCCCTCGAAGCTGAAGAGCTTGCTGATGCGGGCCCGCGCCATCCCCGGCGCGTCGCCCTCGTGGCCGTGCTCCAGCAGGATCACCGGCTCGCCCACGCGGGCCACGCCGCGCTCGATGCGCCCGATGGCCAGACGCCCCAGGTAGGGCGAGTAGTCGATGGTGGACACGAGCATCTGGAACGGCCCCTCGGCTTCGCCCGTGGGCGCCGGGATCGTCTTCACGATGGTGTCGAAGAGCGGCGTAAGGTCCTTGCGCTCGTCCTCCGACTGGTACATCGCCACGCCCTCGCGGCCCACGGCGTAGAGGAAGGGGCAGTCCAGCTGGTGCTCCTCGGCCTCCAGCTCCATGAACAGCTCCAGCACCTCGTCGTGCACGCGGTGCGGGTCGGCGTCGCCGCGGTCGATCTTGTTGATGATGACCACCGGCTGCAGCCCCAGCTCCAGCGCCTTGCGCGTGACGAAGCGGGTCTGCGGCATCGGCCCTTCGGCCGCGTCCACCAGCAGCACCACGCCGTCCACCATGCGTAGGATGCGCTCCACTTCGCCGCCGAAGTCGGAGTGGCCCGGGGTGTCGACGATGTTGATCTTGGTGTCGGCCCAGCGGACCGACAGGTTCTTGGCCAGGATGGTGATCCCCCGCTCGCGCTCCAGCGGGTTGCTGTCCATCACCCGCTCCGCCACCTGCTGGTTCTCGCGGAAGGTCCCCGCCTGGCGCAGCATGTGATCGACCAGGGTGGTCTTCCCGTGGTCGACGTGTGCGATGATCGCGATGTTGCGGATCGGCATATAGGTCTCGGTTTGCCCGGAAGTCTCTTTCCCCAAACGAAAGCGGGCGCCTCTATCGGAGGTGCCCGCCCTCGGGATGCAGCCGGGTAATCTAGCGGAATTTCGTGCTGCGGTCTAGTCCCCAGGAAGCCTCACACAGAGACACAGAGACACGGAGTGAAGACTTGACAGCATGTTGTCATCGGGGTAACGTGAATCGGGGATGACAGCACGCTGACAAAGGGGGCCACATGGAGACGGTGCATCTTTTCGTGCTGGACACGATGGCGGACTGGGAGGCGGCGTACGCGGTGGCGGGGATCAACCAGCCGGAGTACCAGGTGCAGCCGGGACGGTATGCGGTGCGCACTGTGGGGGCCACGCGCGAGCCGGTGCGTACCATCGGCGGCATTACGATCGTGCCGGACCTGGCGCTGGAGGAGGTGACGCCGGAAGGGAGCGCGATGCTGATCCTGCCCGGCGGGACGGCGTGGGACGCGGGGCAGCACGCCGCGGCGGCCGAGAAGGCGCGCGACTTCCTGGCGGCGGGGGTGCCGGTGGCGGCCATCTGCGGGGCGACGGCGGGGCTGGCGCGGGCCGGGCTCCTGGACGCGCGGCCTCACACCAGCAACGCGGCGGAGTACCTGGACGCGTGCGGGTACGCGGGGCAGGCGCACTACGCGGGCGGCCCCGCCGTGCGCGACGGCGACCTGATCACCGCCAGCGGGATCGCGCCGCTGGAGTTCGCGCGGCTCGTCTTCGAGCGCCTGGAGCTGTACGCGCCGCCGGTGCTGGAGGCGTGGTACGCGTTGTACGCCAAGGGCGATCCGTCCGGCTTCTACGCGCTGGAGGGTCAGGCGTGAGCGAGGCAGCGCCGCGCCTGGTCCGCTCGGCGGCGGGGGACGCGCTTACGGAGCTGCTCCTGCGCGTCTTCCGCCTGAACGGCCTCTTCCTCTCCGAAGCGGAGGAGATCGCCCGGCCCACCGGGCTCACGCCGGCCCGATGGCAGGTCCTGGGCGCCGTGCTGCAGCAGCCGCGCACCGTCTCCGGCATCGCGCGCGTGATGGGCCTCACGCGGCAGAGCGTGCAGCGGCTGGCGGACGCACTTGCCGAGGCGGGGATCACCGAATACATCGACAACCCCGCCCACCGGCGCGCCAAGCTGGTGCGCCCCACCGCCGCCGGCTGGGCCGCCATCGAGGTCATTCGGCCGCGCCAGTACGCCTGGACGCACCGGGTCACGGCCGACATCAGCGCGGAGGAGCTGCGCGCGGCGGTCGCGACGATGGAGCGGGTGATCGAGCGGATCGAGGAGATGGAACAGCGGGGCTCACACGGAGACGCAGAGGCACCGAGATGACCTCATCGCCTACCGCTTCAAGCTGCGGTAGGCGATCATCTTGTAGACGAGCTTGGCGGCCACGAAATCGGGCGCGGCGTTGCCGCCGATGGGGGCGAGCTCCACCACGTCCGCGCCCACCACGTTCTTCTCGGTGAAGACGCGGCGGAGGAGCTTCATGGTGGGGTACCAGGTCATGCCGCCGGGCTCGGGGGTGCCGGTGGCGGGCATCAGCGACGGGTCGAAGTAGTCCACGTCGAAGGTGATGTAGACGTCGTCGCCCAGTGCCTGCATGGCGCGGTCGATCCACTCCTCGTTGTCCCACATCTCCTCGGCGAAGATGGTGGTGATGGCGGGTGCGCGCTCGCGCATCAGCGCCCGCTCGTCCGAGGTGATCGCGCGGATGCCGACCTGCACCAGGTCCGCGTCGTCGATGCAGCGGGCCATCACCGCCGCGTGCGAGTAGGGCGAGCCCTCGTACTCCATGCGCAGGTCGCCGTGCGCGTCGAACTGGAGGACGGAGAGGCGGCGGCCCTGGAGACGCGCCGCGTTGGCCAGCACCGGCGCGCTGGAGATGGAGTGCTCGCCGCCCAGCCCGATCACCAGCCGCTCGCCGGCGGCCTCCAGGATGGTGTCGTACGCCTCGCGCAGCTCGCGCACGGCCGTCTCGGGCCCCGCGGAGCTCAGGTGGAGCGCCGGGAGGGTGAAGACGCCGATCTCCGGGCCCGGCTCACCGTCCAGCTCCTGGTCGTAGAGCTCGATGTAGCGCGAGGCCTGGATGATGGCGGCGGGCCCCAGCTTGGTGCCGCCCTGGTACGAGACGGTGGACTCGTACGGAATGGGGAGGATGACCACGCCCGCGTTCTCCCACTCGGCGGCGTCGCCCTCCAGCCCCAGGAAGTTGTGCGGGAGCTCCCAGCTGAGGTCCTTCAGCGAGTCAGGAATCATCCTTTTCTGTGCCTCTGTGTCTCTGTGTGAGAGAGCCGTTTATACGTCCCACGCCGGACACGTCAGCCCGTTGTACGACACCGTCACGCCCTGCTGCTGGCACTCCGCGCACAGCCCGTAGATCTCCAGCCGGTGGCGCGTGGGGGAGAAGCCGTGCTCGCGCGAGACGGAGTCCTGGATGCGCTGAAGCTCGGGGCTGCGGAACTCAGTGACCTTGCGGCAGTGGGTGCAGACGAGGTGGTCGTGCACCGGCTGCCCGCCGAAGAGGTGCTCATAGCGCTTGAAGCCGTCGCCGAAGTCGTGGTCCTCCACCAGACCGCTCCTCACCAGGATCTCCATGGTGCGGTAGATGGTGGCCTTGCCGATGCGCTCGCCGCGCTCCTTGAGGCGCGCCTCGATCTCTTCGACCGAGAGGTGCTCGGTGGTGCTGAACACCACGTCCGCCACCACCTCGCGCTGCTGCGTAACCGGCAGCCCCTGCTGCTTCAGGTAGCGCCGGAAGAGGTGGAGGTAGGGCGACGCGGGCGGGGACTCGATGGTCGCGACGGACATGCTGGGCTCCTTGCGAAAGACTCTCGCCGGACGAGCCGGCGGAGCCCAACGATAATCATTCTTGATATTGGGGGTCAAGCTTGCCCGCCCAGCTCCTCCACCACGCGGCTCCAGCGCGCGGGATCGCCGCCCACGTCGCGCACCTCCGGCGTCTCCATCCCGCCGCCCAGCCGCCTCACCATCCCGTCCACGATGCGGTCCAGCCGGTCGGGCGGCACGGTGCCCTCTTCGACCAGTGAATCGACGCGGCGCGTCTTCCCGCCCTTGAGCGACTCGGCCTCGTAGGTGAGCGTATGGAGCGTGCGGCGCGGCCCCCGCTCGTCCGGCTCCGCGAACAGGGCCAGGACGGCCAGGCCGCTCTCCCTGGCCCCCAGGGTGCGCGGGGGGAAGATCCACACCTGGTCCACCTGCTCGGGCGAGACCGCGGCGCTGGCGAGGGCCGCGGCCAGGTGAGGGTTGGCGGCGAGGCTCAGCCGACCTCGGCGGGCTGGCGGGCGGCGGCTTCGATCTCCACGTAGTGCCGCAGGACGTGGAGGAAGTCCTGCGCGTTGGTGATGACGCCGAACGCCTGGTGGGTGCCGCGGTCCTTGAGCTTGGACACGAGGAACTCCGACGAGTCCACGCAGATGGTGGTCATGGGCCGGATCTCCCCCGTCTCCTCGCGATAGACGTAGGAGGGGAGCATGTTGCCCGTGGCGATGGAGTGAAGCGCGGTGGCGATCATGATGACGCCGGTGGCCCGGCGCGTGTGCTCCTTCATCGTCTCCTGCGCCACGATCGCGTCGGTGATGGTGTCCGGCAGCGGCCCGTCGTCGCGGATGGAGCCGGCCAGGACGAAGGGGATGTCGTGCGTCACCAGGGAGTGCATGATGCCGTCCTTGACGATCCCCTGCTCCACCGCAGCGCGGATGGAGCCCGCCGCGCGCACCCGGTTGATGGCGCGCATGTGGAAGGCGTGGCCCCCCTCCATGGGCACGCCGCGCGCGTTCATCCCCAGCGTGGTGCCCAGCGTAGCCGCCTCGATGTCGTGGACGGCCACCGCGTTGCCGCCGAAGAGCACTCCCACGAAGCCGTTGCGGACGAACCAGGCCAGCGTGTCGCGCCCCCGCGAGTGCAGCACGGCCGGGCCCACCACCCACACGAAGTGCCCGCCCCGCTCGCGCTCCTCCACCAGGATGCGCGCCATCTCGCCGTAGTCCGTCGGCTTCTCGCGCGAGACCTCGGAGGACATGAACTTGAACTCGCCCTCCGGCCCCTGGTCCGGGTTCCCCACCAGCCCGGTGGTGTGGACGAAGATCCCCTCCGATCCGTCCTCCGCGAAGCCCATGGCCACGGGCTGGCCGCGGCGCACGTAGCGGGCTTCCAGCACGCGCGGCACGCCGTCGGGGTCCAGCACCAGCGCCGAATCCATGCGCGGGTCGCGGGGGAGCTTCCACTCGCCGCCCAGCCGCACGTAGGTGGGGAGGTTGGTGGTGGAGAAGAAGCCCTCGGGGAGCACGCCGTC
>DASVSA010000308.1:0-23937 GCA_036388335.1 Longimicrobium sp. | reverse complement strand
TCCAGCTCCTCGTTGGTGCTCTGCAGCTCCTCGAACGCCGTCTCCAGCTCCTGGTTGGTCTCCAGCAGCTGCGCCCTCACCTGCTGCATGGTGGACACGTCCACGAACGACACGCTCACCCCCAGGTGCGTGTCGTCGCGGTCGAGCAGCGGCGCCAGGTGCACGTCGAAGGTGCGCATCGCCCCGTCCATCACGGGGAAGTCGACGTTGGTGAGGTGGAGCGGCCGGCGGTCGGCGCACACCTGGTCGATGCGCGAGCGCAGCTCCAGCGGGCGGTACGACAGGGTGAGGTCCTGCAGGGCGCGCCCGACGTCGCTGGGGCCCAGGCCGAAGAGGGCGCGCGCCTTCGCGCTCGCCGTCACCAGCACCCCGTTGCCGTCCACCACCAGCTGCGCCGAGGGCTGCACGTCGAGCGCGGCGTCGCGGATGCGGAGCTGCCTCATCACCCGCTCGTTGCCGTCCGCGCGGCCGGGGTGCGCCATGGCGAGCAGCCGGTCGCGCCGCGTGCTGCGCGACACCTTGTGGAAGATGCGCGCCTTGAGGTCCGCCGGGGTGAACAGGTCGCCGTGCGACCTCATCATCTCCGCCTTGCCCAGGAACAGGACGCCGGTTTCCTTGAGGGCGAAGTGGAAGCGCGTGAGGATGCGGGCCTGCGTCTCCGCGTTGAAGTACATCAGCGCGTTGCGCGAAACCAGCAGGTCCAGGTGGCTGATGGGCGCGTCGCGCACCAGGTCGTGCCGCCCGAAGATCACCTGGCGGCGCAGGTCGGGGCGGAACGAGTAGGACCCCTGCACCGGCTCGAAGTAGCGGTCGCGCAGCTCCGGGGGCATCCCCTCCATCGCCCGCTCGCTGTAGGTGGCCGACCTGGCGTGCGCCAGCGCCTCCTCGTCCACGTCGGTGGCGTAGATCTTCACCCGCTCGCGGAAGCGCTCCGGCCCCAGCGCCTCGGCGAACACCATCGCCAGCGTGTAGGTCTCCTCTCCCGACGCGCACCCCGCGCTCCACACCCGCACGGGCCAGTCCGCGTCCTCGCCACCCACGATGGCGGGGACGTGCTCGCGCACGAGCACCGACCAGGCGTCCGGGTCGCGCCAGAAGCCGGTGACGTTGATGAGGATGGTGTTGAAGAGGTTGGTGAACTCCCCCGGGTGCGCCTCCAGGAAGGTCTGGTAGGCGCCGAAGTCGTCCACCTCCACCTCGGCCATGCGCTTTTCCACGCGGCGGACGAGGGTGGAGCGTTTGTACCCCGTGAAGTCGAAGCCGCGGTTGTCGCGGAGGAACTCCAGCAGAGTCTCGAACCTGGGGTCGGTGCTCGTGGTCATGCGCCTGGGGTTACGGACTGGACGATGCGGTCTGCGATCAGCTCCAGCGGCACCACTTCGTCCGCCGTGCCGGTGGCGATGGCGTTGCGGGGCATGCTCGCCTCGCGCGCCGTCGCCGGGTCCTGCACGATCACGGTGCCGCCCCGCGCCTTCACGGCGCGCACCCCCAGGCTACCGTCCGAGTCCATCCCGGTGAGCACCACGGCCACGGCGCACTCGCCGCAGCGCTCGGCCACCGAGGCGAAGAGCGGGTCCGCCGAAGGTCGCGAGTACCTCACGGGAGGCGCGTCCGACAGCTCGATGCGCCCGTCCGCCCCCACCAGCATGTGGTGGTCCGGCGGGGCCACGATCACCCGGCCGGCCACCAGCGCCTCGCCGCCCACCGCCTCGGCCACGGGAAGGGCGCACACGTAGCCGAGCACCTCCGCCAGCCGGCTGGGCCGCCCCGGCTCCAGGTGCTGCACCACCAGCAGCGCGGCGGAAAAGTCCGCGGGGAGCCGCGCCAGGATCAGGCGCAGCGCCTGGATGCCGCCTGCGGACGCCGCGATCACCACCAGCGGGAGCGCGTGGGAGGGCGTGGGAGCCGCCGTGCCGGAGAGGATCTGCATGGCGGAATCCTGCCGGAGGGGCGTGCGGCAACGCGGGTTACAACTGTAACACTCGCCCGCCGCGGGGCTCCTGTCAAGCAAACGGCTCGGGCCGTGCACGGGAATTGCCGCGAACGAGGGCGGGAGTGAAGGGGGTTCGCCAGATGCCGAGGGGGCGCTTGCCTGGAAGGGACATCATCGTGATGGGAGGCTCGGCCGGCGCGGTCGAGGGGATGTCGCAGATCGTCGCGGGGCTGCCGGCGGACCTGCCGGCCGCGGTGTTCGTCGTGGTGCACTTTCCCGCGTACAGCACCAGCGTCCTTCCCCGCATCCTCACCCGGGCCGGCCGCCTGCGCGCCGTGCACCCGGCGGACGGCGACCCCATCGAGCACGGCACCATCTACGTGGCCCCGCCGGATCATCACCTCCTGCTGGAGGAGGGCCGCGTGCGGCTGTCGCGCGGCCCGCGCGAGAACGGGCACCGCCCCGCCGTGGACCCCCTCTTCCGCAGCGCCGCGCGGGCCTACGGCTCGCGCGTCACCGCGGTGGTCATCACCGGCAACCTGGACGACGGCACGGCCGGGCTGGGCGCCGTGCGCAGGCAGCGCGGCACCGCCGTGGTGCAGCACCCGGACGACGCCCTTCACCCGGGGATGCCCACCAGCGCCCTGGCCATGGTGGGCGCCGACCTCACCCTTCCGCTGGACCAGATCGCCGCCGCCCTCGTGGAGCTGGCCACCACGCCCGTCCCCCACCTGGAGTCGCTCGTGTCCGAGAGACTCGACACCGAGACCGGGATCGCGGGGATGGACCCCGCCGCCCTCCAGGGCGACGACCGCCCCGGCGAGCCGTCCGGCTACAGCTGCCCCGAGTGCCACGGCTCGCTCTTCGAGATCGACGAGGGAGCGGTGAAGCGCTTCCGCTGCCGCGTGGGGCACGCCTACAGCGTGGAGACCCTCCTCGCCCACCAGGGCGACGCCGTGGAGTCCGCCCTGTGGACGGCGATGCTGGCGCTCAAGGAGCGGGCGGTGCTTTCGCGGAAGATGGCCGAGCGCCTGCGCGGCCGCGGGGGCGACCGCTCGGCCGAGCGATTCCTTCAGCAGGCGAGCGAGGCCGACGTGCGAGCGGCCGTCATCCAGGACGTGCTTCGCAACCTGGGCCTCGCCTCCGGCCAGGAGGCCGAGCGCGCCATCCAGTTCCCCGATCCGCACTCGATGGAGGCGCTGGACCGCGCCGGGGACTGAAAAAGCGGTCTCACATGGAGGCACGGAGGCACGGAGAAAGCTTCTTCTCTGTGCCTCCGTGTCTCCGTGTGACATTCTGAGTGTCCGCTCTGTCCGGGTTCGGTGCGGCCTGCGGTGCTGGCGCGGCCACTCCGTCCGCTTTAGCTTGCTTTTGTGGACTCATTCTGCGCCAATCCATCCTCCCACGTACGGCCACCCATGGAACACCCGCCGCGCCTGTCGCCCGAAGCCCTGAACGGCACCGCCCGTATCCCGTACCTCTTCGTGCTGGACGAAATGGAGGCGGCGGGGAACGGCGATGCGGGAGTCGCCCTCTGGCAGGCGCTCCGCAACGTCCGCGGCCGCCTCGACGCCGGCGACGAGCTGCCGGGAGTGCTGCTGATGGGCGAGAGCGCCGACCTGATGGACGCCGTCCCCGAGCTCCGCACCACCCTGCGCGGCATCGTGCGCCTCCTGCGCGAGACGCGCCCCGACGCGGACACGCGCGACGGCCTGGTGCTGGGGTGCGCCCACCTGGGCCTGTGGGCCGAGGGGATGGGCGCCTGCCGCACCGCCATCTCCTTCTTCGCCCTGGCCGAGGAGATGGACCCGGCGCGCCCGCACCTGGGCTACCACATCGGCCGCCTGGCCAGGAAGCTGGCGATGTACGACTTCGCCGAGCCGTGGCTCAAGTGGGCTCACCGGCAGGCGCGCGCCGCCCGCGAGTGGGAGGTGGCGGCGCTCTGCGCATCGGGCCTGGGCAACCTGTACCGCCAGCGCGGCAACCTCCCCCTGGCCCGCCGCTTCCACCGCTTCTGCCTCCGCACCTCCCGCCGCCACGGCCTCCGCACCCTCGAAGGCGACGCCCTCTACGACCTGGCCGGAATGGCCTTCGACTTCGGCGACGAAGAGAGCGCCATGGAGTACGTCTCGTCGGCGCTGGCCGCGTACGGGCCGGGGCACGGCCGGGTGTATGCGCTCGCGCACGACGTTGCCTGGTTCTGGATGGACCGGGCTGGACGCTTTAGGGAGGCGGCTGAAGTTCTCATGGGTCTGGTGGAGCACCTCTGGGAACCGCGAGCCCGAGTGCTCCTCTTCTCCAACCTCACGCGTGCGGCTGCTGGGGCTGGTTGGATCAGCATCTTCGAATCCGCGTGGGCGGAGACGCTGGTCCAGCTACGGCAGCAGCCCAATCAGGATGGTCACGCGGTCGCCATGATCCATCTCGCGATGGCCGCAGGGTGTCTCGAGTTCTGGGACCGCTCCGCGATGGCCGCCGAAGAGGCGTTGCGGATTGCACGGGAGCGGCAGGAAGGCGAGAACATCCTGCGCGCCGAGGCCATCGCGAACGCGGTGCAGAGCGGTGTGCTGTTGGACGAGCGTGTTCGGCAGGTATTCCCGGACCGTTTCCGGAAGTCCGTCGATGTGCTCGCTACGCAGGTCGCGAGTACGGGCGACGCCCTGGTCGGAGCAATGCGTCCGCGGCGCGACGGGGCTCCGGAGAGCCCGACTCGCGCGCAGATCGGCTGTGAATAGCTCACACAGAGACACGGAGACACAGAGAGAAAGCTCCTCTCTGTGCCTCCGTGTCTCTGTGTGAGATTGCTTTTGCTGGTGCCGCCCTAGTTGCCGGAGCCGATCCAACCACCGCTGCGATTCGTGGTGTCCGACGGAGCCGGTGCCGCGTTGCCGGAGCCGATCCAGCCACCGCCCGCGCTCGTCGAGGTGACGGTGCCGGAGCCCATCAGGCCGCCGCCGCTCTCGGCGCGCGAGGGAGCCTCGGGCGCGGTGATGCGGGAGGTGTCCGCGCAGGCGGCGGCGGTGCAGAGGGCGGCGAGGGCGAGGAGGGGGCGGACGAAGCGCATGCGAGAGTCTCCGGAACCTGGGGATGAAGCGGCAGCCGGACCGATCCGGCGCCCACTCCACCATTCTGCCATGCGCCAGGAGCACGGACGAGCCACGTTCCGCCAGAATAAGGGACAAAGTGGACGACGCGCTCCGCCCGTGGCCGCACGAGTCCGCTGGGGTGCGTGCTGCCTCGACGTGCGCGAAGAGATTGACTTCGCATTCTCTGGGGACCGTCCGGGAGCGCGGACGCGTTCCTCGCGTCTACCTCACGACACTCCGGTCGCATCCGGACCGATCATGTATCCTGTCCATCGGGGATCACCCGTTCATCCAGCACGACACAGCCGTCGTGTACAATCGGGCGCTACGATGGACACAAGCGGCCCTCCAGCAACAGGTAGTTGACGGGGTCTTGAAAGTGCGGGCACCGATGGCTCCGCAGGTACTTGAACGGATCCGAGCAGATTCCTGAGCTCACCGAGAACCGCCAACGCTTTCGTCGAGATGGCGAGGGTGGAGTTCGGGGCAAAGCGAGGAGGAACGAGGCACGGAGAAAAAGCGTCTTTTCTCCGTGCCTCTGTGCCTCTGTGTGAGGCCGCAGTTTGTCGTGCCCACCAGTCCGCCGGGAGGAGCGCGAACGCTCTTGCTTGCTAACCACACCAGGCCTAACGTGGACCGGAGCACACCGAGCTTCCGTCCCCCTGCCCTGGCCCCGCCATGCGCCGCCACGCGCTCCTCCTCGCCGGGGAACCCGCACGTGCTGCGGGAGGTGTGCATCGAGCCGCGCGGCGGCACCGGGGGCAGGGCGATGAGCACGGGGGCTCCGGTGCTCGCCACTCCCCCCAAGTCGACGCTGGAGGCGTCGATGGCCCCCAGCGACTGCGCGGGCGCCACGCTGATCCTGGACGACGTGCCCATCCGCCCCGCGGGCGAGTTCCTGCGCGACCTCGCGCTCTTCGACCTGGAGAGCGTGGAGTACATCCGCCCGGTGGACGCGGCTTCGATGTACGGTGACATGGGCGCGTACGGCGTCCTGCTGGTCTACACGCGGGGCAGCGGGCGCGCCCTGCGGCCCTGACACGCGCGGCGGTGCGGATGTTGCCCCCGCTGTCCTTCCCGGTTTTGCCGGCGCGGGGGCGCGGCGGGGGCCGCGCGGAGCGCCGGGGAGCACGCGACAGGAGGGATGCATGGCGCGATACGGGCGGGACTACGGGATGCGCGGCTTCGGCGGATACGACCGGGGCTTCCGCGGCTACGGGCGCGAGTACCGGATGAACGCGTACCCGGATGGCGAGGCGCTGCAGCGCGGGCGCTACGGGCGCGACGCGTACGGGAGCCACGGCGAGGGGTGGGGGTACGGCGGCCTGGGCGGCACCCACGGCGGCGACTACGACGCCACCTACACCGGCCGCTACCAGGACAGCGGCGGCGGCGGGCGCTTCGGCGGGCAGTACGGGTACAACGCGCCGGAGGTGCGCGGGGGCGGCGCCGCGGGCGGCATGGTGTTCGGCCGCTTCGGCGGGATGGAGGGGAACGAGTTCCGCCCCGGCTACACCAGCCCGCGCCGCGAAGACGTGGGACGCGGCGTCCACTGGGGTGGACAACCCGGGTGGAGTCCGGGTAGCGGACCGACACGCCAGCGCGGCTACGACCGCCGCTGAAACCCCGCCGGAATGGCGGCGTAATGGGCCGGACGCAAGGTGCGTCCGGCCCTCTGCGCGTCTGCCGTACTGGCGCACCGCGACGGCACGAAGGTCGCTATTCCGGTAGGCCGGAACCGCGAGCACGCGGCCCGAAACGATACCAACTCACGGAGGCACTCATGCTGTCCTTCGCTCTCATCCTGATGGCGGCCGTCGTGGCCGCCCTGCTGGTGGCGGGCATCCGCGCCCACCGCGAGGAGTACCTCCTGGTGCTCTCCGTACACGCCGGCGGCACCTTCTTCTTCGAGCGGCGCGACACGGGGCGCTACGAGCCGCTCGCGGCCTGGAAGCTCCCCGCGGCGGCGGCCCGCTTCGCCCTGCGGCACCCGACGCTCAACCGCCCGGTGCACCGCGCGCGGCGGCCGGCTCCGGCGCTGGTCCGGGTGTAACAACGGGGCTCACACAGAGACACGGAGGCACAGAGATGAAGGCGTCTCTGTGCCTCCCTTACTACGCGGCGGCGGATGGATACCGAGCTCGGGATCATCGAAGGGTTCTACGGGAAGCCGTGGACGTGGGAGGAGCGGGCGGCGACGGTGGAGTTCCTGGCGCCGCACGGGTACCGGTTCTACATGTACGCGCCCAAGGCCGACACCTTCCTGCGGCGAAGGTGGCAGGAACCGTTTCCGGAGGACACGGCGCGCGCGCTGGGGGCGCTGGCGGAGAGGTGCCGGGAGGCGGGGGTGCGCTTCGGGGTGGGGCTGAGCCCGTACGAGCTCTTCAACGGCTTCGACGAGGCCGCCCGCGAGGCGCTGGGGCGCAAGCTGGCGCTCTTCGACGAGATCGGCGTGAGCGACCTGGCGATCCTCTTCGACGACATGCGCGGCGACACGCCGGAGCTGGCGGACCGGCAGGTGGAGATCGTCCACTGGGCGGCGGAGCGCACGCGCGCGGACCGCGTGCTCGTGTGCCCCAGCTACTATTCGGACGACCCCGTGCTGGACCGCGCCTTCGGGCGCCGGCCGGACGGGTACCTGGAGCGCCTGGGCGCCACCCTGGACCCCGCGATCCAGGTGTTCTGGACGGGCGAGGAGGTGTGCGCCCGCGAGATCACCCCCGGGCACCTGGACCGCGTGGCCGGCCAGCTTCGCCGGAAGCCCTTCCTGTGGGACAACTACCCGGTGAACGATGGGCCGCGCATGGGCCAGTACCTCCACCTGCGCGCCTTCACCGGCCGCCCGGCGTCGCTGGCCGGGAGCGTGGCGGCGCACGGCATCAACCCCGCCCTGCAGCCTACCCTTTCCCTGATCCCGGCCATCACCCTCCCCGAGTGCTACCGCCGCGGCGACGACTACGCGTACGGCGAAGCGTTCCGCACCGCCGCCATGGCGGTGCTGGGCGCCGCGCTGGGGACGAAAGTGTGGGAAGACGTCCTGGTGCTGCAGAACGTGGGGCTGGACCGGCTGGGCGAGAAGGAGGCGATGCTGCGAGAGCGCTACGAGGGCGAGGACCATCCCGGCGCCCGCGAGATCATCGCCTGGCTGGACGGGGCGTACCGCATCACCGACGAGATCGTGCAGACCCAGTAGCGCCATCCGCGCAACGAAGCCGCACCGTTCGCGACCGTAATGTACCGCGAGACTTGCTTTCGCGACCTCGCGGCCCTAATTGTACGTACCTGTTGGTCCCTACCTCCCCCCGGTGCCGGGCATTGACCTCTCAACGCGTCCTCTACGTGGAAGACCACCCGTCGCTGCGGGCGGCCGTGCTGATGTCGCTGGAGGCGGCCGGCTTCGGCGTGCTGGGGGCGGGCGACGGGCTGGAGGGCGTGGACGTGGCGCGCCGCGAGCGCCCCGACGTGATCCTGATGGACCTCCACCTCCCGCGCATGAGCGGCTGGGAGGCGCTGCAGGCCCTTCAGAACGACCCGGACACCTCCGCCATCCCGGTGATCGCCGTCACCGCCGGCGAGCTGGACCCGGTCCGCGCCCGCTCCGCCGGCTTCGCCGACTTCATCCCCAAGCCCTTCCAGGCCAGCCGCCTCATCGGGGCCATCCGCACGATCCTGGACTGAAAGAAGCTCACACAGAGGCACAGAGGCACAGAGATGACTTCATCTCCGTGCCTCTGTGTCTCTGTGTGAGCGATTCAGTTCGCGTCCGGGATGATGAACCCGGCCTTGAGCTTGACCTTGTCCTCGATCTCGGTGGCGAGCGGTACGTTCTCCTGGAGGAACGCCTTGACGTTCTCGCGGCCCTGGCCCAGGCGCATCTCGCCGTAGTTGAACCAGGAGCCGGACTTGGAGATGACGTCGTGCTCCACGCCCAGGTCCACGATGGTGCCGAAGCGGTCGATGCCGGTGCCCCACATGATGTCGAACTGCACCTGCTTGAAGGGCGGCGCAACCTTGTTCTTCACCACCTTGACCTGCGTCTTGTTGCCGACGGGCACTTCCTTGTCCTTGATCGTCCCGATGCGGCGGATGTCCAGCCGCAGCGAGGCGTAGAACTTCAGCGCGCGGCCGCCGGTGGTGGTCTCCGGCGAGCCGAACATCACGCCGATCTTCTCGCGGATCTGGTTGGTGAAGACGAGCGTGGTCTGGCTGCGGTTGATGGCGCCGGTGACCTTGCGCAGCGCCTGGCTCATGAGCCGCGCGTGCAGGCCCATGTGGCTGTCGCCCATCTCGCCCTCGATCTCGGCGCGGGGCACCAGCGCCGCCACGGAGTCCACGACGATGATGTCCACGGCACCGCTGCGGATGAGCGTCTCGGTGATCTCCAGCGCCTGCTCGCCGGTGTCCGGCTGCGACACGAGGAGGTTGTCCACGTCCACGCCCAGCTTGCGGGCGTACTCGATGTCCACCGCGTGCTCGGCGTCCACAAAGGCCGCCACGCCGCCCGCCGCCTGGCAGTTGGCGATCAGGTGAAGGCACAGCGTCGTCTTCCCCGACGACTCCGGCCCGAAGATCTCCGTGATCCTGCCGCGCGGCACCCCGCCCACGCCGATGGCGGCGTCCAGGTGGATGGCGCTGGTAGAGATGGCGCCCACCCTGACCTTGGGCCCATCCACCCCCATGCGCATGATCGCACCCTTGCCGTACGCCTTCTCGATCTGCCCGATCGCGGCGTTCAGCGCCTTCGTCTTGTCCGAGTCCATTACCATCATCTCTCCGCTCTCCGACAGGGAAATTGTAGTCGCATCCAATATACACCACGCCGTCTACTTTGTGCGAACAAAATCCGAAAGTCGGAGAATGGAAGTGCGTGAGTGCGTGAGTGCGTGAGTGCGTGAGTGCGTGAGTGCGTGAGTGCGTGAGTGCGTGAGTGCGTGAGTGCGTTGAACTACTGGGCGTCCGTGGAAGCACGGAGAGCCGCGAGCAGGCGGCTTACCTCCACACACTGGTCGTGGAGTTCGCGGTGTTCGTGGGCTGGCAAGTATCCGAGTTCGTGGGCGAGGTGGAGCTGGCTGCGGACTTCGGAGGCGGAGCCGCGCGCGATGGAGAGAAAATGCTTGAACTCCGCGCGGCTGTATCGCTCGAATCCCTCGGCTACGTTGGACATCACCGACACCGCCGCTCTGCGGATCTGGTCGCGCAAACCGCGATCGCGGCCGAATTGACCGCCGGCCGTCAAGCGGTAAACCTCTACGGAGAGGTCTTTCGCCTTCCGCCAGACGACGAGCTCCTCAAACCGCTTCACCTTCATCTCACCGATCCGGTTGTTGGTAGCCAGATATAACTAGATACCCCGGATCGCCCCCCGCGACTCCAAAACGCACTCACGCACTAACGCACTCACGCACTTCTGTGCTTCCCCCTGGCCCACCGCTTGCTGCCCGCCGGCCGTTCCGAGCCACACATCCCGAGCCGACAGAACCGATGATCGATGCGAGCCGGAAGGTCGTCATAGAGGACGTTACGCCGCAGCTGGACTGCGGGAGGTACGCCATCAAGCGCGAAGTGGGCGACACGGTCGAGGTGCGCGCCGACATCTTCAAGGAGGGGCACGACGCCATCGCCGCGGCCATCTGGTACCGCCCGGAGGACGAGGAGGAATGGCGCGAGGCGCCCATGAAGTTCTGGGACAACGACCGCTGGACGGGGTCGTTCACCCCCGACCGCAACTGCCGCTGGCACTACACGGTGGTGGCGTGGACCGACGTGTTCGGCACCTGGCAGAGCGACCTGCGCAAGAAGTACGACGCGGGGCAGGAGGTGGTGCTCGAGCTGTTCGAGGGCGCGCAGCTCGTGGCCCGCTCCGCCGCCGCCGCGCCGGCCGGCGAGCGCGAGGCCATCGTGGCCCACCTGGGCGAGATGGTGGGCGACATCCTGGACGTGGCCGAGCCGGACAGGTGGAAGTGGGCCCCGTTCGAGAAGGGAGTGGCCGCGGCCGAGGAGCGCACGCTGGCCGAGCGCGTGGCCGCCGCGCTCGACCCGGGCCTGCTGGACCTGCTGGAGCGCTTCCCCCTGCGCGACGACCTCACTCAGCACGAGCCCGTGCTCCCCGTGCAGGTGGACCGGGTGCCGGCGCGCTTCGCCGCGTGGTACGAGATCTTCCCGCGCTCCATGGCCGACGACCCCACGCGCCACGGCACCTGGGACGACGTGATCGCCAAGCTGCCCTACGTGCGCGACATGGGGTTCGACGTCCTCTACTTCCCGCCCATCCACCCCATCGGCCTGGCGTTCAGGAAGGGGAAGAACAACACGCTGGGCGCGGGGCCGGACCAGCCGGGGTCGCCCTACGCCATCGGCGGCAAGGACGGCGGGCACCGCGACGTGCACCCCGAGCTGGGGACGATGGAGGACTTCCGCCGCATGGTGGCGGCGGCGCAGGAGCACGGGCTGGAGATCGCGCTGGACTTCGCCATCCAGGTGTCCCCCGACCACCCGTACGCCGAGGCGCACCCGAGCTGGTTCTTCGTGCGGCCGGACGGCACCATCAAGTACGCCGAGAATCCGCCCAAGAAGTACCAGGACATCTACCCGCTCAACTTCTACGGCGAAGACTGGGAAGCGCAGTGGAAGGAGTGGCGCGACGTGGTGCTGCACTGGGTGGAGCAGGGCGTGAAGATCTTCCGCGTGGACAACCCGCACACCAAGCCCGTGCAGTTCTGGGAGTGGATGATCCGCGAGGTGCAGCGCCACCACCCGGAGGTGCTCTTTTTGTCGGAGGCGTTCACGCGTCCCAAGATGATGCGCGCGCTGGCCAAGGCGGGCTTTTCGCAGAGCTACACGTACTTCACCTGGCGCAACTTCAAGGCTGAGATCATCGAGTACCTCACGGAGCTCACGCAGGGGCCGATGAAGGAGTACTTCCGCGGCAACCTGTTCCCCAACACGCCGGACATCAACCCGGAGTTCCTTCAGCGCGGCGGGCGCCCGGCGTTCATGATCCGCGCGGTGCTCGCCACCACGCTGTCGTCGGTCTACGGCATCTACAGCGGCTTCGAGCTGTGCGAGGGGACGCCGCTGGCGCCGGGGAAGGAGGAGTACCTGGATTCGGAGAAGTACGAGTTGAAGGCGTGGGACTGGGACCGCCCGGGGAACATCCGCGGCCTGATCACGCGGCTCAACCAGGTGCGACGCGAGAACCGCGCGCTCCACGAGTACGAGAACCTGCGCTTCTACCCGGCGGACGACGACAACATCCTCTTCTACGGGAAGATGACGCCGGACCGGGCGAGCATGGTGTTCGTGGCCGTGAACCTGGACCCCTTCGCCGCGCACGAGACGACGCTCCACTTCCCCCTGCCGGACATGGGGATCGGCTGGAACGACCCGTGGGAGGTGGAGGAGCTGCTGACGGGCGAGCGCCACTTCTGGCACGGCGGCTCGCACCGCCTCTACCTGGAGCCGGGCGCCCCCGCGCGCATCTTCCGCGTGCGCGCGTGGCGGAGCTCCGAGCACGGCTTCGACTACTTCATGGAGCCGACGATCGTTTAGGTCACACAGAGGCACAGAGGCACGGAGATGACTTCATCTCCGTGCCTCCGTGCCTCTGTGTGAGCCCCGATCAGTCCCAGGGCTTCAGCACCACCTTGATGCACCCGTCTTCCTTCTCCCGGAACGTCCGGTACATCTCCGGCCCGCGCTCGATGGGCACCTCGTGGGTGATGACGAACGAGGGGTCGATCTCGCCGCCCTCGATGCGCTTGAGGAGCGGGTCCAGGTAACGCTGGGTGTGCGTCTGGCCCATCTTGAAGGTGAGCGCCTTGTTCATGGCGGCGCCGAAGGGGATCTTGTCCAGGAAGCCCAGGTACACGCCGGGGACGGAGATGGTGCCTCCCTTGCGGCAGCACATGATGGCCTCGCGCAGGACGTGCGGCCGCTCCGTTTCCTGCAGCATCATGGACTTGGCCTTGTCGTACCACGCGTCCACGCTGCCGGTGGCGTGCGCCTCGGCGCCCACGGCGTCGATGCAGCGGTCGGGGCCGCGGCCCTGCGTCATCTCCATCAGGCGGTCGTAGACGCCCACCTCCTTGAAGTTGATCGTCTCGGCCCGGCCGTGCGTCTCGGCCATGCGCAGCCGCTCGGGCACGCGGTCGATGGCGATCACCCGGCCGGCGCCCATCATCCACGCGCTGAGGATGGTGAACTGGCCCACCGGCCCGCACCCCCACACCGCCACCGTGTCGCCGGGGACGATCTCCGCGTTCTCCGCGGCCATCCACCCCGTGGGAAAGATGTCGGAGAGGAAGAGCACCTGCTCGTCCCTGAGGTCGCTGTCGATGCGGATGGGGCCCACGTCGGCGAAGGGGACGCGGAGGTACTGCGCCTGCCCGCCCGCGAAGCCGCCCGTGAGGTGCGAGTACCCGAACAGGCCGGCCGTGGCGTGGCCCATCATGGTCTTCGCCAGCTCCGGATTGCGGTTGGAGGTGTCGCAGAGCGAGTAGAGCGTGTTCTGGCAGAACCAGCAGCTGCCGCACGAGATGGTGAACGGGATCACCACCCGGTCGCCGCGCTTGAGCCGCTTCACCTCGGGGCCCACCTCCTCCACGATCCCCATGGGCTCGTGGCCCAGGATGTCGCCCGGCTTCATCAGCGGGAGGAAGCCGTCGTACAGGTGGAGGTCCGAGCCGCAGATGGCGGTGGAGGTGATGCGGACGATGGCGTCCGTGGGATCGACGATGGTTGGATCGGGTACGTTGTCGCAGCGTACGTCGGACCGGCCGTGCCAGGTGAGTGCCTTCATCGAGCTGCTCCGGTAGAAGGGAGTGCGTGAGTGCGTGAGTGCGTCAGTGCGTGAGTGAACTGCAGTTAAGCGCACTCACGCACTCACGCACTCACGCACTTCGTCAGTTCCGAGCCAGCTGGCTGCCGGCGATCACGTCCAGCACCGTCACGCCGGCCACGGCCGCTACGGCGGCCGCCACGGCGCCGCGCTTCGGGTTGTCGGGGCCGATGCGGGTGAGCAGGGTGGCGAGGTCCAGCGCGTCGCCGGCCACCCGCGCCCACAGCCAGGGGGTGGGGCGGCGCTGCGAGAGGATGCCCATCCCCGAGGCGATCTCGCGGAAGCCGTACGCGCGGATCAGCTCCGTGCGGTCCTCCATCCCCAGCGCCTCGGCCAGCCGCTCCGGCGCCAGCACCTCGGCCAGCCCCAGGCCGATGCTGAACCATCCCAGGAAGTTGGCGAGCCCCTCGCCCCCGCCCATCTGCTTCTCCGTGACGTCCCACCCCGGGCGCGGCGGGATCAGCCCCGGCGTCGCCTGCGACGGATCGAACGCCCGCGGGCGCTCCGTACCCACCATCGTGTCCATCCCGCCTCCTCTGCCGCTGGTTGCATCCTCCCAAGCCCCCCTCCGGGGAGGCGCCGGTGGGAGCAATCGCCATGCCCCGCGCTGGAACGTTTCGTTGCACGTCCGGCGTGGCGCAGCAACGCTATGCAAAGGTTGTACGATGGCACGCTCCTCGCCTTACAGCGTCGCGTGCCGGGGCATTCTCCCGGCGACGGGAACCGCAACGGGATGGGAGCGATGAACATCGAAGTACCCGCCGTCTTCCAGCTGCGCATCGAGGTGCAGGCCCTCGCCAACGGCCTGCGCCGCGCCACCTCCGATCGCCTGAAGCTGCTGCGCCTCGCCGACACGGCGCTGGCCACCGCGGAACGGTCGGGCGTGGGCGACGGCACCCTGCGCGCGCGCCTGCGCTCCGTGCGCGACACGCTGCACCGCGACCTGCCGCTGGACCGCTATGAAGCCGCCGCCGTGTTCCAGCGCCTCTCGGGAACGCTGCGCCAGCCGTCGGGGGCCCGCTGAACCGAGTATTTCGTGTGTTTGCGGAAGGGGGGCGCCCCGCGTATCTTGGCGCGCGAAGCTTTCCCGAAAACCGAGCATCTGCGCACGAATAGCGGAGAACCCATGGCAGACAGCGCACGCCGCTCCGTACTCCCGGTGCGGCACCAGCCCGACCTCCCGCGCGAACGGATGATCCTGGCCGAGGCGCCCGACGCCGAGGCGCTGGAGATGGACGTGGTGATCGTGGGCGCCGGTCCGGCCGGGCTGACCACGGCCATCGAGCTCGCCCGCCTCGTCCAAAAGGACGCCGAGGGCGGGGGCACGCTGGGCGAGGTCAACATCGCCATCCTGGACAAGGCGCCCGCCCTGGGCGAGCACTGCCTGAGCGGCGCCGTGGTCAACCCGCGCGCCTTCCGCGAGCTCTTCCCCGACCTCAAGGACGAGGACTTCCCCTTCCGCTCCCGGGTGGACGCGGAGTCGGTGCTCTTCCTCACCGAGACGGGGCAGGTCCGCCTCCCCACGCCCCCCCCCATGCACAACCGGGGGAACTACATCGGCTCCATCTGCGAGATCGTGCAGTGGCTGGGCGGCAAGGCGGAGGAGCTGGGTGTCAACGTGCTCCCCGGCTTCCCCGTGGACTCGCTGCTGGTGGATGGGCAGAAGGTGGCGGGCGTGCGCACCACGCCGTCGGGCCTCAAGCGCGACGGCACGCCGGGTGGCACCTTCGAGCCGCCTACGGACCTCACCGCCCGCGTCACCGTGCTGGCCGAGGGGACGCGCGGGCCGCTGGGGCAGGCGTACCGGCAGTGGCAGGGGATCACCTCCGAGAACCCGCAGATCTTCGCGCTGGGCGTCAAGGAGCTGTGGGAGACCAAGGTGCCGCTGGACCGCGTGGTTCACACGCTGGGGTGGCCCCTCCCGCGCGACGCGTTCGGCGGGAGCTGGATGTACCCCATCGAGCCGAACCTCGTCTCCATCGGCCTCGTGGTGGGGCTGGACTACCGGCAGACCACGCTGGACGTTCACCACCTCCTGCAGCGGATGAAGCTCCACCCGTTCTTCCGCAAGTACCTGGAGGGGGGCGAGATGGTGGAATGGGGCGCCAAGACGATCCCCGAGGGCGGCTTCTACGCCCTGCCGCAGCGCCGCTGCGGCGACGGTCTGCTGATGGTGGGCGACACGGTGGGATTTGTGGACGTGGCGTCGCTGAAGGGGATCCACTACGCCATGCAGTCCGGGATCTACGCCGCGCGCACCATCTTCGAGGGGCTGAAGCGGGGCGACGTGTCGGCCGCGTCGCTGAGCGCGTACGACAAGCTGGTGGACGCGAGCTACATCCGCGACGACCTGCACAAGACGCGCAACATGCGTTTGGGCTTCAAGGACGGCTTCATCAAGGGCGGGATCAGGGCGGGGCTGGCGACGGTCACAGGCGGGCGCATCCCGGCCGGCCGCATCGCCATGGAGCCGGACGCGGAGACGGAGAAGGAGGTCACGCCCGAGACCCCGTTCGTCCCCGACAACCAGCTCACCTTCAGCAAGGTGGACGCGGTCTTCAAGTCGGGGAACGGCACCCGCGACGACATCCCGTCGCACCTGATCGTGGGCAAGGACATCCCCGCCGAGGTGGCGGACATGTACGCCCACCTCTGCCCGGCCAACGTGTACGAGCGCCAGGGCGACCGCCTGGTGGTCAACGCCCCCAACTGCATCGACTGCAAGGCCACCGACGTCATCGGCCCGCGTTGGACTCCGCGCGAGGGCGGCAGCGGGCCGGCATACAAGCGCATGTAAAAACGGGGCTCACACAGAGGCACAGAGGCACAGAGAAGAAGTTCCTTCTCTGTGCCTCTGTGTCTCTGTGTGAGCTATTCGGTCGTGGTGCCGGCGATTACGACTTCGCCCGTGGGCGCGGGGAGGCCGCCGACCGGCTCGTCGGTGACGGCGAAGGCGCGGATCTGCTCGTTGGGGATGTCGTACGCGCCTTCGACCGATCCACCGCCGTTCGCGGCACGGCGGAAGGTGGGGGCCGCCACCGGGCCGTCGGGGGTGATGAGCCAGAGCTGGTACTCGCGGCCCTCACGCACCGGCGGGAGGTTGTAGGCGTAGAACGTGTAGCGGCGGCGGTGCGGGTTCCAGAACATGCGGCCGGAGGGCTCCCGCTGCTGCGTGGAGGCGAGGTCGATGACGCGCACCTCGGGCCCCGCGAGCGCCGCCAGGGTGGACTCGCGCTCGGCGAGGGTGTTCTCCAGCGACGCGTTGCGATCCTCCAGCGCACCCACCCGGCCGCGCAGGCCGGACGCGTACACGCCCAGGCCGATCGCCAGCAGCAGCGACGCGGCGGCGGCCAGCCAGGCCGGGAGCGTGGAGCGGCGCCGCGGCGCCAGCGGGATCACGCGGTCGGCGGCGGCGCGGGCCACCAGGCGGGCGCGCAGGCGGCCGGAGCGGGCGGGGTCCAGCGGGACGTGGGGGGCGGTGTGGGCCAGGAAGGAGGCGGCCTCGCGCAGGGCGTCCAGCTCGGCGCGGCACTCCGCGCAGCCGGCCAGGTGGGCGTGCACCCGCTCGCGCTCGGCGCCGTCGAGAGCGTCGAGAGCCTCGGCGGCCAGCGCCGCCTGCACGTCGTCGTGCGTCATGTCCAGGCTCATCGTCCCACCTCGCGAAGCACCACCAGCGATTCCCTCAGCTTCTGCAGCGCCAGGCGCGCGCGCGTCTTGACCGTGCCCAGCGGCTGCCCCAGCGACGCCGCGATCTCCGCCTGGCTCATCCCGCGGAAGTAGGCGAGCTCCACCGTCTCCCGCTGCTCCGGCGGCAGCAGCGCCACCGCCGCCTGGATCAGCCTGCGCTCCTCGCTCTGCTCCGCGAAGGCGTCCGGCGCCGCGGGGGCGTCGTACTCCTCGGCGGAGGAAGGCTCGGGGAGCACGGCCCAGCTCTCCTCGCGCATCCGGCCGCGCGCGCGCACCCGGTCCAGCGCGCGGCTGCGCACCATCATGGTGAGCCAGGTAGACACGCCGCCACGCCCTTCCTCGTAGCGCCCCGCCTGCCGCCACGCCTGCCAGAAGGCTTCCTCCAGCACCTCCTCGGCGTCGTCGGGGTCGCTGAGGATGCGGCGGGCCACGGAGTGAAGCAGGGGGGACCAGCGGTCGTAGAGGAGCCCCAGCGCGCTCTCGTCGCCCGCGGCCATCCGGCGCACCAGCGCGCCGTCGTCGGCGAGGGCGGGAGCCGCGGCGGCGCGCGGATCTGCCGGAAGATACGTGGCGGTTGCCTGTGGCGGATTCATTCCGGTGGAGCCTGAGGGTGGAACGGAAGCGAGGCACAGAGACGAAAGAGTCTCTGTGCCTCCTGCTTCTGAGTGACTGCCGTTCTCAGACGATGAACATGCTGGCCAGCGTCACCACGCGCGCCATGTCCAGCGGCTCGTCCCACGCTTCCTGCACCGCCGTGGCCGACACCGTGGTCACCGTGGTCACGTTCAGGGTGGCGTGAGTGGTGTTGTCCTCGGCCGGGAAGCCGGCGGCGCCCGCCGCGTAGATCCCCGCGATGGCGTTGGCCGGCGCGTCCACGGCCACACCCGTGATCCACCCCTTGTTGGGCGCCGTCTCGCTGAAGTTGCCGCGCAGGCGGCGCACCTCGGAGGCGTGGCGCGCTTCCACCGAGTGGATGCGCAGCGCCTGCAGGAGCACGCCGCGCTGGTTGAGCGCCAGCAGGTTGGGGGCCTGGCCCTTGTACGCGCGCACGCCCAGGTCCTCGAAGCCCTGCGCGAGCACCTTGAACACGTCGTAGTTGGTGAACGCCGGGAACGGGCCCGCGTTGCTCCCCTTGCCGCCCGTGAAGTCGAAGGTGGGCTTGGCGATGGCGCTCGCGCCCAGCGCGGTGCGCAGGAAGCGGACGTGCGACAGCTCGTGGTCGCGGATGTTCTCGAAGATGGCGCGGTCGGCGGCCGGGATCAGGTTGGCCGCGGCCAGGCCCTTCACGTAGAACTCGGCCTCCAGCTCCTCCAGCGTCAGCGCGAAGTTGAGGATCTGCACCAGCGTGGGCGCGGTCTGCGCGGCCACGGCCCGGGCGGTGAGCCCCACGGCGAGCGGCGCGGCGGCCATGGCGAGCTTGGCGCCCATGGAGCCGAAGAGCGAGAGGGCGTCACGGCGCGTGACTGCCTCGTCGGAGAGTGGAGCGTCGTTGATGTTCTGGTTCAGCATGATCGCTCCTCCTCAGGAGATCGTCGGGACGTTGATGGCACGGAGCGTCTCGGTGATGAACGGCTGCGCCAGACCGAGAATGTTGCCCGGCTCCCCGAAGTCGTCGAAGTCGCCCGGAGCGAACGAGGTGGGGCCCTTGGTCTTGGGGGCGAGCAGGTCGCGGATGGCGGCGGCGTGGCGCGCCTCCACCGACACGATCTTGCCGGCCACCGTCAGGAAGCCCTGCCCCGCGGCCGTGTTGCTGAAGAGCGGACCCGCGCCGTTGTACGCCTGCACGCCCAGGTCCTCGAAGGTGCGTGCCGTGCCGAGCACCGCCGCCTTGTTGGCCAGGTTCACCGAGGTGAGAATGGGGGTGAGGTCCGGGATGCGGCTGGCCGCCGGGATGGCCGCCTTGAAGAAATCGCGGTGGGCGACCTCGTGGTCGCGGATGTCCGTGAGGATCAGCCGCTCCTGCGCCGTGAAGGTGGCGGCGAAGGTGCTGCTCGACACCACGGCCTGGTAGAAGGCCGCCTCGAGCTGCTCCAGGGCGAACGCGTAGTTCAGGATGCCGATGTCGCTGCTGAAGTCCAGCGTGACCGTGGCCCCGGGCCCCGTAGTGGGCGACGTGATCGTGACGCTGTCCTTGCTGCCGAAATCGCCGCACGCGGAGCCCGCCGCCACCACGGCCGCCGCTGCACCGCCCCACTTCAGGAAGCCCCGCCGCCCCGTGGGGCTTCCCAGCCCCGCCAGGAGCCCCGCCGTCCCATCCCGCAGTTGTTCGGACATTGCGCACCCTCCAGTTGAGTCCCTCGGCCTGCGTCGCGTCCGCGCCGCCTGCCCGCCTCGTCTACCGCATACGTCCGCCACTCCCTGATCGGATCTGTGGCGCGCCCACGCACGTTCCGAGCCAGGTTTATTCAAACCTTGTGCAATATGTTGATACGCGCAAAAAGACGAGGCACGGAGAAGAAGTTCTTCTCCGTGCCTCGGTTGTCTCCGTGTGAGATCAGGTCAGTTGAACTGCTGCCTCACCCTCTCCGCCAGCGCCCGGTTCATCCCCGGCACCTCGGCCAGCTCGTCCACGTCTGCGTGCCGGAGCGAGTAGAGCGTGTGGAAGCGGTTGACGAGGGCCTCCACCCGGCGCGGCCCCATCCCCGGCACCTGCTCCAGCTGCACCGAGAGGCGCTCCCGCTCCAGCGACATCCCCACCTCGTCGCTGTTGGACACGTCGTGGCCGCGGCCGCGCAGGTGGTCCAGGAAGGAGATCCAGTCGTCGTGGTCCCAACCCTGGGGGCGGTTGGAGGCGAACTCGCGCAGGTCGGCGCGCAGGTTGGCCTGGCGGCGGACGGCGTCCTGACGGTTGGCGCCGCCGGCGCGCGGCGCGTTGCCCGCCGCCGACGAGGCGCTCACCCCGGCGCGCGGCCCGGAAGCCCGCACCGTGCGGGTGGAGGTGGTGCCCCCCTCGGTGCCGCCCGGCACCGCTCCACCCTCTTCCTTGGCGGTGCGTGAAGTGCGGGTCCCCCCGCGGCGTGCCGCGGTGCTCGTGTCGCCCGTGGCGGTGGTGGTGGAGCGGCCGGTGCGCTTGGCGCCGGAGGCCGGGGACTTCGCGGACCCGGCCGGGCCGGCGTCGTCGCGCGGGGTGGCGTCGGCATCAGCGCCTTTCGCCCGGGTCTTTTCGGTCTTCGCCATGGACGTTGGCTCGTTGTGGTGGTGGTGGCCGGCGCGCCGGCCGCGGACTACTCCTCGTCCCGCTTCAACACCAGGATCGAGAGCGGGGGCAGCGTGAGCCGTACCGAGTCCTGCCGGCCGTGCTCGGGGACGGGCTCCGAAGTGACGAAGCCCCCGTTCCCCAGGTTGCTGCCGCCGTACGCCGCCGCGTCGCTGTTCAACAGCTCGCGGTAAGTCCCCGGGCGCGGCACGCCGATCCGGTAGCCGGGCCGCGGGATGGGGGTGAAGTTGCAGGCGAAGAGCAGCTCCTCGCCCGTGTCCGTGCTGCGCCGCAGGAACGAGAGCACCGTCTGCTCCACGTCGTGGAAGTCGATCCACTGGAAGCCCTCGTGCGTGCAGTCGCTGTCCCAGAAGGCACGCTCCTTCGTGTAGAGCGCGTTAAGGTCGCGCATCCAGCGCTGGACGCCGCCGTTGAGCGGGTTGTCCAGCAGGTGCCAGTCCAGCGAGCGGTTCTCGCTCCACTCGCTCCACTGGCCGAACTCGCCGCCCATGAAGATGAGCTTCTTCCCCGGGTGCGCCCACATGAAGCCGAGCGCCATGCGCAGGTTGGCCGCCTTCTGCCAGTCGTCGCCCGGCATCTTGCCGATCAGCGATCCCTTGAGGTGCACCACCTCGTCGTGCGAGAAGGGGAGCACGAAGCGCTCGCTGAACGCGTACATCAGCGAGAAGGTGATCAGGTTGAAGTGGTACTTGCGGTAGACGGGGTCTTCCTCCACGAAGCGAAGGAAGTCGTTCATCCACCCCATGTTCCACTTCTGGTGGAAGCCCAGCCCGCCCAGGTGCGGCGGCTGCGTGACCCCCGGCCAGGCGGTGGACTCCTCGGCGATCATCAGCGCGCCGGGGTAGCGGTCGCGCACGGTGGCGTTGAGCTGCTGGAGGAAGTCGATGGCCTCCAGGTTCTCGCGCCCTCCGTAGCGGTTGGGCACCCACTGCCCCGCCTCCCGCGAGTAGTCCAGGTAAAGCATCGACGCCACCGCGTCCACCCGCAGCCCGTCCGCGTGGTACTCGTCGATCCAGAAGAGCGCGTTGGAGAGCAGGAAGTTGCGGACCTCGTTGCGCCCGAAGTTGAACACCATCGTCCCCCAGTCCGGGTGCTCGCCCTGGCGGGGGTCTTCGTGCTCGTACAGCGCCGTGCCGTCGAAGCGGCGCAGCGCGTGGGCGTCCTTGGGGAAGTGAGCCGGCACCCAGTCCAGGATCACCCCGATCCCCCGCGAGTGCAGGTGGTCCACCAGGTACTTGAAGTCCTCCGGCTTCCCGAAGCGCGAGGTGGGGGCGAAGTACCCCGTCACCTGGTACCCCCACGAGGGGTCGTACGGGTGCTCCATCACGGGGAGGAGCTCCACGTGAGTGAAGCCCATCTCGGTGACGTACTCGCCCAGCTGGTGGGCCAGCTCGCGGTAGGTCAGCGGCCGGTTGTCCTCTTCGGGGACGCGCTTCCAGCTCCCCAGGTGCACCTCGTACACGGCCATGGGCCGGTCCTTCCCCGGCTCCTCGCGGCGGCGCTCCATCCACTCGTCGTCCGTCCACTCGAAGCCGCGCAGCTCCGCCACCACCGAGGCGGTGGCCGGGTTGTGCTCGGCCGCGAAGGCCACGGGGTCGGCCTTCAGGAAGATCTCGCCGTTCGGCCCGCGGATCTCGTACTTGTACGCCGTCCCCTCGGGCACGCCGGGGATGAACATCTCCCAGATCCCCACGCCCGGGTGGCGGCGCATGGTGTGGCGGCGCCCGTCCCACCCGTTGAACTCGCCCACCACGCTCACGCGCTGCGCGGCCGGCGCCCACACGGCGAAGCGCACGCCGGCCACCCCGTCGATCGTGTCGGGGTGCGCGCCCAGCACGTCGTAGAGGCGCAGGTGGGTCCCCTCGCCGATCAGGTACAGGTCGAACTCGGCCACCGTGGAGCTGAACGAGTACGCGTCCCACATCTCGGTGACGGACCCGTCCGCCCACGTCACGCGTAGCTGGTAGGGGAACGGCTCGGTGGCGCGGGGCAGGAGCGCTTCAAAGAACCCGTCTTCGTTCACCCGCTGAAGGGTGCGCGGCGAAACGATCCCCGTGCCCAGGAGCGCCACCTCGCGCGCGCCGGGAAGAAAGGCGCGCACCACGAGGCGGATCTCCCCCGCAACGGCCACGCGGTGCATGCCGAGCACGCGGAAGGGGTCGTTGTGCTCGCCCCGTACGATCTGTCGGACGTCGTGCTGGAGTGTTGCCTGGGCCATCGTGCTCCGGTCTCGGGAGGCGGCCGCGTTTGGAAGGATGGCCGCCTCGGTGGGTCGAAGCCCGCCGCCTGCTGCGAAGCCCGTGCCGCCGCGCGCGCACTACGCGCGCGATTCCCCCTCCTGCCCCGCTCCCAGCCGCGCTGCGGCGGCCTCGTCCAGCAGCCACACCATCTCCCCGTCGCGCGGCCTCACGAGCTGCGCCGGGATGCGGTGAGGGTCGCGTGGCCCCCTCAGCACCTTCCACACGACCTCCGCCTTGTCCGCGCCCGGCGCCAGCATCTCCACGTGCGCGGCCCCGTTCACCACCGGCAGGGTGAAGGTGATGCGCGGCTCGCCCAGCGGGCGGAGGATGGCCGTGGCCACGGTCCCGTGGCGCTCCAGGAGGAGCGGGTCGAAGGGGAAGAGCGAGCAGGTGTGCCCGTCCGCGCCCACGCCCAGGTGCACCAGGTCGAAGCGCGGCGTGCGCGTGCCAAAGAACTCCGCCAGCTCCTCCGCGTACTCGTCCGCCCCGTGGTGCGGCGGGATCTCGCCGCGCATGCGGTGGACGTTGGCCGGCGGCACGGGCACGCGCGACACGAACGCGTCGTTCGCCATCCTGAAGTTGCTGCGCACGTGCCCCGGCGGCACGCATCGCTCGTCCCCCCAGAACAGGTGCACCCCCTCCCACGGGATGCGCGACCTGAACGGCTCCTCCGCCAGCAGCCGGTACGCCGCCCGCGGCGTCGTCCCCCCCGAGAGCGCCACCGAGAAGCGCCCCCTCCTGCTCACCGCCTCCCGCGCGAGCTCCGCGACGCGCTCGGCCGACGCGGCGGCGGCCTCGGCCGGCGTGGCGAAGGTGTGGATGTGCGGCGTGTGCATGGCTCCTGGTGTTGTGCGTGGCGGGGGGCCCTCACCCGGCAGCTTACAGCTGCCACCCTCTCCCAGAAACCGCCCTGGGAGAGGGGACCAGGCTGGTGGGTT
>DASVSA010000307.1:0-33321 GCA_036388335.1 Longimicrobium sp. | reverse complement strand
GTCTTTGCGCATCCACGTGGTCGCTTGGCGAACGCCGTCGCGGTCCCAGAGAACCGAGATGGTCGCCCGTGCGCCATCCGGCTCGTGCAGGTCCCAGCTCGGCAGGCGCATCCAAAGCCCCAGGTCCAGTAGCATCCGCTTGGCGGGGACGGCCACGCGATACGCACGGCCCGTCCCGATCCGCCGCTCCCATTCGTTGACGCGCACCGCCGGAAGGACGTCGTACGTGCGGTCCGATCCGCTGCGTGAGTGCGCGAGGCGGATGCGCTCGGGCTCCGTGGCGGGGAACGTCGCGCGCCAGGGGATCTCGCCGGCGAACGTGTACATGTCCCTGGGCGGTTCCGGGATGCCTCGGTGCCCCGGCGACACACCTGCCAGCTCACCGGCGAAGGCACGGGCGTCCCGCGCATGCGCGAACACGCTCCTCACGACGACGAGCAGGCCGTGCCGGGTGGAGCGGTCTTCGTGCTCCAGCACCGTGTCCAGGAGCACCCACGGGCCCCGTTCCCCCAGCAGCTCCGGGCGCACGAGCCACGGAGTGAACAGCGGTACCGCCCCGGCCTCGACCCACTCGCGAGGTGTGACGGAGCGGTCCGGCAGGAAGTCCGCGTCCACCACGCGGACCGGATGCGGAGGATCGGGAAAGCTGGGGTCGAGATCCAGTTCGGTCGGCCGACCGCCCGCACCTGGGTAGGCGTCGGGGAGGATGCCCCGGTCGCTCTGCCAGCCGTACAGCTCGTGGTACGCGATCAGCCCGTACTTCTTCCCGAAGCGCTCGACTAGTGGCTGCGGCGAGTGGACGGGGGGGAGCAGCGCTACAGGCTCGTCCCGCCGGTCGAGCCCGCCGAACAGCTCCGACCGGTATCCGAGATTGTGCATGCGCCAGCGGAGCTTCCCCGACACCTCCCGGTACCCGGGATGGTTGTCGTCGTACAGGCGCCGCCCGGGTACCATGTGGCCGACGGTGTAGTTCAGGAAATCCATGTCCAGCGGCGCTCCGCGGTCCCACAGCGCCGCCGCATCGTCGAGTGTGCCCCAGAGGGTCACGTCGCCGCGCCCGCTCGGCTCCGGGAAGGGCGGGGCGGCCCGTGCGAGCTCGCCTGGGGCGAACAGGCCCGGGTGCACGCGCACCGCCAGCTGGATCAGCCCGGCCGCATAGTCCCGCAGCAGCGCGTGCGTGGTCCCGTTCGGCGCGCCTTCCGCGAACATCTTCCCGTACAGGGCGCGTGCGGCGTAGGGGAGCACCGTCTGGCGGTACTCCCCCGCCGCCGGATCCGCATGGAGCGCCATCGCCACGCCGAAGCACGCGGCGAAGCACCGCTCGCGCACGTACGGATCGTCGACGGAGAACGAGCGCAGGGCGAGCTCCACCAGGGCGCCCGGTCGCCGTCTTCCGTACCAGTACAGCGCCTTCGTCGCCAGGTCCCTCAGGTCGCGAGCAGTGCCCGCCATTACCCAGTGCAGCGCGCATGCGGCCAGGTCCAGGCGCTCCTCCGCGGCCGGGCCACCCCTGCGCGGGTTCCGTCCCACCCACTCCACCTCGCGCGCGAGCCACTCCCAGCCCGCGATGGTGCTCGCGACGCACACCGTCCAGGAGAGATCCCGGTCCCGCATGGGCAGCGCGCGCAGGAGGGGGTCCCAGAAGCGCATGTTCAGCGGGTGCGCAGGGCTGAACGCCGTGAGCGGCAGGTAGTGCAGGAGCGGGAGCCGGTTCTCCGGCTCCGCGAAGGCATCGGCCACCACCCCCAGGGCGCCTTCCGTGATCCACTGCGGGTCCATCTCGAACAGCGCCCCCACACCCGCCCCGCGTAGCGCGGGGTCACCGGCCACCGCGAACAGGTGCTCGCCGACCGCCTCGGGCATCGCCGCGGCGATGCCCCGCAGGATGTCCTCGTGGAGCGGGTGCCGCTCGGACAGTTCCGGGCTGGACAGAGCCGCGAGCAAGGAGCCGTCTTCCACGAACTCCCGCACCGAGGCGCGGTCCACCTTCGAAAGCAGCCACCGCGCGATCAGAAACCCGCCGAGCAGGTCGTACGTGAAGCCGAGCTGCTCGCCTTCCTGCTCAGACATGTCGCGGTGCACCAGCAGGCCTTCGTCCAGGAGGGCGTGGGTCACCGAGCGCTCCCAGCCGGGCGAATTCCCGTCCAGCAGCGCCCTCGCCTCCTCGAACCCCAGGGTGCGTCGGCGGGACCGCCACAGCGCCTCGCAGAGCGGGGTGAGCGCCGCCTCGACGAACGTGGCCACCGGGCGTTCGTCCACGCGGCCGCACACCGATTCGCTCGCGCGGGCGACATACCGGGCGAGCACCCGGAACAGCGTCTGCGTTCCGAGGAAGACCTCCTTCGGCGCCCCGCGCCGCGGGTTCTCGCTCTCGCAGAAGATCTTCAGGTACAACGGATTCCGGAACTGCTCCAGCGGGACCAGCGTCATGTCCACCACGAGCCGGTAGCGCGCGAAGTAGCGCCGGAGGGCCTGGGGGACCTCCGCGGGGGAGAAGCCGCGGGTCTCCACGGCATGGTCCGGGGTGCCTCCCCACACGGAGGGGACGTAGCTGGGGCGGCAGGTCGTGACCACCCGCACGTGCGGGTGGTCCGCCAGCGAGCGCAGCAGCCCGGGCAGGCTCTGCCGCCAGGATGCGGGATGCTCGGCCTCGTTGAGCGCGTCGATCACGATGAACGCCGGCGACGCCGTCGCGCGCGCGTACGCCTCCAGCGCACCGACGAACTCGCCCCACGTGCAGGCGCCGCCCAGTCCCACCTGATCCAGAATCTGGGCTTCCAGCGAGGATGACCTGTGGAAGCGCACCCCGTGGAGGAGCAGCGCCGCGCGCCCGGCGCGGAGCGCCACCTCGCACGCGTGCGCCGCGGTGTGCGTCTTCCCGGCGCCGGCGGCGCCCAGCACGTGCATCGCCGGTCGTGACGCATCCTCGAACAGCTCGTCCACCAGGTGCAGGTGCTGGAGGATCACGACAGACCAGTTTGCAGGCTGACCCATGCGCTGGACGGTGTTCGGCCCGGCAGTCCCGCCTCCAAGATCCGGGGCGTCCAACATCCGGGGATCGAAGGCCCCTAGCGTCGCCATGACGTACGCCAGCCGGGCTCCCTCGAGGCGCCCACCGGCTTCCCGGACGCGGGCCCTTCCGTCGCTCCGATGGGCACCCGGAAACGCCGCAAAGGTCGCCATCAACTCGACCACTCCCTCCGCAGCCGCAACCAGCTCTGCAGCGGCGGGGAACAGCTCGCCCGCAGATTGCAGGTCTTGGATGTCGGCCCAGTCGTCCTCCAGGTGGTGGAGCGCGGCCTGCGCCTTCTCCAGGGCCGCGCCGAAGCCCTTCCGCCACACGGAGTCGTGTGCAAGGCAGTGGAGCCGGTAGTCAACCTGCGTTTCCGTGTGGAGTTCGGGGTCGTATCTGTCCCGGAGGTTCGCCAGTTGGATGTCCAGACGCGTGCGGAACCACTCGGGATCGAGCGCGAGGTTGCCGAAGAAGGCGGTCCGCGTGCCGGCGTTGCGCGCCTGCACCAGCAGCCGAGACAACTCTCGGTCGTTCCAGTGCACCAGATCGACTCCAGGGTGCCGCGCCTGCAGCCCCTCCCACCAGCGCAGCTCCGAGGTGCGCCCGGTAGGCGTGAAGGAGCTCGGGGTGCACAGGAACCACTTCGCCAGCCGCGGATGGCGCTGGAGCGAGCGCTCCAGCGACTCCGACACGCTCCGGCGACGCGACGGGTCGAGGCGGGGATGCGGGTGATAGAACTTCGCCTGCCACCCCCATTCCGTCCCGTCGGCCAGGGTCAGGTAGAACTCGACGCCGTCCCCTCCACCGCTATCGTCGATAGAGGTGAACTTTCCGCGTCCGCCGAACTCGTTGACCGCCAGTTGGTAGCAGACGTTCTCAAAGCTCTTCCATTGCCCTTCACGATGGGCGCGGAGGCGAGACCATTCGACCATTGTGGGTTCCGCCCAAAAAGAGGAGTCGCAGCCGTGGCTCCGGCGTGTCTGCAAAGTGTGGGCAACACCTACCCGTGGGCGTCTCGCATGGGCTCAGGACGAGCTAGCGGGTGTCCCGTGGCTCCCCGAGTACGCTCGGTGGTTCGCGGTTGACGAGCGGGCCACGGCGGGGACCGCCGTGTGGCCACAGCTTGGGGCTGTTCTGCTGGATGCGGGTCTTGTGTGACATGTGGCCTCCAAGTCGCACGTGGTGTACAAGCACGACGGCCCCGGGGGACGTGGGTCCCCTGGGGCCGTTCGCGGCGAAGTATGTTTGCGTCACCGAAGCAACGTCGCTTCCTAAGCTGCCCTGCAGAACGTACTAAGTCAAGCCTTGCTCACTGAACCGGGAGCGTGAGGTCTAACCCCGGTGGAGTTGGTCACGCCCTTGTGCCGGATCTTGGACGTCGCTTTGTCTCGCGTTGCTGGGCGAATTGCCGAACAGCCTTCAAGATGTCGTCTGCATAAGCGGGTGTGGCGCCCACGACAATCTCCGCGTCGCGCGGAAGCGCCGCCTCAAGCTGCTCTACGGCTCGGTATATCGCGCCGATTCGTGCACTGGAGCCATCTCGTGCTTCATGTTGCCGGGAGGTTCGCCTGTGCGCCTCGTGCGCGTAAAGCCGAGCGGGCGCGTCTTCTGATGGACGCACCCACCCGGCAAGTCTCGTCACTAATCCATGCGTGTGTAATGCGCGAACAACCCGGCCGTCAAGGTGATCCTCCGGTACGGGGCCAGTTTGGCGGATCAGGTAGCGAAGAACTTCTTCCTGTTGCTCGCTTAGGCGGACCCGCACGCCAATGTTACGATCAGCCGAGTCCTTCTGCGACCCAACCCATGCCCGACCTGCCTCCGTCGCGTACACGGAATCGCGTATCTCCACCACCAAGTGCTGAGCCTTCAACGGCCGCAGGTTACGACGGTCCAACGATGCGGCAGAGACCGGAGAGTTCTGTTCAATGATGAACCGGAGCAACTCCTCTTGGTGTGGCTTCAGCTTACCCATGGTGGGCTGATTCCTGTTGATGACACCTACCGTACTGCTGACCGCAACCAAAGCTAAAGGCTTCAACTCGGCCCGCCACCCCAGCAGTGGCCGACAACAGCATAGCTTCGGATAGCAGTTTCAAAATGTGCATGCCAGCCCGGTTGATTCAGTTAACCCTAACCATGGCATGGTAGAGAATGATCTGCCTTGATCCGGATTGCCGCGGGTGACAGCTGGACCAGCTATCGCATTCCTCATCCCCATGCATTGGCATCAGATGCTCTGCTGTACGGGCCTGCTTACCCAAGTAGGAGTTAACGCCCGCAACGGCCCCATCGCAGGTACCCGAGAGCACGTAACCTACCATGAACCCATGAGAGTGGTTCGCGCTGTACTTGCCGGAGGTGAACCTGTCGATTCCTTCTTTCACGTACTCGCGAAGGAGGTAAGAATCCTCCTCTGTCACACGCTTGCACTCTATGATTGCGTGCGGGTCGTGTTCACGGACCTTCGAGAAGACTGTAATCGAGAGCACGGGAATATCCGTGCGTCCATCTGGTGCGGTCATTCCCGGTTGAGACCTCGATTCGGCACCTGGAAGAACAAGAAGTGTCTTGCCCCACGAAGCGTCTTCACCATCCAGCACGTTTCGCATCGCATCTCGCAAGCATTCTGTGATTGCGACCTCGTCCGCGTCTGGAGTGACTTCAGCGCGCTGAGCTGCGACTCTCCAACCCATCGTGACTGACCGGAGGATCGCGCCGATCACCATCGGCGCGAGATTTATGAACTCCCGACCGACAGCCGTGCTCTGCCCTTGTGGAATTCTCACGGTGCAACTCCGGTGAAGCTCTCAGACACAACTGCGTCCGCGTCTGCGAGCGCAGCCCCACGCATCCAGAAGCGGCGGGACGCCGGCTTGATCACGATCACTTCATCCGCGCCGTGGACACGGATCTCACGTGTTCCTACGAGAGCCTCACCCAGAGGTACACGAAGTCTGCGACCAATGCTATCGAGGACGGCGGCCAAGTCCCCCCCAGCCGGCAGGACACGCACGAAAGGCTCGCGACGTCCGTCACCCAAAACAAACCGGACTACCCGTAGGGGAGCGCGGTGCGGGATATCGAGAACTTCCGCACTGATGTGGCGTCGACCAGTCGCCCGAAGCCATGCATCAATCCCCTCGAGGAACACTTCCGCGTAAGGCACCAGGTCGGCAGCGACGCTGGCGGATTCTGCCGACGCGTTGCGACCTGCTTTCCATTGCCACCCGAGCCGCTCCACTCCGTCCATGACGACGATGCGGTCGAGGGCATCCAGCCCGTACAGATCGAAGACCGCGTTGTCCAACTCGCCCCAGTCAGGCAATGCCTCTCCAGTACGGTACCTTCGTTCCAGTTCAAGCAAACGGCGCCCAGGCGCGGACTGCAGAGCGCTGTCTACGTTGGGGATTGGCAGTGCACCCACATCGCTGGTCAGGAGGCGCCGCTTGAAAACGCCGAGTTCGGCACCTGTGAGAAGGAAGAACCACGCGCTCAACGCCGATCCGAGAATCGCCGCTAGGAGGTGTGCGCTCTCGATCTCGGACTGCGGGAGGGACGCACCGAAGTATGCGTCCGTGAAGACGACATCCTCCTCCGCCACTGCGGTTACAGGTCGCGGGTCGGACCGCAGGAATTCCTTGATCAGGAGTAAGGGTGCGCGGTAAGTCTCGCGGTCACGCGGCCACTCAGCTTTCGATCTTCCAAACGTAGGTAGCCCCGAAGGCACCCTAAACCTCGCGAGCGCTTTCGACTCCAGGAACGGCAGAGGAGCGAGTTCACTTGCATCTCGGGAGCGCTTGGCTTCCTTCCCCAGGATGAGGCCGTCGCACCACTCGGAGTTGACAGATGTAAGCCATGACTTCAACTCCTGATGGCGAGCACGAAGGCTGTTGAGCAGGAGGACGTCCCGTCCGCGCCCAAGGAACGCTGTTTTGAGGCTCTTGGGCTCCGAGTTCCACTCGCTTAAACGAAGCGTACTAACGTCGTCTGGGGCGATCTCAAGTGCGTGAGAGCGTTCTGACGAACGTGACCACGGTACGTTCACTACCACTATCTGCTTCGGATCTTGTGGACGGTGGCGCGCGAGGAAGACCATCGCCGGCATAGTGGCTGTCGGGAATAGCCAGCCAGTGTGCGCGGACAGATTGACCAGAGTCACGGGGGCGAATCTCTCCACAACGGTCCGTGCGAAGTCTCCCGCTGACCGGCTACTGGCAAAGAACGGGGTCGCACTCAGGATGATCCCATAGCGGGTTCCTCCATCGCCAAACTCGGCTGCGCGCGTCAGGAAGTCAAAAGCTTCCCCTCGCCCTGTGGTGTTCGCATTGCCTACACGGTTTCGACGCTCCTGAGAACCAGCCTTCCCCTTGAACGTCCAAGGGGGGTTTCCGACAATTACGTCGAACTTGCGCCGGATTCCGTCTTGGAGCAGGGGTGCTCCTCCGCGCGTCGTTTCGATGTCACGAGCGTCCCCCACCAGCAGAGTGCGCCCGATGAGAGCTTCGAACTTAAGAGCCTCCGGCGGCTGCGGGTTCGGATCAAGTTCGAGCGCGGCCAAGTATAAGCTGAAAGCAGCCACACGGATTGCGGCATCGCTGATGTCGACGCCGAACACCTGATTGTAAAGTATCTCGCGGATCACCGCTCTCGACGGCATCTGCTCACCCTTCGCCGCAACTAAGCGGCGGAGTGCCTCTACGAGGAAGACACCTGATCCGCACGTGAGGTCGAGAATCGTCTCGTCACCCGAGACACCGTCTAGGACTTCGTCCAAGATAAGCGATACGACTGGGAGACGGGTGTAGTGAAGGCCCAGCTTCTTCGCTTCGCTCTCCTCCTCCACGTCTTCGTCCGAGTTCTTCTTTACCTTCTCTTTGATCGAGTGTGCGAACTGCTCGTAGATCAGGCTGATCAACTCGACCGGGATCACATCGAATCGATAAGGGAAGAACGAGAGCTGCTCCTTCTCTGCGTCGTACCCATCTAGGAAGTCAGCTACTCGCGAAAGCGACGTCGGGTCAGCCGGAACTGATTCCGGGAACATGTCACCGTTGAAGGTGGCGGCAAGCCAGCCGAACAGCCGATCCGCGGCAGCCGGATTCTTCAACGCGCCCTGTAAAGTGGTTTCGCCGCACTCTTTTCGCAGCCGCGCGCCATCAACGATCCGACGATCAACGAGGTACTGGGTGAAGATGGCGCGCCCGATCAGCGCCTGGGCGGCAGGTCTCGCCAGATGAGCGAGGAGGTCCCGCTCGAGCGACGCAAGATCTTGGAGAAGCTGTGCGTCGACTCCCGTCTTTCGATCTACGTCTTCCGAGTGAAGCCAAAACTGCCCGGTTTCCATGGCGTAACGGCCCGCGAACTGGTCGAGTTCAGCAAGCTGTTCGTCCACAAGGTTGAATACGCGCAGGAGGTGGCGCGACGCGTCTTCCTCCGACTCGGGGCGGCTGAACCCATTGTAGAGCTTAACCTGCTCTCGCGAGACAACCCAAAGGAGCGGCGAAGCACCTTCGTTCCAGATTTCCTTGTGCCATGTGCTTACGGTTCGCTCGTCCGGCTCACTTTCGCTGTACTTGAAGTACACAGTGATAGCAGAGGAGCTACGCCAATACGCATCTGGCTCGAACACACGTCCGCGCCGACGCCGTTGAGCGTCCGATCCGATATGCACACCGTGTGCAGGTTCTCCTTGTTCAAGGTAACCTGTTGCCTCGAGCACCTGACGCAGCGGCTCTACGCTCATCCGTCGACCTTCGTTTCCGCGTTATAGGTGGATCATCGATCATCCACCTGAGTGCTTATGCAAGGGCAGAAGTGGTTGTACGCATAGTGCCGGCTACTCCTTCGAGCGGCTTCCCATCGGCTTGTACTCGAGAATCGAAACTGTCCTCCGGACGGGTTCCTGCTGATGCGGATCACGCACTGGGCAAGCTCGCACTAGACGGCGAGCTCTCTTCAGACTGGTCCATTAGCTGAGCTGTTGTGGTACGCTGCATCCCGTCCAGATACGCTAAACTTCGGTATCCCTCCGGCATGATCTGTCCTGCCGAAGCCACTACATCCAACATGGCCGCCACGGCCGCCCTGCAGGCCCGCACCTGCAGCTCACGGGGGTAGCGGCGGAGGCTGACAACCGTACTCGAGACTTGGAGGGTCGGGTCGGCATTCCCCGCCTCCTCTCTCGAAGGGAACGCAACCGCAAATGCATCTGTCTGCTGCGTATCGACGCCATGCCGCAGCAACTGAGCGGTCGTGCCGAGGTGCTCAGCCAGTCGGCTGAGCGTACTTGAGTGGGGCTTCCGCGTTTCGCCGGCACGAATGCGGTTGATTTGCGACTTGCTCAGGCCCGTAGCGTCAGCCACCCGCTGCACAGCCGTTTGGATCGTGAGACCCGGATGCGCTTCCCTGATCTTGGCCTCAAGACGCCCCGCGACCGTGTCCGGATTCTCTGGGCTCCGTTTCGCGTTTCGAGGCACGGCTCACCAAGATCTTTTACGCATTCCCTGCGCAAACTGCGCACCGCCTGAAATATGTACAAACCACACAGAGACGGCAACGGTGGCAAGAAGTGGACGGCGTTTACAGGGTTAGCAGTTCCCGTGGGCCAGTCTCAGCAGGAGTTGCGCACCGCAAACTAAACGCATTTTTTGAACATTGCGTTGAGTTTGCGGACGGCGTGCGCTGCCTGAGACTGGGATGTCCGCTTGCATCCGCGATCATCCGGTTTGCTGACCTTCTGCGCGACGCCAAGCATCCTTGCGGGTGTCGTGTCCAGGGTCGTACGGCAGCGAGATATTTCGGGAGCATCCGACGCCGACGGAGAACCATGCCCGCGCACGAGGCGCAGGGAGCCCGATTCCGTTTCGGGACGCGGCGCCTTAGTTTGGGGGACGGTAGGCGGGCCGGACGATGCGGGCCTACCCACGTCGGACCCGCGCGTGGCCCGGCGGGGCTCCGGCCGCCGCACGAGCCACACACGCAACCCCGAGGTCCCCCTGGCAGACGTCTGGACCCACCCATCCATCCGCCGGTTCGCGGGCGACGCCGACCCTGTCTCGGCGATCACCGCGCACGCGAGGAGCGTGGTCCTCCGGGCGATGGACGCGGGGTGGTCGGGGCCACCGTTCGACCCGGTCTCCCTCGCGGAGCTCCTGAAGATCCCCGTGATCCCGACGGACGCAGTCCGGGACGCACGGGCGGTTCCGACCGGCGAGCGGGGTGTGCAGATCGAGTTCAATCCCAACCGACCGCGCGGCCGCGTGCGCTTCTCCGTGGCCCATGAGATCGCGCACACCTTCTTCCCCGACTGCGTAGAGCAGGTCCGCAACAGGTCAGCGCACGCGGAGCTGGAAGGCGACGACTGGCAACTCGAGGCGCTGTGCAACATCGCCGCGGCGGAGATCGTGATGCCGGTCGCCTCGCTCTCCCTCTCCCCGGGGTCTCTGCCAGGCATTGAGCAGCTCCTCGAGGAGCGCCGGCGTTTCGAGGTTTCGACGGAGGCCCTGCTCATCCGGGCCGCGCGCACTTCGGAGGTTCCGATCGCGATGTTCACCGCGTCACGGAACAGGAACGCCAGGTACCGTTTGGACTATCTCATCCCGTCCCATGGCTGGGCCCCGGACGGGATTGCGGCCGGGTTGACGCTCCCCGCGAACACGCATCTGGCCGAGTGCATGAGCCTCGGCTTCACATCGTCCGGGGACGAAGCTTGGGGCCGCAAGGAGCTGCCGGTGCACGTGGAGTGCGTCGGCATCCCGCCCTACCCAGGTGGCTCACACCCGCGGGTCGCCGGCGTGGTGTGGTCCCGCGGCGCCCCCCCGCCTGTCGATGGAGGTGTCCCTTGGCTCCGCTACGTCCGAGGTGACGCGACCGCGCCCAGGGGCGAGCGTTCCCTGATCGTCCACGTCGTGAATGACGCCTCTCCGGTGTGGGGCGGCGGTGGCTTTGCCGCATCACTGAAACGCGCCTACCCTTCCGTCCAGCGCTCGTTCAAGGTGTGGTGGGCCGAAGCGGGATCCCGGCGCCTGGGGCGCGTCCACATGGCCGAGGCGGTCCCGGGCACGTGGGTGGCCAGCATCGTCGCCCAGCACGGGTACGGCCCCTCCTCGACGCCGCGCATCCGGTACGAGGCACTCGGCGAGGGGCTTGAGCACACCGCCGCGGCGGCGGTCCTCCACGACCTCACGGTGCACATGCCCCGCATCGGCGCCGGCCAAGCGGGCGGCAGGTGGGACCTGATCGAGGACCTGATCCGGCGCTCGTTCGGCCGCACTCGCTCGCCGGTGACCGTCTACGATCTGCCCCCGGAGCGAAGCGGGATTCCGCGGTCCACCACGCGCCCGGATACTTAGGTGCCGCGCAAAATTGTCCTGCTGTCAGGCCACGTCGCCGCCGGCAAGTCCTGGCTTGCATCTGCGCTGGTGGAGCGGTTCGGCGTAGAATTGTTCAAGACACGCGAGGCGATCCACCGGCTACGAGATGTGGAGTCGGAGCGCGGGGCCTTGCAGCGGGCCGGGGAGGCGCTCGACCGGGAGACCGAAGGGCGGTGGGTCGCCAACGAACTGCGGCGCTTCATCGAATCGCTGAATGACAGCGTCGCAGAGGATGGGATCGTGGTCGTCGACGCGGTCCGGATCCGGGAGCAGTGCGACGCCGTCCGCCGGGCGTACGGCCCCCGCGTCATCCATGTCCATCTCACCGCGTCCGAGGAGGTGCGCGCCGAGCGCTTCCGTCTCCGCGACGGGGAGGTGCGGGAGCTGCCCAGCTACGATGCCGTCCTGAGGAACCGCACCGAAAAGCAGGCGGACACGCTGAACGACATCGCCGATGTCGTGATCAACACCGAGCGCAACACCGTGGACGACGTGGTGGTCCGCGTCGCGAGCCGGATCGGCCTGTACGGTCGTGAGCTCGCCCGCACGGTCGACGTGCTGGTCGGCGGACAGTGGGGGAGCGAGGGGAAGGGAAACATCGTCGGCTACCTCGCCCCCGAGTACGACGTTCTCGTGCGGGTGGGCGGCCCCAACGCCGGGCACCAGGTCTATCAGGAGCCCGAGCCCGACACGTTCTACCACCTGCCGTCGGGCACCAACCGGGCTCCGAACACGGAGATCGTGCTGGGTCCCGGCGCCACGCTGGAGCCCGTCCGCCTGTTCGAGGAGATCACCAAGGCCCAACTGGACCCCGCCCGGTTGCGGATCGATCCGCAGGCCATGATCATCTCGCCGGGCGACATCGCCCAGGAGGGCAAGCGCCTGACCGGATCGATCGGTTCGACCGGACAGGGGGTCGGCGCCGCCACGGCGCGCAAGGTGCTCCGCACGGGCGCCGAGCGGGAGGTCCGCCTCGCGCGCGACGTGCGCGAGCTCAAGCCGTTCATCCGGCCGACCCTCGAGGTCCTAGACCGCGCGTACGCGGACGGCAAGCGGATCTTCCTGGAAGGGACGCAGGGAACCGGGCTCAGCCTCCACCACGGCGACTACCCATACGTCACCTCGCGGGACACCACGGTCAGCGGGTGCCTGTCCGACGCGGGCATAGCCCCGAGCCGCGTCCGACGGATCGTCATGGTGTGCCGCACCTACCCCATCCGGGTGGAGAGCCCACCCGGAGGCACGTCGGGGCCCATGGGCATCGAGATCGACTGGAAGACGGTCGCCGAGCGGGCCGGGCTCGATCCGGACCTGCTCGAGGCGCGCGAAAAGACGACGACGACGAAGCGCAAACGCCGCGTCGCGGAGTTCAATTGGGCGCTGCTCCGGAAGGCGGCGACGCTCAACGGGCCGACCGACATTGCGCTCAGCTTCACGGACCACCTGAAGAAGGAGAACCAATCCGCGCGGCGTTTCAGCCAGCTCCACCCGGAAACGCTCCAGTTCATCGAAGAGGTGGAGCGCGTGGCCGGGGCGCCCGTCTCCTTGATCGTGACACGGTTTGGCTTCCGCAACATCATCGACCGGCGCGCCTGGTGACCACCTGGGCGTCCGCCTGCACCGGCCGTTCCTCTTCGCAAGACCCCATGTCCTTCGACCTCGACCACTTCGTCCGCATCCGGCCGTTCGCTTTCCACCTCACGAGCGCGGACAACCTGCTGCGGATCCGGCGCGAACGGCGCCTCCACCCCGCGTTGGATCTGATCCAGATGGCCGGGCAGCCGGACCTAGCGCGAACGCACCGTCCCGTGGCCGTCCGGATCGAGATTGAGGGCGACAGCGTCCACCTGCGGGACCAGGCACCCCTCAAGCGGTCGAACGTGACGCTGGACGAGGCATGGACCTTCGGCCACGTAGTCGAGCTTCTGAACCGCCGGGTCTTCTTCTGGCCGGGCCAAGCGGGCGGTCCAATCCCTTCGGGGCAACGCCACTTTGAACGGTACGCTGGTGAGCGGGTCAAGATCCTTCGGGTACCCACCCGCGCCCTCTTCGCCGCCAACCCGGCGCTCTCGCCGGAGTTTTGCAAGTGGAACTCAGGAGCCCCGCGTTGGTCGGGGGGTATCCGTCCGGTGCGAGGTCCGGACACCTTCCACAGTGCGGGCCAGGCACCCTATGGGGCCGCACAGGTCGTCGAACTCACCTTCCCCGGGAGCGTCGTTCTGCCGCAGGATAGCCAGATAGCCGAGACTGCCGCTGGGCCGTGGTCCGCGCTGTGAAGGAGACGTACAGGCGCTTGCCTGAGGATGGGAACGTTCCTGCCCATCCCCACAGCCAACTGGAGCTGCCCCCGATGCGGATCGCACAGGCGTTCGCCAGCGACGACGGGATCACGACCAAGTACGTGCTCGAGGCGGGCGATGCGCTCGTCGAATGCACGCACGTAGACCGGGCCGAGAAGCACATCGTGTGTTTCTCCACCGCAGTTGGGTGCCCGATCCGCTGCGGCTTCTGCGCCGCCACCTCGTTCCGCCGGCGCCTGAGCGCGGATGAAATGGTGGCGCAGGTCCTCGCCGTTGTCGCACGTGCGATCCCTGCGGGCGGAGGGAAACAGGTGCTGTTCAGCGCCATGGGCGAAGGCGAGCCTCTGCTGTCCCAAGCCGCGGCCGAGGCTCTCGTCGACGCATTCCGCCGCCTCATTCCGTCGCAGCCGGGGGGACGCGCCGCCGTGTCCACGACCGCGATCAAACCAGACGTCGTACGCTGGATCGCCGGTGCCGCGCCGCAGGGGATGAAGCTGCAGGTGTCGCTGCACGCGCCAACCGACGAGCAGCGCCGTAAGATCATCCCCCACGCGGCCCCGCTCAGCGACGTGATCGAAGCAGGGCGTACGTTCGCCGACGCGCGCCCCGGAATGCTGGAGTGGAACTACGTTCTGATCCAGGACCTTAACGATAGTGACGCAGACGCCCACCGGCTGGCGGAGTTGCTCAGACCCGGCGAATCGGTGAAGCTGAATCGGCTCAACCCCGTGCCGGGGGTTCCCTGGCAACCGAGCCGGCGCGGACAGGGGTTCGCGCAGATCCTCCGCGATGCGGGTCTGTCCCCCGAGCACTACTGCACAAATGGCGTCGACGTAGCCGCGGCATGCGGCCAGCTCAAGTCGCAGGTGGCGCGCGCGCGCGCCACCCGTGCGCCAGGTGAACGCCGGCTTGTGGTACTCACGTGACCGACCAGGGAGGGGCGGCGGTGCCGCCGGTTGTCGATGACGCGGCGGTGCGGGCGGCACAAGAGAAGGCAGCCGCCGAAGAGATCGCTCGTAGAGTGGACGAGAAACATCGGCGCGCGCAGGCGGAGCAGGGGCAGCTGAAGAGCCAGGCCGAGGACGCGCTGAGGGAACTACAGGCTCGAGCTCCCAAGACGCTGAACGAAGCCATCCTGAAGTACCGGGATCACCAGCGAGTGGATCCCTATCCTGGGATCCGCCCGGGCCTGCTGTCGTGCTCGTCTTTCTGCGCGTACATCGCGGACGCCGGGCTTATGTTCCCGTACAAGTTCGACGCCAAGTCGGTCCAACTGGCTTCGCTGGACCTTCCCCTGCTGGGAACCGCGATCCGTTGGAACGAGAAGCACGAGGAGAGGGTGTTCGACATCGAGGCAGGAACCCCTCTGGTCCTTCCGCCGAACTCGATCACCTTCGTCACACTAGAGCCGTACCTGCAACTGCCGGAGTACATCGCTCTGCGCTTCAACCTGCGCGTGCGGCACGTCTACCAGGGCCTCCTGCTGGGGACAGGCCCGCTGATTGATCCGGGTTACCAGGGTTATCTCGCGGTGCCCCTCCACAACCTGACCAACCATGAGTACACCTTCTTCGGTGGGGAAGCCCTGGTGGCCGTGGAGTTCACAAAAATCGATCCAGAATCGATCCGACCGCGCCCACCAGCAGAGGAGGGGAACGAGGAACGTGTTCCACCGCAGCAGTTCGCCGTTCCCTTCCCAGAGCCGGAGCTCCCGCGCCCTGACCCGTCTCGGCTGGAGCTGCATCCGATCAAGGCCAACCTCCGCAAGGCGAGAGTGGCGCTGGTCGAGAGTTCTCTCCCCGCCATCAACGCGCGCGTTGCGGAGCAGGAAAGACAGATGAACGAATGGACCCAGCGGATCACGTTCGGTGGGGCGCTGGCAATCATCGGCCTGCTGCTGGCCATCGGCGGCATCATGTGGCAGGCGACCAACGAAATGCGCACCGTTGCCACGCGCGAGCGCGAGACCGTGGACAGGTTTGAAGCGCAACGCAAAGGGCTCGCAGACTCGCTGAACGTCCTGCAGACGCGTCTCCGAGAGACTCGGATCGTCGCCTGTGCGCGTGTGAACGCGGCAGAGGCCGCACGCATCCCGGACTTCGCCGCAGTCTGCACCCCGAGGTGACCGCCGTCACGGACCGTTGAGCGGACGTACGACGGCCCGGTAGCCATCCGGGGGGTGAGCTCGCCGGCCGCGCCCCACCCGTATGTGCGTCCCATGCTGTTTCTGCACCCTTTTGTGCCGCGGCAGGCACAAGGGTCGAACTGTTGCCACGACGAGATCGTGTTACTGGGTGAGAGGTGAAGCCGGTTTCTGGTTTGAGTTCTATACTAGATCCCACCCACCTAAATCAGCCTCCGCTCCGGGGAATCTGCGAGTGACCGACAACAAGGCAGTGCCCGCCACCCTCGCGGAGGTGTCCACATTCCTCTTCGCCGCATTGAACGGCCACCTCTTCAGCGTGGCGCCGCCTGCGAGCCGCGTCGGAGGGTTGCCAGCAGACGTCGCTGTAGGGATCGCGTCGTTGGCAGCGCTGCTGGTATTCTTCGTCCTCAAGGCGTACGTCACTCCCTGGAAACACAGACGAGCGATCTGGCTGGGCGCGGCGACCCTCCTGACGGGGCTTTACCTGAACGCCGCGCTGCGGTACGGCAGTAGCCTCGACCGCAACAGCTTAGTTTACTCCCCCGATGCAGAAACACGAACGTTGGAGGTCGTCGGACACGACTACACGGATCGCGGTAAGCAGATGTCGGCGAACTTCATGAGGAAGCACGGAGCGGAGCCGCTACCGGGAGAACTGCTGCGGTACAGTGAGGGCTACGATCCGGCGAAGGTCACGGCGCTCTGGACCGCGACGTCGGTCGTGCGCGCGCACTTCATCCCGTCACAGACAATGCGCCCCATCTTGTATGGCGAAACAGCACCACGAGGTGCGGGATCCGATCCACATCTTCGTCCGGTTGACGTCTGACGAGCGGCGGGTTCTCGACTCCACTCCTTTCCAGCGGCTCCGCCACATCCACCAGCTCGCACTCTCCTACCTCGTCTACCCGGGCGCGGCCCACAAGCGGTTCGAACACTCGCTGGGGGTGATGGAACTCGCGACGCGGATCTTCGATGTGGTGACAGATCCGGACAACGTGTCCGATGAGATCCGGGAACTGCTCCCCGCGGTGCACACCCGGCAGAGCCGTGAGTACTGGAGGAGCGTCGTCCGGATGGCGGCTCTCTGTCACGATCTGGGGCACCTCCCGTTCTCGCACGCGGCCGAGCGCGACCTCCTGCCGGCCGGATGGGACCACGAGCGGATCACGGTCGAGATCATCAACAGCCCGGAGATGACGGCCATCTGGCAGGGCATGGTCCCGCCCCTCCGCCCCGACCACATCGCGAAGATTGCCGTCGGTCCGAAGGCAGCCGACGGGCAGTTTTCGGATTGGGAGGCGATCCTCTCGGAAATCATCATCGGCGATGCATTCGGCGCCGACCGGATCGACTACCTGCTCCGTGATTCCTACCATGCGGGTGTGGCCTACGGCCGGTTCGACCACTACCGCCTCGTCGACACGCTGCGGATCCTTCCACCCGCGCCGCAGGCCACCACCCAGTCCGAGCAGATCGACATCGCGTTCGAGGAGGAACTCCAGACGGAGCGGTCGGAAGAACCCACGCTCGGTGTCCAGCACGGAGGGCTACACTCTGCCGAGGCGCTCCTGATCGCCCGGTACTTCATGTACACGCAGGTGTACCTCCACCCGGTCCGCCGCGCCTACGACCGGCACCTCGTCGAATTCCTGAAGGCATGGCTCCCGGAAGGCAAGTTTCCGACGGACGTAGCCGGCCACCTGTCCCGTACCGACCTCGAAGTGACCGCGGCCATGCGGGCGCTCGCCAGGGGCACACATCCCGCGTCCAGGCCGGCGCACAGGATCCTGGAGCGGAAACACTACCGGGTGCTGTACCAGAGCACCCCCGAGGACATCGTGCTCAGACCCGATGCCGCGGCTGCGGTGCATGCTGCCGCGGTCAGGAAGTTCGGTCCTGAAAACCTGATTTTGGACCAGTACCAGGGCAAGAGCGCAGCTCCGGACCTCCCGGTGTGGAGCGAGACGGACCGCAAGTCTTTCTCGGCCCATTCCCTTTCGCAGCCACTGCGCAACGTCCCACCGACGGTTGTGGACTTCGTCTATGTGGCGCCCGAACTCAAAAAGACGGCGGCCGCATGGCTGCGCAGATCGCGGCGCCAGATCCTCGACGGGAAGTGGGCATTCGAAGGAAAGCACACCTCTTGATGGTAGCCAACATGGATGTATTCGAGCGTTCCGCATTGATCGGAACATTGGTGCAGGAGCTTCGCCACAACGGGAGCTGGTGCGGGGAAACCCACGTGCAGAAGGGCACCTTCCTACTGCAGGAGCTGGAGCGGGTCTCCCTGGAATACGATTTCATACTCTACAAGCATGGACCATTCTCGTTCGCTCTGAGCGACGAGCTGGGGGTCATGCGCGGGTACGGCCTGCTGGCCTTGGAGCCCAGCCGCGAAGGGTTCCGTCCCAGGATCGCGGAGACCGAGGGTGCGCTCCGCAACTTCGCGCGGCACGAGCAGCTGATCGGAGCACAGAGGAGCAAGATCGAGGCGATCGCCAGAGGGTCGTCGGCAAGAAGGGTGCGGCCGAACTCGAGCGTCTCACAACCGCGCTATTCATCACCAGAAGACAACTCCCTGGTGCAACGGCCGAGGCACGTGCGGCGAGACTGCACGAACTCAAGCGTCACGTGCCCTTCGAAGCGGCCCTGGAAGCGGTCGGGGCCATCGACGCGATCAGCCGCGCTGAGTACTTGTTCTGCGAGGACAGATCAAGCGGCCCAACCCAGGAGATCCGGAGTGCGCCAGAGGGGTTTGAGTCCTGACTTGATGATGGTGTAAGCGGCGCAGGCACAGGTCTGCAACCACAGAGTGGGGCCCACTCCGGCATTGGACGCCGTTCTGCTTGAGCGAACGCTGCTCAGCGCAACGCTCAGCGCTTGAGCCCAAGGCGCTGCTCAGCTGATCGGTCCGTCCCTCTCTGCCTGGTGGAGAGCGGAAGACACGCTCTTCAGCACAAACGTTGGAGGGAATCGGGGATGACTAGGTGGACCATGACGCTCGTCGCGCTGGTGGTAAGCTGCGCTCCCGCAGAGGACAGGAATGCGGAGCCGGGAGCCACCGCGCCCGCGGCGGGTAATGACGCCGCACCAGTCCTGCCTCCGTCACCGCCCGCCGCAGAGGTGACGTTCGAGCCTCGTTCGGTCACGCTCGATTACGGCACGAAGGAGATGGTCATCCGCGGCACCCTCCGAAAGCCGGCCGGGTCGCCGGTTCCGGAAAAGGCGTGGGTATGGGCCTACTTCGTCAACCCGGGCGTGAGCACGCGCGGAAGCTGGAGCGGCTCTCCCATCGAGGTGAGGCCTCGCTTCGGGAAAGACGGCACGGCCGCGGTCACCGCGCGCGGGCACTTCCACTGGGCAACCAACCCGGACCTACCCAGGTCCGGCTACTACGCGCGCGTCAGCGCGTCCAGCACCTCAGAGGAGGCCGCGATGGTGCCCTCGAGTTCACGCGACTACTCGACGGCCGGTGCGGTGCGGGTTCGGTCGCGGGACTGAGGTCGTCCAAGGCGCCCACGCTCGAAGACAGGAGCGGGGTGAGCCGCCCGATGTGTCGACCCCGCAGGATGCCCCATGCGTCACTGTGAACGAGGTCGCGAAGTCTATCCTCCCGCCGCCGACGATCCGGCGGTTGAGACAGGCGTCGGGTTCGATCTCGGCCGCGGCTGACCGTAAACGAAGCCCCTCCTAGCCCGGCCCGGAGGGGCTTCGCTCCTTCGCAGGTCCAGCCCTGCTTACCCCTCCTCAATCCTCCAGACAAAGCCTAGCACGACCCTACTTACCGAATCGATCTGCGTTGAGGACGATGTCAGGGAATACGACGCAGGATAACTTCTGGATTTCCTGCAACGAGGTCGCCTGGCGATCGAACCTGCTCACATCAATTCGCTCGACCCCAAGTCCGAATTCTTTAGGGCGTCGCTCTGGTCGAACACGAAGCCGTACGCGGCCAGTTCCGGATCGCGCTTGGTTGACGTCGGAACGACCACCACCTTCCAAACTTTGAACGGGTAGACTACCTCACCCTTGCCGAAATCCCTCTTGGCGGTGGCGCTGTAGAGCACCGGCCCGGCGAAGATGGTCGCCTGCCCACCGCCTTTCAGGAGCTCCGCCTGGAGCGCACCCTCAAACGCGCCCCAGATTCCCGTGCGGCCCTTGTACTCGGCGCCCCTCGGCGACTCTTGGTTAAACAGCTCGTGCTGCGGTGTGCAGTTCGTCCAATGGTAGGTGTCGGGGTTGAATAACTCGGTATCTAGACCCGACGCTCCCCAGGCACTGTCCTCGCGCCGTACGAGTTGACCCCGATCCAGATTCCGCGCTGGACCGTAGATGTCGGTGTCGACGAGCTGCAGTTCCTTGGGTACGCGCGGGTCCAACCGCCAGCTCTCGCCGCCGAAATCCTGCCGGTTGCGTGGGTCCTGCCGCGCCTCGTCGGAGTAGTCGGCGTTGGACGCGGTGAACATGGCCATCCGCAGCTTGGCGTTCGTCACCACCGAGTAGTGGTGGTAGTCGAGCACGAACGCGTCGTTGTCGTTACCAGCCTCAACTCGGATGCTCAGCAAACAAGACGTCGCGGTGTTCGGCCGCCTGAATGGCTACGGCGCGGCAACTGCTTGCAGCCCGGCCGCTTGGTGATTATCAATCCATTCGCGCCTTTTTGAACGCTTTCCGCAAGCTGGACCACCGAAGTCCCTTCCAACCCAGGTCTGTTGTGAGCACACCCAATCGTGATGAGTTCCCTCTCAAGATCAAGCGGGTGTTGGCACAACGGGTCGGCTACCACTGCTCCCGTTGTCGTGCTCAGACCAGCGGTCCCCATGAATCATCTGACAAGGCGGTGATCGTAGGAGTCGCGGCTCACATCACCGCTGCCGCGTCCGGCGGTCCCCGTTATGATCCGTCCCTCAGCGCGGCCGAGCGTGGAGGGGCAGACAACGGGATGTGGCTGTGTGAGACCTGCGGAACCCTGGTCGACCGCGACCCCGAACGATTCACCGTCGATCTGCTCCGGAAATGGAAGGAGAGGGCAGAAGCGGAAACAGGATCTCTCCTCGGTGTTCCCATGGGATGGCGCGCAATCCCAGGACCGGAGCTGCTTTCCCTCTCCCGAATGCCGGTTACAAGGCGCGAGCTTTTCGGCCGCGCTGATGCACTGGGTCGCTTGGAGGATGCCTGGAACGATCCCGCGGCGCACGTACTTGTGTTCGCGGCGGGAGGCGGAGTTGGAAAGACAGCGTTGATCAACCGCTGGCTAGCCAATCTGGCCGCTGAACGGTACAACGGTGCGACACGGGTATTCGCGTGGTCTTTCTACAGTCAAGGAACACACGATCAGGATGCCCCGGCGGATCCGTTCATGGAAGCCGCATTGCGGGCGTTCGGCGATCCGCACCCGACGCAGGGTTCGCCGTGGGAACGAGGTGAGAGGCTCGCCCGTCTCGTGCGCGCCGAGCGCACCCTGTTGGTTCTCGACGGGCTGGAGCCGCTCCAGTACGGACCTGGGCCACAGGAAGGTCGGCTCAAGGAGCGTGCTATCGGAACGTTGCTGCTGAACTTGGCGGCCGACAACCCGGGGCTCTGCATCGTAACCAGCAGGTTGCCCGTGGCGGACCTGATGCACTTCGACCCCTCTACAGTGCATCACATGGAGCTGGACACACTCGATCCGGGTGCGGGTGCCGAGTTGCTCCTATCGTTGGGCATCGTCGCTAACGATCCGGCAGACCTGGAGGATGCCTCACGCGCTTTTGGTGGACACGCCCTCGCGCTCACTCTCTTGGGCAACTACCTCACGGACGTGTGCGAAGCAGACGCACGCCGCTGGAGGGAGGTAGGTCCTCTCTTGGACGAGCCCCGCGCGGGCGGCCATGCGCGGCGCGTGCTGCGGGCGTATAGAAAATGGTTTGAGGGCAGGCCTGAACTGAGCGTTCTACGGCTTTTGGGTCTGTTCGACCGCCCCGCCCACGCGGACATCCTCCGCGCGCTCCGGGAGCCTCCCCTGATTGCTGGGCTGACCGACACCCTGCCGGAGGGTACGCGCCCATGGAACGCCGCGTTAGCCGTGCTCCGGCGCGCCACGCTCGTCTCAGAACAATCCCCCGCCGATCCTCACGAAGTCGACGCGCACCCGCTCGTCCGGGAGTACTTTGGAGAGGAAGTGCGCCGTACCAACCCCGACGCGTGGAGGGCAGGGCATGAGCGGCTCTACAGGTACCTGACGACCACCACGCCAGAGTTTCCAGAAACGCTGGTGACCATGGATCCGCTTTACGCCGCTGTCCGCCACGGGCGGGAAGGGGGATTCGCGGAGGAGGCGATCCGCGATGTGTACGAACGCCGTATCCAACGCGGCGAACAGTTCTTCGCTTTCCGCACCCTCGGTTCAGTAGCCCTTGACCTTGCCTGCCTCTCTGGCTTCTTCGTCTCGCCTTGGGATCGTCTCATCTCCGGATTGGCGGAAGACATTCAGGTCAGGCTCTTCAACCGAGCCGGCTTCTATCTGCGGGCGATTGGACGGCTTTCAGAGGCCGTGCAGGCGACGGAAGCTGCCACTGCGTTGCGAGCCGAACGGGGGGAGTGGAAGGACGCAGTACTGAATGCGATCAACCTTTCGGAGCTGAACGTCCTTATGGGTGAGCTACCGAGAGCCCACGTGAACGCCGAACGCAGCGTCACGTTCGCGGATCAGAGCAGCGATGGTCTCGCCGGTGTTGTCAGCCGCGCCGGGCTTGGGTATGTCGCGCACCAGCTGGGTAGCTTCCAACAGGCGCTGGAGCTTTTTGCTGAGGCAGAGCATAGAGAGGCCGCGCGTGGCCACGGCTTCCATATCCTTTATTCGTTGCGCGGCTGTCAGTACTGCGACCTGTTGCTCGATCAGCGCAGGATTGAAGAGGTGGAAGATCGTGCACGGACGATCCTCGGCTGGGCCGAGGAACGAAAGATCCTGCTGGACAGGGGATTGTGTCACATGATCCTCGCGAGGGCAGCGCATCTCCGTGGCGGTGTGGATGAGGCATTGTCCTGGAGTCATAGCGCGCTCGACCTGCTACAGCAGGCCGATAGCCTGCATCATGTCGCAAGAGCCTTTATCACTCGTGCCCAGGTACAACGCGCGGTAGGCGCATACGACGACAGTGAACACTCCCTCACACTCGCCCGGCAACAGGCGGGCCGCGCGGGGCTTAAGCTTCTCCTGACCGACTGTGACCTTGAGTCCGTGTGGCTCCGGTATGCTCAGGACAGGATCGATGCTGCTCGTGAATTCCTTTCCGATTCATCACGAGCGGTCACGCGATGGTCGTACGGGAGGAGGGAAGTAGAGGTCGGCACACTACGCGAGTTGCTTCGATAGATGTTGAAGCGAAACAGCGAGGCTCAGCGATCTACCCCGCGCTCCTTCCTCGGGGTAGCTACGTCCGGAACACGGGAGAATAGATCTCGTCTGAAGGTTACATCAGCGCCTCGATCCGGAACTGACGGACCGAGGCGCTGATGCTACACGATCCAGAGGCGAGACTTGCTCGCGCTGGCTTGGTATGCACCAATCGGCGGAACGACCCGAACACACTGGGAAATCCTCATCATCCTTGTACATGAAACTCGCCTTCCCTTACCAACTCTGTTTTCTTCTGGCCCGAGACGAATCTGCGGACGCCAGCGATCTCTTACCAACCTCACCCCGATTCACCGATATCTTGCGGGCGCTAGGTTGTGCTGTACCAACGATCACCCCTACTAACTATGTTTTAGTTCGTACACCCTGTGTCCCTCACGATGGCCGGCCGCTACCTCACAGAACGATGTTCGGGACTCCCCCCTCCACTGCATCCCCGCCCCGGGGCGCGTGCCCTACGTGCCGTGCTCGTCGCCCCCCTGCCGTCGCTCTCCAGTCCGCCGTTCGCGTCCGTTCCGCTGTCATCCGGGTGGCCGCCAAGCCCCGCACAGGGAAGCAGGGTTCGGCTTGGAGGACGAAAGGGCGACACCGCGTTCGCGCGGCGCCGCCCCGGGCGTCTCCTTGGTCATGGGGATCCGGCAAACAGACCGGTGGCTAAAGGTCATCGGCGCGACCGCGTCCGCCGCCTCCCGATCCCGTGTGATGCCATCTGCCCGCGGCCCCGGATCCGGACCCGCCGCGTCTCACTTTGAGAATACAAAGCTGCTGGTCTGCCGCATCACGATCCTGATCACATGGTCACCCTTGCCGGGGCGCTCTGCGTGGCGGTTCGCGTCCCCGGCGGCGGCCTCCTCACTGGTTTGCCACTTCCCTTTGTAGTCGCCCCGATCACACACCGCCCGGTACTGGACCGCCATTATCGTGCTGTTCTTTTCTTTCGTGGGCATACGCTAGAGCTCCGGGCGAAAGGTGATGGGGAAGGAGAGCCGGAGCCCGATTCCGCTCCGCTCAAAGAGGTCGTCCTCCGAATCGCGAGCGTTCGTCAGGTCCGTGAGATCGTAGAACAGTTCGGCGTTGAGCACGCTCGCATCTTGGGCGGATTTGCGGGCCGTGATGAGGAATCCGAACCCGGCGTTGTACACCGTCGGGCCGCCGTCCTGGAGCGCGACGGAAGGATATACGTGGACGGCACCCTGGTTCCTGTTGAACAGAAAGCGGTAGTAGTCGCCCGCGAGCGTCAACGTCGTAACCCCCCTCCGGTAATCGCCTGTATGCACCGTGTACTTCCTCTCGGCGATCCGTTCCGTGGAACCGGACACGAACGAACTCCGATCCGTGATTTCGGACTTCGAGAGCTCGGCCAAGTTGTGTCCCCGCGACACCAGCGCGGATACGGACCAGAAGTCCGTCTCGTAGGCTGCTGAGGAGAAATGGTAGCGGGAGTACCGAACACCGGCGGAGTGGGTCGCGAACGACTGTTTGCTGACTTGAACCTCTATGGCTGCCGTCGGGTCGAAAAGGCGGAACCCGACGTTGTCGACCCGGTACTCAAGCGAGATCCAGCCCATGTTGAATCCCACCAACTTCAAGCTGTCGCGGGCTCGTTCGAGTATCTGATTCCGACGACGGAGCGCGTTGGCTTGTTGTGTCTCCGGCCCAGGAATCACCTGGGCTGCTCTCGACGCGGAGTCAAACACTGCCTTCTCGATCTCGACGGAAAGGCTGTCGCTACGCAGCCGGGCGACGGGGATGTCGACCTTTGTGATAGCGAGGGTGTCGCGCTCCGTTCTAAGCGTCGCCAAGCGCCTTCCAAAACGGATCAGATCAAGCTCGCGGGTCTTTTGCAGAAACCCCCCTTTTCTCTCCAGCGCGCGGTACAGAGTGTCTCGGTCGGCTGCAGCCACCGTAGCTTCGTAGCGGTGGCAGGTATCGGTGTCGTACACGATCCAGGTACCGAGGCGACGAAAGCTTGGTGAGTTCTTCCGGCTGAGCAGGTGAAGCTGGGCGCCGACTCCTACGCCCGCGTTGAACTCGCTCCCACGGAGGATCGGCACGAGACCATCGGTCGCGCCGCCGCTCACTTTCGTCGCGAGCACCACGCCACCACCCAGGATGGTGGTTCCCGCGAACGATGCCTGGCCGTCTTTGAGGTCGATCGCGGCGAAGTTGCTGAGAACCGCGCCCGACTGTGTGCTGACGACACTCGAGAACTGTCGCTGGAGCAGGTGGGCGTAGACCTCCGGCTTGAACCCTGCGGAGTCGCATCCCTCCCTCGGGACGGGCTGTGCCGGGCTCGGCCGCGCCGGGCTCGTCTGTGCCGGGCTCGGCCGAGGAGCGCCGGCGCAGAGGAGGGCAATCAAGAGAATGCAGATGCGGAAACGCGGGCGTTCCTTTTTGGGCTGCGGTTTGCTCATGGCGAACCTCTGGGGTGGCGGAAAGGGCCAACGGAAGCTGGGGGTGACGGCAGAATCACGACCGAGGAAGCGTGACATACGCATCTAGGAGTCCGCCCTGCCACAAGTCGGTCCAGACTTGCTCGGGTGGTGCCAGATCGTTGCACCTGGCACTGCGTCGAGGGGACGCGCCGGGCGTGAACAGGTGCGGGGCCAAGGATTGGAGTTGGGATCGTCCACCGTGCCGTGGGACGACTCACCGTACGGCGGATTGGGGCGATCCGGCCCGAAGGCACTCCCCCGCACACAGCCGCCCGCGCACCCTCGTCCGCTCACTTTGTGAGTATAATTGCACCATGAGATCTGCGCCAGAAAATAGTTGCAGCGTGTGGTGAGACCCGCACACCGCGCGTCGTGAGCGCCCACGATGCTTCGCAGAGGAGCAACGATGCACTCCTCGAGGCCCCCCGCATCACCGTCCAGTGAGTAGCCTTGCACCCGTGTCCACCAGTCCACTCTGTCCCGCGACGGCGAGCGGCGCGCAAGGAGTCGCTTTAGCTTTGCAGAAGACTCTGCCGGAGAGATCGCAGCTGCGACTGCGGAGATGATGTGTAGGTGATGCCGTACCCGGCAGGTGACCGCCGAGCCAGAACAGTGCGGAACGATCATGTTTCATCGGAGCGCTGCCCACCTCCAACAATTTCCGGAGGAAAGGGTGTTGCGATGAACTTTCGCAGAGTAGTTTCGCTGGTATCCCATACACACCGATCACCTCCGCACTCCTAGAGGGCCGATGCCTACGGAACCGGGCGACGTCAGTCGGACTGCACCTCGTGCTCAGTCGAAAAACGGGTTTTCCACCTTGGGTAAGACCAATGGTTGGGTGTTCGATGAAGCGCAGCTGATTGATTCGGTTCGCAAGTGTAATCAGTCAGCCCGCGCCACTCCTCCTCCTGAGCAGTCGTTCCGTGTAACTCCTCCTCAGCAGAACGATCAGTCCCTCCGGCCGACGGGGCTCCCCAAATCAATCGCTGGGGAACGAAGCCGTTCGCTTAACCGTTCGGCACTTCGCCGGCTCCTTCGGGAGCTGGGCATGAAACCTCTCCGGTAGTGCCACGCGCTCTGATCTGGTTCTGTTCGAGATTTTGGATCAAGCCCAATGAGAGGGCTACGTGTTGATACTCGCGGACAGGCTCGGACTCTGGTCTCAGGATCTCTTGAGGAATGGGTTGGGACCGGACACGTAGGATCTCCGCCGTGCACGTGGTGCCGATTGCCAATGTGAGTTATCGAAGACCGGTTGGTTCTTTAACATAGATAAATCGGCGGACCGCCGGCCCCGAGCTCAGAGCTTGGCGTGGCGGTCCGTACTCGTGCGTAGCACCTGTTGTGCAGAAGTCTGGACGCACATTACGCTGCGGCTCTGGCCTTCCGCTGTCGCTCCCGTGCAAGCGATGCGGTGTGATCAAGCTGTCCATGCAGTGAGAACCACCGATCGCCCTGCCCGATCAAATCTGCGGCGTCGCAACCCTCCTTGCAGACGCTCACATCAACCGGTTCAAGAATCCCAGGCATCGTACGGAATCGCTGGACGCCCGCTTCGATACCGCGCTCTCCGTTGACCAGGGCCACGAAGTGGAGCACTTCCAGCGCGGCCAGATTGGCGCTAAAAGGAAACACGTTCTCGTTCCGCTTGAAGCGGTGGTCTGCCGGGAGACCGGAGAGATAAGAAGGGTCATCCAACATGCCCTCCCGTTCGGTCGCCGCATCTCCGGTGCTGTAGGCGCCGAGGCATTCCAGGCACGGTCGACCGGGACGCACCGTCTGCAACTGCCAGTCCGCACCAGCGAAGCGGCCGTGGCGGAAGCGAACCTGAATGCCGCCGTCGATCACGGGGATGAGATGCGCGTAGGCGAGGTGGTTGAGGACCTGTCTCGGCCACGGCCGGTCGACGCAGCTGAAGAGCACGTCACAGTCCACAGCCGCACGGTAGCCGGCTTCTTCAGTGACCGCATGAGGAACCTGCGTCACCTCCACCCTCGCCGCCGTAGAAGCGTGCCGAATCTGGCGCGCTGCCACCGCGACCTTCAGGCGCCCCAGATCCCGCGGGCCGGCGCCCAGCAAGCGGTCGCGGTTGTGCCGCTGCACCTCGTCGAAGTCGATCAGCACGAATCGCTCGACACCCATCCGGGCGAGCGCCTCGGCCACCACACTCCCGACGCTCCCGAGCCCGACGATCCCAACGCTCAGGCGGGCAAGCGTGGAGTGGGTCTCCAGGCCCCACACGGTCAATGTGCGCTTGAACTCTTCCCGCCACTCCGGCGGGCGTACCAGGTGGTCCGCAAAGTCCGCACGGAGCGTGTCTCCCACCACCCGCACCGCAGCGCACCACCTGCGGTCGTAGGTGCGCGGTGCCGTCCGCTCCCAGAAGCGCGCGCTCCACGTCCCGTCCTCCCCCACTGTCATTCCCACCAGGGGGAGGTCGGTCGAGCCGAGCACAGCGGGCGCCATCCTGCTTTCGGCCCGCACGTCGTCTCGGCTCATCCCCTGCCAACCGGGCGCGGGGTGGCTGTGCAGGAAGGCGATCCCGCAGCCACCCCGCGCTGCTTCGCTGCACACGCGCTCGAAGTAGGCCGGGTTGAAGCTCACGTTTCCATGACGCTGGCGCTCACCGTCTTCAGGAAGTACGAGCGTATGCACCAGGGCAGTCTGCCGGTGGGTCCCGCGCGACGGGCTCCACAGGGCGAAGAGCAGATCCTCCTCGCCGTCCTCGCGCACCAGGTGGGAAGTGGCCGCCGCATTTACGGCACCCGCCAGCGCCACACCGTACTCCGCCAAACGCTCGTCATGCATGGGCGAATATCCCGTTGATCTGTGAAAGCAGGCGGCGGGCCGAACGCTCTCCGTCCGTCCAGCCGAAGTTGTGGCTCCAGTAGCGCCACTCTGGCCCAAGCGGGCTCTGAATGATGTTTCGGACGTCCTGCACGTATCCGTATTCCAGCAGTTGAGGGTCTGCTCGGACGTGCAGGGACGATCCCACCGTGCGCGGAAAGTCTGGGGTGGCCAGGAGACCGAGATCGATCTCTCGGTCGGCGAAGCGACCCAGCGGAACCACGAAGCCGCGGATGACCGCGTAGACGTTGCCGTCTGCGCCGGCCACCCGCTCGACCGTGTGGCCCATCTCCGCCAGATCCTTCAGTAGGCGGTCCGGGCCGTACATCAGGAAACTGTGGTGGGGGTGTTGTGGTAGACGACGAAGTGCAGGCCGTTCTTCATCTGCACGACCTCGTCGAGGCTCGCGTACTTGTGCCGGTCGTTGCCGTGCCGGAGGACCAGGGACGTCTCGCCGGGGTTCTCACCCGCGAGCTGCAGCAGCTCACGCACAGACATCTCCGCGCGCTCCACCTTGTACTGCTCGGAATCGATGTGGATGATGAACTGCTCGGGCTTGGCGGGCGACGGCCGCTTATCGTTGGGGTGCATCTGCGTGCTCCTTGATTAGGTGTTCAGGTCCGGCGGGCATTCGTCCGCCTCCCAATCACAGGAACGGCAAATGGACGGCGTGTGTGGAGGCCAGCCATTTTCGCGTTGGCGGAGATTGTGTCTCCACACCGGGTGCCGTAGTGCCGTATAGGAGACTGTGGGGGAGCATCTCCCCTATGCGGTGCGCTGGTTTGGTCCGCTAAACACGTGCAGGAGGTGAAAATGGAGAACGAAAATGGATGAACCGCTAACAGAACGAACGGAGAGCGATCCGGTGCGGGCCGGGTCGAAAGAGGAACGTGTGGCTGCCTTCGAGGCACATGCTGGGGTTCTCCTGGCCATGGACTCCGCGGGCTACCTGCAGGCGATCGCCCATGCGATCCCCACGACAGTTCCCGCCGAGGTGCTCGTTCTCTGCATCCGGCGCCTGAGCAGGGGTGGTCGTACCGAAGAGGCGCGCCGCACGCTCGACCGGCTCATCCTGACAGGGGGCAAGTACCCGAATATCCGATATCCGTACCTGCAGCGGATGCGAAAAATGGCTGAGGATTTGGTGCCGCAGGGGCAGCACCGCCAGACAGCGGAGGACCTCTTCCAAGCGGGGCTTCTGCTTGTCATGGAGCAACTCCACACGAACAAGAGCGCGATCTCCAGCTGGGGGGCGTTCTGCGCGGGGCGCCTTAAAGATGCTCGGCGTAGCGAGTGGGGACGAAACCTGGAGGGGGTGAAGCGTGAGCGCGCAGCCGCGTACCTGCGGCGCGACGACTCCGAGGATGCGCAGCACGACCCGCTCGACATCGACACCGCCGATGGGATGTTCACTGCCGGAAACGGGGATGGTGTCGAAGTATGGCTCTGGGAGCGGATGCAGCGGGTCTGCAGCAGCAGGGTCGGTGTAGAGCGCGAGGTGCTGGAGGACCTCTGGTTCGCTGAGCGTGAACCGACCCCCATCACAGAGCTGGCGGATCGACTCGGCATCACGCGCGACCGCATCTACAACGTCCGGCGGGATGCCCAGCTCGAGATGCTGAAGGAAGCGCGCTCGGAACGGTACGGCCTCTTCGACCGGGACTTCATCGGTGCCTGCATCGAGAAGCTGCCGGCGCGGCGTGGCTCGAAGCCGAAACGAGGTAGGCGTTCCGGGTAGCCAGCGCATCAGGACAACGACACCTGCCTCTCTAATGCATAGGAGCATACCCATGAAGGACCTTGAATCCGCGCGCCTGGAGGCGCTGCTTGAGGAAATTGAACAGGCGTGGAAGGAGGAGGCGGATCTATCCGTAGCCGGGCGCATCGCTCGGGAGTACCCGGATTACGCCGAAGACGTACGTGCATTCGTGGCCGCGATGCTGGATGAAGAACTCGGGTCCGATCCGGACCCCGACGCGATGGCCGCGTCCGCGACGCGCACGCACGAACTGCTGGAGACACACGGCTACCGGCTGCTTGAAGCAGGCGGGGACACGGTGGAGGGCACGGCCGCAGTGGCGGCCGTGCCCTCCGGCGCGCCCGGAACCATCCTGGAACTCCTCAGGGTTCAAACAGGCTTGCGGGCGTCGAAGATCGCGAGCGCCCTCGACGTAACGACGGCATTCCTCCACGGCCTGGGGCAGTGCCTCTCTGTACCACCCCGAGCGGCAGAGGAGCTGGCGCGCAGGGCCCATGCTGCGTTCGGTATGGCGATCGAGGAGGTGCGCGCGGTACTCCTCAAGCCACACGGAGCGACAGTCCTCGCATCGTCGGACACCGCGCAACCTGCGGAGCCACTGACATATTTGGAGGTTGTGGAACGTGCGGGCTTGAAGTCCGATCGTACGGAAACGTGGCGCGGGTACCACGAAGAGGCACGATGAGGTTCCTGGATTCGGCCACACAGGTGGCGCAGCTGGTTCGCCTCACCTTCCAACCCACGCGCGCCGCGGCAGCCTCAACCAGCGTTCCCACGGAAGACCTCTTGTGGGTCGGCGACCGCGCCGCTGTTCCTGCGAGCGAGCTCCTCAAACACATCCTGGCCCAGATCGATGCTGCGGAAGTCGACGTCGAGCCGGACCGCGGGGGGATGCTTCGCGGGGCTCAAGCGGCGCTCTCGCTCAAGGAGGGGCTCCTTCTCTATGACCCCGGCCTGGACGATCCAGACCGTCGGCACGAGAAGATGCTCGTCTTCGCGCATGAGCTCGGACACATCGCGCAGCACAGCGATCTGTTCGACCGTGTGGACGGCACCAACGCCATGCTTCAACCGGGGGCGTGGGGGAATCCGGCTGCGTCCGCCGCCAGGTACAGCCGGAACGCGCGTGAGGAGGCGGAAGCGAATGCCTTCGCCGCGGAACTGCTCTGCCCGGCCGAAGCGGTGTTCGACCTGTGGCGCCGTATGCCCGCGTGGGGCTCGGAGCACATCGCAGCCCACCTCGATCTGCCTATCGAGTTGGTGCGCGTACAGTTGGCAGAAGGATTCCGGCGCTTCGTGCGCACCGGTGGCGTCACCAGCGTGGACGACGCGCAGCGGCCACAACAGCCGCGCGAGGAGAACAGAGAACAGGCGGAAGCGGTTCGCGCGGTGGGCCACCCCGTCCTGGTGAACGCCGGACCGGGGACGGGAAAGACTACGACTCTCGTAGAACGGATCGGATTCCTGCTCGCCCCGGGAGCGGACGGACGCGCCCTCGCCACTGCGCGCGACATTCTGGTGCTGACGTTCACGAACGAAGCTGCCGACGAGCTCCGCCAGCGCGTCGCGAAGGTACACGGTGCTGAAGCTGCCTCGCGGATGACGCTCTCCACGTTCCACGGTTTCGGAGCTCAACTCCTCCAGAAGTACGGGAAGCACGTAGGTCTGGGCGCTGAGCCAAGGATCATGGATCCGCCGGCGCAGGAGGAACTCCTCCTCCGGGTCCTCGGCACCGCCCCGTGTCCACGGCTGCTCAAGCTGCAGGACCCACGGGAGACGGCCTTGGCCGCGATCAGCCATCTCTCGCACCTGAAGAACGGGCTTCACTCACCGGATTCTCTGGAGGCAGAGATCGCCCAGTGGACGGCGCCCGACAATGCGGAGGCTTCGGACTCTCGGAAGGCAGCAGTCCAGTTCCTCGCGCTGTACCGATCGTACGAGGTGGCAAAGCGGGTGGAGGGTGAGTCAGGTGCGGTGGACTTCGGCGACCTTATCCTGCTGCCCTACCAAATCCTCCGAGATCGCGCAGATGCGCGCGAGGAGGTACGCCGCACCTATCGGTGGGTGCTGGTCGACGAGTACCAGGACGTTGGACGATCCATCGCCCGATTGCTTCAAGAGGTCTGTGGCCCGCACAATCCACCCTGGGTAGTCGGGGACGCGCGCCAATCCATCCACCGCTTCCGCGGCGCTGCACCTGAGAACGTGGCTGAGTTCGCAGCCGATTTCGCACACCTCGGCGGGGTTGAGGAGGTGGAGCTGCGTATCAACTATCGTTCAAGCCGCGGGATCGTCACCGCCGCCAACCAGCTGGCGACGCTGATGGCGGACCCCGAGCACACGAGCCAGGAGTTCCATCGCTACTGGCGCGAGTGTGAGGGTGTAGTCACTGGACCGGAGCCGGCGGTCTGCGTAGCGGAAGCGAACTCTGACCCGGCGGAGCAGGTTCACATCGTGGGGCAGGTACAACGCTGGTTGGCGAACGACGAAATCCGCCCTGCTCACATCGCGGTGCTCGCGCGGCGGAACAGCGACGTTCGGAAGATCGGCCTGCAGCTTCGCACCGCCGGCGTACCAGTCGCAGCAGGCGGGGTCGTCACAGCGGAAGGAGCAGGTGGCGACCTCGGTGCATGCGTGGGGCTCCTCGACAGCTTTCGCGCCGCAGTCCCTCGGTTCGCGTACGCGCTCGGCCGACTGCGTGGTGCAGACCGCGAGGTAGTGAACGCGGCCGTCGGCCACCTGCTGGCCTCTGAGGAAGGAATCCCGTTCGCGCATCCGGAGTCGCCCGCTGCGGAGCTCGTCCGTGAGGTGGAGGGAGTGCGCGCCGCGCTCAATGCCATCCGCTTCAACTCCGATGCATGGGCAGTACTGAGTGCGTTCCTGTTCGATTGCTCGGACTACCTGCGGCTCCAGCTGGAGAGCCGGGATCCGGAAGCAGAACTGGCGCTGGAGGAGATAGCGACCGCCCTTTCAATGGCTGCCGGTCACCGCTTTGCCCGAAGTCGCTCGGATTGTTCCGAGTCGCGGATGTTGTTCGGTGAGCA